>USJW01000023.1 GCA_900555045.1 uncultured Clostridium sp. | reverse complement strand
CCTGAAAAATTATATTATAACAGGCGGTATCACGCGAAAGCATCATACCACCATATTATTGTACATTAAATTTCTTGAATTTACCAGTATTTTTTTGGTTTTATGTGAAATTTAACATATTGTTAAGGAATGTTTTCTTAATTGGACGGATCTGGACCTCGTCCTGCTCCACGGAGGCGATCATCGCCCCCCTCCCGAGCTTTTTGTTTTTCTCGTTGAACCGGCTGGTGGCATCGGAGATACGGATCTGGGTGGGCGCCATCTCTAGCGCCACCACCACAGCGTCCCGGTTTCCGGCCATGCCGGCCGCAGCCGTCCCTTTGAGCTCGCCCAGGACAATGATGTTGCCCTTGGCGATAATCCGGGCTCCGTGCTCCACGTCGCCGATGACCACGATGCTGGCCTCGGACTCCAGGCTGTCGCCCTTCTTTAAATTTCCCCGGTAAAACTGCCCGGTCTGAGAGTTTAACTCCATCAGCTTATCGTTCAGTGCTTTCTCACACCGCTCGATGCGCTCCGCATCCGTATCCAGGAGGCAGAGCACCTCGACCTGTGAATTTCTCGTAATCGTATCAACAATCTGGAACTCCTGATCGGGCGAAAGCTCCCTTCCCTCCAGGGTCAGGGTCATCTGAACGGAGCCCCAAAACCGGGCGCTCTCCCGAAATTTTGTCCCAATGGCGGCTAACAGCTCGTCGAAGGGGAGTTCGGCGTCCAATATCACCGTCATGCCCGCCTTGCTGCTCTTGATCACCACCGCATTGCGCATACAATCACCTCATTCCTTATCAGTCATTGATCGTTACATTGGATACGCCCAGGGCTCCGGAATTCATAATCTGATCCAGGGTCGTATACTTATAATAATACTCGTAAACCCGCTTGCCCAGCGTCGCGGCGTTGGTGCCGGCGTAGCCGTACGGGATATTTACCGTCACACAGATCTCCGGGTTTGCGTAGGGGGCAAAGGAGATGAAAAATCCATGGTTTGCCCGGCTCAAATTCTCCTGGGCCGTACCGGTCTTGCCGGCCACCGCCACGGGGAGGTCTGCGAAAATGGATTTCGCGGAGCTGTCCGTGATCACCCGGCGCATGCCGGCCTGGACCGCGTTCCAGGTGCTGTCCGCGATGTCAATTTTTGAGTGTACCGTGGGCGTGTAATCCTTGAGAAGATTTCCGTCGGAGTCCGTCAGCCTGTCGAGCAGGCTGAGCTCGAACACCGTCCCGCGGTTGGCGATGGCCGCCACATAGCGGGATAACTGCACGTTGGTGTACTGGTGGGTGCCCTGTCCCATGGCGGAGCGCTCCGGGTCCGTGTCGGACAGCTGGGGATCGTTCTCCGGAATCTCCACCCCGGAGGTGTGGTCCAGGCCGAACATGGTGGCGTACTGCCGGATGGTCTCAAGTCCCTGATCCGGGGAGTAGGTGCCGTCCGGCTTCATGCTCATCCGGTGGGCCAGCTCTGCAAAGAAGTAGTTACAGGAGTTCTGTATGCCCTCCTCGATGGTCTGCGGGCCGTGGGACCCAGGCCAGATCCAGCACTTGATGGGCTTGTCCACCGCGTCGTAGAGTCCCGTACAATTGATCGTCTGAGAGGGGGTTATGACCCCGGTCTCCAGGGCCGCCACGGCGGTGATTGGCTTGAACGTGGAACCCGGCGCCTTTCGGGCCTGGGTGGCGTTGTTGTAAAGTGGATTGGACTGGTCCGCCTGCAGCTGTGCAAAGTAGGCGGCGTCCACGTATCCGGACATCCGGTTGTTGTCGTAGCTGGGGTAGGTGACCAGCGCGCGGACCTCGCCGGTGCGCACATCCGTCACCACCACGCCGGCCGTGCAGGGATCCAGCGCCAGCTGGGCGGGTGTGATCTCAATCTGGGAAATCTTTTTGCGCAGGAACGAAAACGCGTAGTCCTCCCCTCCCGCTGTCAGGTTGGCGATCTCCTCCGGCTCATTCTCCAGCACGCCCTGGGCGTAGAGCGCCAGGCAGAGCTGGCGGCCGGTGACCGTGCCGCTGTTTACCAGGTAGCGGAACATCCGCTTGGTAAAGTTGTTGTCGTTCTGAAGGCTCTCAATGATATAGTCCACCAGCTGGGCGAAGATATCGTCCGCGTCGGAGTACTTGCTGGTTACGTCCAACTTGGTGGTGTCCACCCAGTTGTCGGCGATTCCGCTGTAGATGTACTCCCGCAGGCTTATGCTGCCCTCACTCCACCGCTTGTAGCTCTCGCTGGACTGGTCGATCTTGTCCCGCTGGATGATCCCGGCGGTGCCGGACAAGTAGGTGAAGATGTAGTTCATATAGGTTTCCATGTCCTCCGGCAGATCCGACATGGGCTGCGGGTGCTGGCTCATCAGCTGGCTCCGGATGTTTTCCAGAATCTGGTTCCTGGAGGACTGGTAGATGCTGTAGATCTCCCGCTCGATGGGGGAGGCGTCCTCTCTCGCCATGGCGGACAGGGAGAGCACGTTGTTGTTGATCAGCTGGTAGTAGGCGTCCTTGATGGGGATCATTCGCTTGGAGGCGTCCACCCGCACGTTGGGGTCCAAATCCTGGTTCACCAGCTTGGAGGTCAGAATACCGGCCAGCTGCTGCTCGATCAGCTTGTAGATACCGATCTGAAGATCCCGGTCGATGGTGAGGTACACGTCGTTTCCGGCCTGGGGATCCGTCTGCTCGATGATCTCGCGTGGGCGGCCCATGTTGTCCACGTACATCCGGGAATACCCCTTCTCGCCCTGAAGCTCCAGCTCCATGGACTTCTCGATGCCCGTGCGGCCCACCACGTCGTTCAAATCGTACTTGTCTTCTGCGTCCTCCGGCAGATCCTTCGCCTCGTCGGACTGGCGCCACTGCTCGTTGAGCTCCGCCAGCTGGTCCTCCTGGACCTTTCCGGTGTAGCCGATGATGGGGGCAAAATACAGGCTGTCCTCATACTTGCGGACCGAGGAGCGCTCCACCTCCACGCCCTTGAGGTCCGCGATATTCTCGTTGATCTCCGCCATGGTCTCCTCGCTGATGTTGGACGCCACGGTGGTGGTCTCATATTTCTGGTACTCCGTCAGCTTCATGGTGAAGATGATGTTTATGATGGAGAGCGCGGTCTGATCCGGGAGAACTATGGTGTTGCCCTTCTCGTCCTTCATGCGGTCCAGCTCATAGTCGCGCTTTTTCTTCTCGAACGCCTCCCTGGCGGTGATACTTGTCGAGTACTTGCCCTCGGGATCATCTAACTGGTCGGAGGAGGAGCGGCCATAGAAATTCAGCATGAACCGGGTCTTCGCGGCGTTTGAGGAGGAGGTAAACACCATCTCCCCGTCGGCGTTTAACGCCACCTCAAATTTGCCCTCCACCGTCTCGCCGCGGCGCTCCAGAATCTTTACCAGGCGGTAGAGCATGGCGTTTCGGTCGGCGGGCTTTGTGTAGGCCCCGGTGTCACGGATGGTGACGTTGTAGGCCAGCTCGTTGTAGGCCAGCTGATAGCCGTTCCGGTCGTAGATGATTCCGCGGGTTCCCGGGGTGGTCACGCTGCGCTCCGTCTTCTGCATATACTTATTCTGGTAGTTCTGACCCTCCAGAATCTGCATATTAAACAGCTTGATCACCAGCCCGGAAAACATGAGTGTGAAGATTAAGGCCAGGGCAAACAGGCGGGAGGTGAACAGCCGTCGCAAAAATTCCCGCACAATTTCAATCAGTTCGCTAAACAATCGTCGAGTCTCTCCTTTTTCCCATATCCTCCAGCCTTCTGCTGGCGGATAAGAACAGCCGGTAGATCAAAAGCGTGGTCACCACCGTGAAAATAATCTCCGGAAGCATGATGTGCCGGAAATAGTACGGCAGATCCAGACGCCCGCGGATCAAAAACCGGAACACATACACGTACATGCTGTAGGCCAGTTCGTTGAACACGCTGAGGATCAGCGGCAGGGTAATGTAGTCTTCATAGTAGTATCGGGTAAAAATCCCGTTGAAATAGCCGATATAGATGTAAATCAGAGTGTAAAAGCCGAAGGGGCCGCTGTAAAACAGGTCCAGAAGGAGCCCGGACAGCACGCCGTAGAGCATCCCCGCTCCCCTCCCGTGGATAAATCCGAAGGAGAAGGTGAGGATCAGCAGCAGGTTCGGCGTCGCCGCCAAAAACGGCAGCAGCGGGAACACGCAGTTCTGTATGGTGAAGGCCAGCACGATCAGCACCACATTCAACAGGAATTGTTTGATCTTCGCGTTGGTGTTTACGTTCATCTACTGCCCTTCCCCCTCGCCCATGTCCTTCACATCCGTGATAATAAGGACCTCCTGCAGATTGTCGAAGTCCACCACCGGTATCAGGTATCCGGACTGGGTCAGGTGTTCGGAGTCCACGGTCACGTCCGCCGCGTACCCGATCAGGATGCCCGGCAGGAACTTGGAGCTGATGTTGGAGGTGACGATCTGGTCGCCGTCGGCCACCACGCCCTCCTTGGAGAAGTCCGTGATGCGCAGGCGCCCCTGCTCGTACTGGGTCAAATCTCCCGCCACGATGCAGGTGTAACCGGAGTCCACCGGCATGGCGGACACGCGGCTGGAGTCGTCGATGATGGAGCGCACCGTGGCGTAGTTGGCGCCCACGTCGGTGACAATGCCCACCAGGCCGCCGTCGGCCACCACGTTCATATCCACCTTCACGCCGTCCGCGGAGCCCTTGTTGATCCGGAAAACCTGAAACCATTTTTCCGAGTCTCGGGCGATGACCCGGGCGCCGATCTTGTCGTACTGCATGTACTCCTGGTCCAACTGGTAGAGCTCCCGCAGGCGCTCAAGCTCGGACCGCTCCGCCTGCAGGCGGTTGTTGTCCTCCGTCAGCTGGGCAATCTGATTTTTTAGCTGCTCGTTCTCCGAGAGCGCACCCTTTAAGCGGGTGAAATCCGTCAGCTCGTTGTAGATGCCGGTTCCGACCTTGTTGACGCCGGTCTGGATGGGGATTAAAAAATATCCCACGCCGGTGCGCAGCGGATCCATCATGCCATCCCGCAGGGAGGTGATTCCGATGAGCAGCACACACAGGACTGTGAGCACGATCAGGACATATTTACTGTATTTGGACTCCATGTATCATCTTCCTCTATAATAAATTCTGTTCACGGAAACTTAGGTAACACAGGTCTCCGATGATGATGTGGTCGATCAGGGTAATTCCCACCAGGTTTCCGGCCTCCCGGATCCGCCTGGTGAGGGCCAAGTCCTCCTTGCTGGGCGACGGATCCCCGCTGGGATGGTTGTGCACCAGGGCCATGGTCACGGCCCGGCAGCGAAGCGCCTCGATTAGCACCTCCCGCGGGGACAGCACGGAGGCGTTCACCGTGCCCTTTGACAGGCACGCATCCTTAAGCAGCGTCTGCTTGGTATCTAAAAACATGGCGCGGATCTCTTCCTTCTCCAGGTGGCGCATATCCTCCATATAGTAGTCCGCGATCTCCTGGGGGCTTGTGAAGACCAGGCGGTTGGAGCGGCTTTTGCGCTTCCATATCCTCCGGGACAGCTCCCCGATGCAGGCCAACTGCACGCCCTTCACCATGCCGATCCCCCTCACCTTCATTAGATCCGGCAGGGAGTGATGGAGGAGCCCCACCAGGCCGTCGCCGGGCTCTCCAAGGTTCAGAATCTGCTCCGCCAGCTCCAGGGAGGTCTCCCCCTTGGAGCCGGTGCGGATGATGACGGACAAAAGTTCGGCATCGCTCAGGCGCGCCGGGCCGTCCCTCAGACACTTCTCATAAGGGCGCTCACCGGCGGGCATGTCTTTCATTCTTATTCTTTCCATATCTCTCCTAACTACGCACCTCTCCGAGCACATTGTCAGGAAACGATGTTAAATCCAGCGGTAAATGATCAGCGCCACCGCGACGCCGATGATGCTGGCCATCGTGATCTTGATGGTCAGGCCAAAGGTAATAACCAGAATCCCGAAATTGATCACAAGCGGTGAATCTAACCCGAAGGACTGTCCGAAATTCAGCCAGGACAGCCAGGATACCCCCTCCGCCAGCTGGCCTATAAAGCCTCCCAGCACGATGCCGGTCAACAGCATGATCAGTAAAATCCAGAAATTCTTATAGCGCATAGGTCACAATTCTCCTTCAGTCTGTCCGCCATCCGATCTAATACATATTACCATAATCTTCTAGCGGTGTATACAAAAATACAGGAATTACTTCATATTTTTTATAACCCCTGCGTTCACCAGCTCCTGCAGGGATTTGAGGATTCCCAGCTTCGCGTGGTACCAGGTTAAGCCTCCCTGGAAGTAAACCGCGTAGGGCGGTTTGATGGGGCCGTCGGCCGAGAGCTCAATGGAGGAGCCCTGCACAAAGGCGCCCGCCGCCATGATCACCTGGGCGTCATATCCCGGCATATCCCAGGGCTCCGGCGTCACAAAGCTGTCCACTGGCGCCGCCGCCTGGATGCCCTTGCAGAAGGCGATCACGCCCTCCGGCGTTCCGAAGGTGATGGCCTGAATGATGTCGTGGCGGGACTCGGTGCTGTTCGGCACCACGGCAAAGCCCAGGCGCTCGTAGATGTTCGCGGCAAAGATTGCGCCCTTTAAGGCACCGGCGACCACCGTCGGCGCTAAAAACAGGCCCTGGTACAGCTGCTGGTTGATCCCTAAGCTGGCGCCCACCTCCTTGCCCAAACCGGGCGCGCTGAGGCGGTAGGATGCGCGGTCCACGCAGTCCTTGCGGCCCACGATGTAGCCGCCGATGGGCGCGAGGCCGCCGCCGGGGTTCTTGATCAGGGAGCCGACGATCATGTCCGCCCCCACGTCCGTGGGCTCGGTGGTCTCCACGAACTCGCCGTAGCAGTTGTCCACCATGCAGATCACCTCGGGCTTGATCTGCTTCACGAACGCGATCAGCTCGCCGATCTGCTTCACGGAGAAGGTGGGTCTGGGGTCGTAGCCCTTGGAGCGCTGGATGGTGACCAGCTTGGTCCGCTCATTGATGGCCTTCGCAATGTTGTCGTAGTCAAAGGTCCCGCCCGCCTTTAAATCCACCTGGCGGTAGGTGACGCCGTACTCCTTTAAGGAGCCCACGGAGTCGCGGATTCCGATGACCTCCTCCAGGGTGTCGTAGGGCTTTCCCACGGGCGAGAGCAGCTCGTCCCCGGGGCGCAGGTTTCCGGACAGTGCCACGTGGAGGGCGTGGGTTCCGCTGATCAGCTGCGGGCGCACCAGGGCGCTCTCACCGTGGAACACGCTGGCGTAGACGTCCTCCAGGGTATCGCGGCCCAGGTCGTTGTAGCCGTAGCCGGTGGTGGCGGCAAAGTGGATGTCGCTGACGCGGTTGTCCTGCATCCCCTTAATCACCTTCATCTGATTGTACTCTGCGGTCTGGTCGATGGCCGAAAAGCGATTCTTTAAGGTCTCCTCCACGTCCCGGCCGTAGGCCAGCACCTGGGCACTGATCCCCAGACGCCCGTACATTTCATCCAACTGATTGTTTATATCCATGACTGGTATTTCTCCCTTTGTCTCTATGATGGCGGCGAGCCCATTGCCTGGAAAATGACGGCAATGGGCTGTCGGTTTGTTATTGTAGCACAATTTTTTCTGCCACGCAATCCTCTATTATAGACTTTAGAACCCGGTCCGGGTCGTTTGCGAAGTCCGGAAGGTTTAAAAAGCGCACGTCCCGCTCCCTCTTAAACCAGGTGAGCTGGCGCTTGGCGAAGTGCCTGGTGTCCCGCTTTAACACGTAAACGGCCTCCTCCAGCGTGCATTCGCCGTTTAAGTAATCCAGGATCTCCTTGTAGCCCAGGCCCTGCATGGAGGTTTGGCCCCGGTGGCAGCCGCGCTCCTTTAAGGCGCGCACCTCCTCCACCAGCCCGTCCTTGAGCATCTGGTCCACCCGCCTGTCGATGCGGCGGTAGAGGAGCTCCCGGTCGGTGGTGAGCACGTAGTACAGGAAGTGGTAGGGGGACTCCTTCTCCCGCTGGATGCGGTTGTGGTCGGACATCTTCTCCCCGGTCTGGCGGTAATACTCGATGGCCCGGATCACCCGCTTGATGTTGTTCTGGTGAATCTGGTCCGCCGACTCCGGGTCAACCTCCCGCAGCATGGCGTGGACGTACGCCTCACCCCGGCTCGCGGCCAAAGCCTCCAGCTCAGCGCGGATTTTGTCCCCCTCCTCGTTCTCCTTAAAGTCGATGTCGTAGAGCAGCGCCTGGATGTAGAAGCCAGTTCCGCCCGCCACAATCGGAATCTTATTGCGGCTGTAGATGTCCTCCATGGCCCTCTTGGCCAGCTGCTGGAACACGACCACATTGAATTCCTCCTCCGGCTCCAAAACGTCGATCAGATGGTGGGGAACCCCGTCCATCTCCTCCCTTGTGACCTTGGCGGAGCCGATGTCCATATGGCGGTACACCTGCATGGAGTCGGCGCTGATGATCTCGCCGCCCACGGCCTTGGCCAGGCAGATCGAGAGCGCGGTTTTTCCCACCGCCGTGGGGCCTGTGAGGATGATAAGAGGTTGTTTCATATTCCGTCACTCCTTCTATACAATGCGCTTAAATTTCTTTTCCAGCTCATACTTTGTCATGGAGATGATCACCGGCCTGCCGTGGGGGCAGTTGTAGGGATTCTCCAGGTGAAGCAGCTGGTCGATCAACTCGTTCGCCTCCATGGCGGACATGGACTGATGCCCCTTGACCGCGGCCTTGCAGGACATGGAGGCCACCTTCTCGTAGATAATGTCCGGGTTGTGGACCGCCGCGTCGTCCGAGAGGCCGTCGATCATCTCGATCAGGAGCTCCCGCTTGGCGATGGAAAAGAGGTTGGACGGGACGCCGCGCACCGCGTACTCGCGCCCGCCGAAATTCTCGATCTCAAAGCCGAGGCCGGTGAAGTAGTCCATGTATTTTTTCAAAAGAAGCTCCTCGTTCATGTTCAGCGTCAGGATGATGGGCGGATTCACCATCTGGGTGTCGAACTGCCGCTCCTTCAGGGCCTTCATGGTGTTCTCGTAGAGAATCTTCTCGTGCGCCGCGTGCTGGTCGATAATCACCAGCATGCCGTCGTACTCCACCAGCCAGTAGGTGTCGAACAGCTGCCCGATCAGCTTGTGGCGCAGCCTGGACCTGGGGTCCAGAAATTTGGTGTCGAACAGGTCCAGCTGCTCGGCGGTGGGGAGCTGCTCGGGAATAATCGCGTCTGCGGGCTGGAGGGCGCCGGGCGCATTTTCTGTGGTTGAGAGGTTGCTGGCGGCGCCGGGTGCGCCGGGCGCCAGGGCATTGGCCATTGGCGGCAGCTCACCGGGCATTGCAGGCGTCTGGTCGTTGGCCATTGGCGACAGCTCATGGGCGCCGCCGGGCGTCTGGCCATTTTCCGCGACCGGCAGCTTGGATGCGGCGCCACCAACCGGCAACATATCGGCCAAAATATCTTCCGCGCGCTGCATCCCAGAGGCAGCGCCGCCAACCTGGCCGTCTGCCGGTTCCGCGGCCGAAGTCGGTGTGGGAACCGGTGTCGGAACTGACGGCCTCCCCGCGCCTCTCTCCTGCTTTTCTCCTCGGCTCCCGCCAAACAGATCCCGCTCAAAATCGAACGGCTGCCTCCCTGCGCTCCCCGGCGCAGCCGGGTTTTCGCTCTCCTCGCGGACGCGGCCGGTGGGGGCATGTGGGATCAGGCGATAATCAATTCGCTTATTTTCCGCTGTATTTGGAACGCCAGTGGGATTTTCTCCGCCATTTCCAGTGAAAAGTGGGGAATGGTTCTCAAAATCCCGTTTCTGTACCCCGCTGTTCTCCAGGCTCTGTCTCCTGCGGACCTCAAAGGGCTCCGGCTTGGGGGCCAGGCGCTCCAGCTGACGGGCCTCCTCCTTGGCCTTGCGCTCCTCCAGGCTCACCTGGGGGATCAGCTCCCGGTGGGCCAGCGCCTCGCCCACCGCGTTTAAGACCGTCTTGAACACCGCTTCCCCGTCCCGGAACCGAAGCTCCATCTTGGTGGGGTGCACGTTCACATCCAGGAACTCCGGTTCGATGGTGAAGTGCAGCAGGGTGAAGGGATACTTGTGCTGCATCATATAGGGCTTGTAGGCCTCCTCGATGGCCTTGGAGATGATGCTGCTCTTGATGTAGCGGCCGTTGATAAAATAGTTCTCATAATTGCGGTTTCCGCGGGCGATCAGGGGCTTCCCGATAAACCCGGCGATCTTTATATCCCCCTCCTGCACGTCGATGGGGAGCAGGTTGGCGGTCACCTCGCGGCCGAAGACCGTGTACACCAGATCCCGCAGATTGTGGTTTCCGGAGGTGTAAAGCTTGTTCTGGTTGTTCTGGATAAAGCGGATGGATATGTCCGGGTGGGACAGGGCAATCTTCTCCACAAGGTCCGCCACATAAGCCCCCTCCGTGACCGGGCGCTTTAAGAACTTTTTGCGGGCGGGCGTGTTGTAAAAAAGGTTGCGCGCGATGAAGGTGGTGCCGTCCGGCGCGCCCACCTCCTCCATGCTCCGCTCTGCCCCGCCCTCGATCTGGTAGCGGAAGCCGGTCAGGCTGTCCACGGTCTTTGTGATCAGCTCCACCTGGGAGACCGCCGCGATGCTGGCCAGCGCCTCGCCGCGAAATCCCAGGGAGGAGATGGTGAACAGATCCTCCACGGATTTGATTTTGCTGGTGGCGTGGCGCAGAAAAGCCGTGCTGATCTCCTCCTTCGGGATCCCGCAGCCGTTGTCCGTCACCCGAATGAGCGTGGTCCCGCCTTCCTTGATCTCAATGGTCACTGCGGTGGCCTGGGCGTCGATGGCGTTTTCCAGCAGCTCCTTCACCACGGAGGCCGGTCGCTCGATCACCTCACCGGCGGCAATTTTATTGATGGTACTCTGGTCGAGTACGGTTATATTGGGCATGGAATCACTCTCCTTATATGGGTCAGTGGTAAATCTTGTCGGTTATCGGGCGGACTGAGTATCCGATTGCCAGGACACCGGCTAGCGCAAAGGCGCAGCCCAGGATCAGCATGGCATTGACACCCGAGACGTCCAGCGCAATGCCGCCGCTCAAGTTCCCGGCCACCCCTCCCAGGGTGAGGGCCGCGGTCATGTAGGCCTGGCCCTTGACCTTGTCCCCGGCCTCCATCGCCCGGTCCGTGTAGGCCACGGAGGCCGGGATGAAGAGGGCGAAGGAAAACGCCTGGAAGGCCTGGGCCGCCAGCAAAAGCGCCGCGTTCCAGGCGATCAACAGCAGCAGGGATTTCACGAAAAAGCCCAGCGCCGAGGCCAGCAAAAGGGCCCGGGAGCTGAGGTGTTTCGCCAGCCTGGAATACAGAAACATGACCGGTATCTCGCTGACTGCGGCCACGGCCAGAGCCAGTCCCATCTGCGCGCTGCCGCCTCCAAACCGCGCCACCAGCCGAATCATGTAGGTGCAGATGATGTTGTGGAAGGAGAACAGCAGCACCACGCCGAAAAGCACCCCGGTGAACCGCCGGTACTGGCCGAAAAAGCGAAGCGGATTTCCGGTCCCGCCGGGAGCCATCCCGCCTTTTCCTTCGCCGGACGCGGCCGTATCAACGATTTTCCCGGACGCGGACATCCGAAACAGGCTGCAGCAGGCGAACACGGCCAGATACAGCGCAAGGGAGGCCCAGGGGACCAGGGTAGCCCCCAACCTTCCGGTGAGATACCCCAGAGCGTAGGAGAAAACGGCATAGGTCAGGGAGCCGAGCCCTCTTGCGGCGCCGTAATTGATCTCCTCTCCGCGGTTGCCGTAGTATACGCTGACAGCGTTCACCAGCGGCATCTGAAGGTTCGTGATCAGAACTAACAGCATGTAGAGCGGCATCATGACCAGGCGGTTTGCAGAGACGCCAACAAGCAGGGACACGAATGCCCCCGCTGCGGCTGTCAGCCTTATCATTTGTTTCAGTGTGATCCGCTGTGAGCGGTCCGCAATCCCGGCAACCCAGGGCTGGCAGACCGCGGAGAGAATATTCCCCGCCGCCACCAGCGCCCCGATGCCGGTGGGGGTTACGCCCCGGTCCAACAAAAAGACGGAGGCGTACCCTATCACCGCGCAGTTCACGCCGTAATAGCTCCCCTGAAGGAGACAGTAGCGCCCGGTCAGGCGCTGCCCCGCGCTCACAGGTCCATCAGGCCGTCCAGCACGTGCACCGTCATCGTTCCGCCCTCCAGGTCCACATCCAGGATGCAGTCGCCGATGGCCGGAAGCATGAGCTCCCGTCCGCTCTTCATCTGGACAATGTACACATCGTTGGCGCCGGTCTCCAGCACGTCCTTCAGAACGCCCAGCTCCTTGCCGCTCTCATCCATCACGGTCAGTCCGATTAGATCCGCGATGAAGTACTCGTCCTCCTCAAGCTCCACCGCGTCCTCGCGGGGGATCAGAAGATCCTTCGATTTATATTTTTCGATGTCGCTTATATTGTCATAGCCCTTAAACTTTAAGATGACCATGTTCTTGAAGAACTTGACGTTCTCAATCTCCAGCGCAATCGTCTCTTTTCCCGTGTCTAGCAGCACCTGCTTCAGTGTCTTAAAGCGGGCGGCATCATCCGTGGTGGGGAACACCTTGACTTCCCCCCGCACCCCATGGGTGGAGGAAATCACACCCACTCTCAGCATCTTTTCCATAAATTCCGATCCCTCTTATAAAAATTGTGGCAGATAGAAAATGAACCGCCTCCCATAATGGTCGGCGGTCATCCGTCTTACTGAATCTCAACGATTACCTTTTTGTCTTCCTTTGACGCAGCAGCCTTTACGACAGAGCGAATCGCTTTCGCAATCCGTCCCTGCTTGCCGATCACCTTGCCCATGTCGGCGGCGGCAACTTTCAGCTCAATCAGGATGTCTTCACCCTTCATGGACTCTGTAACGACTACTTCATCGGGGCTGTCCACCAGTGCTTTCGCAATCACTTCAACTAATTCTTTCATATTTCCACCTCAATCTACATGATTACTGGATACCGGCGATTTTTAACAGCTTTCCTACGGTCTCAGTAGGCTGGGCACCTGTAGCTAACCACTTCTTAGCCGCTTCCTCATCGAACTTGATTACGCTGGGTTCCTTGGTGGGATCATAGTAACCAACTTCTTCGATGAATCTACCATCTCTGGGAGATCTGGAATCAGCAACCACAATTCTATAGAAAGGAGCCTTCTTCTGTCCCATTCTTCTCAGTCTCATCTTAACTGCCATGTCATTTCACCTCCTTATACCTTCATTCCGCCGTCAAAACGGCACATCTATTAGACATACAGGATTACCTGTTTGACTAGCTCTTAAAAGGGCATCTTGAACTTTCCGCCCATCAGGCCGCCAAGGCCGCCTCCGAAGCCGCCGCGCTTCTTGCCTCCGGCAAGCCCGGGCATCTGCTTCATCATCTTTTTCATCTGGTCGAACTGCTTGACCAGGCGGTTGACCTCGCTGATCTCCACCCCGGCGCCCTTTGCGATGCGCTTTTTGCGGGAGGGATTGATCAGGTTCGGGTTGGCCCGCTCCTCCTTGGTCATGGAGAGGATGATGGATTCCACACGCTTCATGGACTTTTCGCCCTCGTCCATATCGATTCCGGAGAGCTGGCTGCCCACGCCCGGAAGCATGGAGAGGATACTGCCCATACCGCCGATCTTCTTGATCTGCTGCATCTGGGACAGGAAGTCGTTGTAGTCGAACTCCGCCTTGCGCAGCTTCTGGCTCATCTCTCTGGCCTGTTCCTCGTCGATCTCAGCCGTGGCCTTCTCAATGAGGCTCATGATATCGCCCATGCCCAGAATCCGGGAGGCCATCCGGTCCGGATAGAACTGCTCCAGATCCGAGAGCTTCTCGCCCATGCCGACGTAGAGGATCGGCTTGCCGGTCACCGCCCGGATGGACAATGCCGCGCCGCCCCGGGTGTCGCCGTCCAGCTTGGTCAGCACAACCCCGTCGATACCAATTTTATTGTTGAAGGTCTCGGACACGTTCACCGCGTCCTGACCGGTCATAGCGTCAACCACCAGGATCGTCTGGTGTACATACAGCTGGTCCTTGATCTCAACCAGCTCATCCATCATGCCCTCGTCGATGTGAAGGCGTCCGGCCGTATCCAGAATTACCAGATTAAAGCCGTTCTTTACCGCGTGCTCTAGCGCCGCCTTGGCGATGTCCACGGGCTTGTGCTTGTCTCCCATGGAGAACACCGGGATTCCAACCTTCTCGCCGTTGACCTGCAGCTGCTTGATCGCTGCCGGGCGGTAGACGTCACAGGCCACAAGTAACGGCTTGCGCCCCTTCTTGGCCTTCAGCTGGGCTGCCAGCTTAGCCGTCGTGGTGGTCTTACCTGCGCCCTGAAGGCCCGCCATCATGATGACGGTGATCTCGCTGCCGGGCTTTAGGGCCACCTCCGTGGTCTCAGAGCCCATCAGGCGAACCAGCTCCTCGTTTACGATCTTGATGACCGTCTGTCCGGCGTCCAGCTTCCCGAACACCTCAGCGCCCACAGCCTGTTCCTGGATGGAGCTGATGAACTGCTTCACAACCTTGAAGCTCACATCCGCCTCCAGGAGGGCCATCTTTACTTCCCGCAGCGCGGCCTTTACGTCCGCCTCGGAAAGCTTTCCCTTGCTGCGCAGGCCCTTGAACACATTCTGTAATTTATCGGTTAAACTTTCAAAAGCCATCGGCTAACCTCCTGCCATGCACCTAGAGGGTGCTGGTGATCTCACCCGAGAGTCTGCGGATCGTCTCGATCCGTTCCATGTCCCTCGTCTCTATATATTCGTCCGCCTGCTGCTGGATTTCCTCCACCGTCTCGCGGATCTTCACAAACTTGGCCACCAGATGGAGCTTGGCCTCGTAATCTTCCAATATTTTGTCACAGCGCCGGATCAGATCATGAATCCCCTGACGGCTGATCCCCTTCTCCCGCGCAATCTCGCTGGGAGACAGATCATTGAATACCACGTCCTCATAGACGCTTCTCTGATGCGCAGTCAGGAGCTCTCCGTAAAAGTCGTACAGCAAACCCTGTTCCACAATCTTCTCCATTTCAACCACCTGTGCTATCATACACGAAAGGAATGCGGTTGTCAAGACTTTTTACTTGACAACCGCAAAATTATTTTTTCCACCGCTCCGGCTGCCCCGCGTACTGCTCGTTGAGCCAGTCCACCCCTTTTGCGATTCCGTCCGCGTCAAAGGAGAATTCGGCCCTGGTCTTCTGCTCGTCCGGCGTGGCCTCGTAGCCGTAGGGCTCCGGCCAGGCGGTTACCCCCAGCACTGGGTCCTCGCCCTCCCGGTCCACCTTCTCCATGCGAAAGCGCATCCCTTTGTGGCTGCCGGTGAATTTTTCTTTTTTCAGGTAGTTGACCGGCATGAAATCCTTAAGCTCCAGCAAAACGCCACCTCCCAGACAACCTCACTGTTTTTCGTTGAGACTCAGCTCCGCCAGATGGAGCGTCAGCGCTTCAATGGCCTCGTCCTCCACCGCCGCCGCGGTGTAGAGGGTGTAGTTCGTGTCCCCCCACGCCCACGCGGCCAGGCGCCCGCCGCTCTCCGTGGTCTTGATTGTGATCTCTGCGCTCTCGCCGTCGGCGTCAAAGGAGGTGGTGATCTCCTCTCCCTCCTTGAAGCGCTCAAAGATCCCCGCGAAATCCTCCGCCGTGTTGGAGGCCCTCCAGGTGTATTCCACGCCGTCCAACGTGAAGTGGACGTCCGCCACCTCGCCGCCGATGATGAAATATTTGACGTCCTTCGCCTCGCCGGGAACAATCATGTGGATTCCCAGCTCCTCAAAGGCCAGCGTGTCCGCCACCTCCTTCATGGGGTTGGGGATGGCTGCGCTCTGGGGCTCACTCTGCGCAGCCGTCGTCTGGGCCGCGGTGGTGGCCTCCGGCTTCGCCCCGGCACAGCCCCCGAGGGACGAAACCGCCAGCGCCATAGCCGCGGCAAACGCCGCGCCTCTTCTCCTGTGTAGTCTCCATCTCGTATCCGTCATTTTTTTCATCATCTTCCCTTCCTTTCAGGCAGCCAAACGCTGCCGGGGACATCTTCTAAGGTTCCCGGACGCCGGCCGGAGACATCTTCCCGGGTCCCGGGCTCCTCTTCCGCCGCCCGCCCAGGTCACCGGGGCGTCGTCACCGTCTCGCAGTACTCCTGCAGTGTCCTATGCAGTTCCCCCTCGGCGGTCTCGTCGCAGAGAGCCACGATGCGGTCCCCCGCCATGAGGACCGTGTCCCCGCGGGGCACAAACTCCGCCTCGCCGCGCATGAGCGACACCACCAGGCAGGTCCTGGGCCAGGCGATGGCGGACACCTTCTGGCCCTCGGCCGCGCTCCCGTGGAAAATCATGCCCTCCACCAGGACCTTTTCGCCGGTCAGAGTGGCCACCTTGTCCGGGTTCTGCTTGGCCAGAAGCCGGTGCAGCAGCTGGTCGTAGACCGGCGCACAGTGCAGCAGGTCCGGCACGATGTAGGCCGCCAGGGACACCATGGACAGCGTCAGCAGGTGTGAGAATGAGCCGGTCATCTCGCTGATCAGGATGATTCCGGTGATGGGGGCCCGGACGATGGCGGAGAAGTATCCGGCCATGCCCAGAATAATAAAGTTGCTCAAAAGCCCGTTTAAGCCCGGGCTCACAGAAACTGCCAGGTTAAAATAGATGCTTCCGATAATGGCGCCCAGCACCAAGAGCGGCAGAAAGATACCGCCGGGAGCTCCGGAGCCGAAGCTGATCATCGAGAACGCAAATTTAATCAGGAACAGCAGGCAAAGACCGCCGAGGAGCAGCTCGCCCGCGGTCAGCTCCTCCACCAGGGAGTGCCCGCCGCCGAGCACTGCCGGGTACACAAAGCCGAACACGCCGGCCAGCATGAACGGGATCAGGATGCGCATCCATTCCTTGGGGATCTTGCCGTACAGATCCTGGGATTTGCCGATGCTGGTGTTGTACACCACGCCCATCAGCCCGATCACCACGCCCAGAAGGAGCACGTGCCCGTAGGTGGACAGCGGCATCATGTGGGTGATGTTGAAGGTGAACACCGGCTTTAAGCCGAACACATTCCGGGACACGAAGTCCGACGTGATGGAGGCCGCCATGGAGGACAGCACCAGCTCCGGGGAGATGTGCTTGTGGACCTCCTCCAGCGAGAACAGGATGCCCGCGATGGGCGCGTTGAAGGCCGCGGAGAGGCCGGCGCTGGCGCCGCAGGTGATTAACACCTTCTCCTCCGTCTTCACGCGCTTGGTGAGCCGCGAGAAGCCCTTCGCCGCCATGGCTCCCAGCTGGATGCTGGGGCCCTCGCGGCCCAGGGACAGGCCGCAGCCGAGGGACAGTATGCCGCCGGCCAGCTTGGCCGTCAGCACGCGCCACCAGTGCTGGTCGATCTCACCCATGATCTCGCCCTCAATCTGCGGGATGCCGCTGCCAGAGATCAGCGGATCCCACTTTAAGAGCAGGGTCACGATCAGGGCGGCGGCCGCCAGGATCAAAAACCACACCGGGATAAACCAGTGGTTGGCTCTCCCGAAGGCCAGGATGGCGTGGAGCAGCTCATCCGTACAGCTGATCAGGTAGCGGAATGCCACCACCACAGCTCCCGAGATGGCGCCCACCGCCACGCCCTCCAGCACCAGCGCATAGCGAAAGCTCCGGTACCGGATAATCGTATTGCGAACCGTGCGTTCTTCCGGTTTCATAACTCATTTCCCCCTGTATTGTCAGATACGTTTTCTCATTTGTCCGCCACGCACGTACCGCCTGCCGCGTTGACGGCAGGCGGGTACGCCAGACTGCTATGATAAACTATTATGAATCGCTGTAGGTGCCCTTGAACTTCACCAGCTTGGGGCGGTATCCCGCGTTTGTCAGAGCGGCCACGATCTGGTTCTTGTGGTCCGTGCCGAAGGCCTCCAGCGTGATTCGCAGCTCCACGGCCGCGTTGCGGTTGATACTGATGAACTGGTTGTGCTCCAGCTTGATGATATTGCCCTGCTCCTGGGCCAAAAGCGTGGAGATCTTGGCCAGCTCGCCGGGCTTGTCGGGCAACAGGACGGACACGGTGAACACGCGGTCGCGCTGGATTAAGCCGTGCTGCACGATGGAGGACATGGTGATCACGTCCATGTTTCCGCCGCTTAAGATGGAGACGATCTTCTTTTTCTGCACGTTCAAGTGCTTCAGGGCCGCCACGGTCAGAAGGCCGGAATTCTCAACGATCATCTTGTGGTTCTCCACCATGTCCAGGAAGGCCACGATCAGCTCGCTGTCCTCAATGGTGATGATGTCGTCGATGTTCTGCTGGATGTAGGGGAACAGCTTCTCGCCGGGGCGCTTCACAGCGGTGCCGTCCGCGATGGTGTTCACATTGGGAAGGGTCACAACCTGGCCCTGGCGCAGGGATTCCTGGATGCAGTTGGCCCCCGCCGGCTCCACGCCGATGACCTTGATCTTCGGGTTAAGCAGCTTTGCCAGGGTGGACACGCCGGTGGAGAGTCCGCCGCCGCCCATGGGCACCAGGATGTAGTCCACGGTGGGGAGCTCCTTGATGATCTCCATGGCGATGGTGCCCTGTCCGGTGGCAACCGTCAGGTCGTCGAAGGGATGGACGAAGGTGTAGCCGTGTTCCTCGGCCAGCTTGTAGGCATAGTCACAGGCCTCGTCGAACACGTCGCCCGCCAAAACCACCTCAGCGCCGTAGCCCTTGGTGCGGTTTACCTTCATTAAGGGGGTAGTGGTCGGCATCACGACGACCGCCTTCACGCCCGCCAGCTTCGCGGCGTAGGCCACGCCCTGGGCGTGATTTCCCGCGGAGGCGGTGATTAAGCCCTTGCTCTTCTCCTCTTCGGTCAGGGTGCTGATCTTATAGTAGGCGCCTCTCACCTTGTACGCTCCGGTGTACTGCAGGTTTTCCGGCTTAAAGTATACCTTGTTTCCCGTCTGCCCGGAAAAATACTCGCTGTACACCAGCTTGGTCTCCAGAGTCACTTCCTTGACCAGGTCCGAGGCCTCCTCGAACTGTTCCAATGTTAATTCTTCCATAATACCCTATCCCTTCTGTCTTGTAAATTTATTCACCGTCCGGTCTGCGAACGTTAAACAGCGCGTTCACGAAATCGTCCGCATTGAACTTCTGCAGATCGTCGATCTTCTCGCCGATTCCGATATACTTCACCGGGAGTCCCAGCTCCGACTGGATCGCCACGGCGATTCCGCCCTTGGCGGTGCCGTCTAACTTTGTCAGGATGATTCCCGTGATATCCGCCACCTCCATGAACTGTCTGGCCTGTGCCAGCGCGTTCTGTCCCGTGGTACCGTCCAGCACCACCAGTGTCTCCCGGTAGGCGTCCGGATACTCCTTGTCGATAATCCGGTTGATCTTGCGCAGCTCCTCCATCAGGTTCTTCTTGTTGTGAAGCCGCCCGGCGGTGTCGCAGATCAGCACGTCGGCCTTGCGGGACTTGGCGGCCGCCACCGCGTCGTAGATCACAGCGGCCGGGTCGGAGCCCTCCTGCTGGGCGATAATCTCAACGCCCGCCCGGTTCGACCACTCCGTCAGCTGCTCGATGGCGGCTGCGCGGAAGGTGTCCGCGGCGGCAAGAATCACCTTGCGGCCCTGGTCCTTTAGCTGCCCGGCCAGCTTGCCCACGGAGGTGGTCTTTCCCACGCCGTTGACGCCGATGACGAGCACCACGGATTTTCTGTGCTCAAACTCATAGGCGTTCTCGCCCAAATCCATCTGGGCCTTGATGCTGCCCATCAGCAGCTCCTTGCACTCCTCCGGCTCCTTGATGTGCTGCTCCTTCACCTTGCGCCGCAGATCCTCCACGATGGACATGGTGGTCTGGATGCCGATGTCGCCCATGATCAACGTCTCCTCGATCTCCTCGTAGAAGTCGTCGTCTATAGCGGAAAAACCGCTGAAAATGGAATCAATGCCGGAAACAATATTGTTGCGGGTCTTGGTCAGGCCCTCCACCAGACGCCCGAAAAAGCCTTTCTTTCCCTCAGCCATACACCTTTTTCTCCTCTTAACATTTCGATTTCAAAACAGCCCCGGGCTGTTTTTCTTCTTATCATAGCACAAAAGCTATTTATTTGTCCAGATTATCCTCAATCAGGTTTACGCTCACCAGCGTGGACACGCCCTTCTCCTGCATCGTGATTCCGTAGAGCCGGTCCGCGCTCACCATGGTGCCGCGCCGGTGGGTGATCACGATGAACTGCGTGTTCCTTGTGAGCTTGTGCAGATACCCCGCAAAGCGGTCCACGTTGGAGTCATCCAGAGCCGCCTCGATCTCGTCCAGGAGACAGAAGGGCGAGGGCTTTAGGTTCTGGATGGCGAACAGCAGCGCGATGGCGGTCAGCGCCTTCTCTCCGCCGGAGAGCTGCATCATGTTCTGCAGCTTCTTGCCCGGCGGCTGCGCGATGATCTGGATTCCCGCCTCCAGGATATCCTCGTCCTCCATCAGCTCCAGCGCGCCGCGGCCTCCGCCGAACAGCTCCCTAAACACCTTGTCAAACTCTGCCCGGATCTCGCCGAACTTTTCCTGGAACTGGCGGCGCATCCCGGTGTCCAGCTCCTGGATAATGTTTTCAAGCTCCGCCTGGGCCTTCACCAGGTCCTCGTGCTGGGTCCGCATGAACTCGTACCGCTCGGACACCTCTCTGTAGTCCTCGATGGCGTTCACGTTGACGTTTCCCAGCGCCTTTATGCGCCCCTTCAAATCGTCGATCTGCCGCTTGACCTCCGGCATGGACGAAAATTCCTCGCTCCTCAGCTCCTCCGCGCGGGAGAAGGTCATCTCGTACTCGTTCCACATGTAGGTGGTGGAGTGCTCCAGCCGCTCCTCCAGCTTTTCCTGCTGGGACTGCAGGCGGAACATGTCCTTGTCCAGGCCGGTCATGCGCTCGGACAGCTCCTCGCGCTTGGCGAAAAATCCCTTCTGCTGCCCGGACATCTCCTCCTTCTTTGCCGCCTGGGCGGCCAGCCGCCCCCGCAGCTCCTCCACGTGGCGCTCGATCTCTGCGATCTCGCCCTTTAAGCCCTCGATCTCCTGCCGCTTGCCCGCGATGACCTCCTGGGAGTTGCCGGATCCGCTCTCCAGATCCCGGTGCTCCGCCTCCAGCTTTCGCATTTCGCCGCGGACGCGGTCCACATTCTCCTTGAGGAAGTCCAGCTTCTGCTTTAAGTTGGCCGCCTCCATCTGAACCTGCGCCAGGTCCGAGGCCAGGGAATCTCTCCCGCTCTTGGCCTCCTCCAGAGCGGCGGTTTTCTCCTCCACCGCCTGCTCCGACCGGGCATTTTTCTCCTCCAGGGCGGCCGTCTCCTGCTTAAGCGCCTCCTGGCTGCCGTTGATCTCCCGGACCTGCTCGTCAAGCTGGCCCCGCTCACGCTCTAAATCCACATAGGAGCCGGCGATCTCCGCCTTCTTGTCCTCCAACTGGGAGATGTTCATGCGCAGCGTATTCTGCTCCAGGTAGAACTTCTGGATGGCCGTGCGGGCCGCCTCCAGCTCCTCCTTCTTCTCCTGGAGGATTCCCTCCTGGATGTTGATGTCCCCCTGGATGGCCTCCACCTGGGTCAGGGCCTTCTTGCAGGCCTCCTCCAGCTCCTCGATCTCGCGCCGGCGGCCCAGAAGGTTGCTGGTGTTCTTGAACGCGCCGCCCGTCATGGAGCCGCCCGCGCTTAAGAGCTCTCCCTCCAGGGTAACGATGCGCAGGCTGTACTTGTACTTTCTGGCCAGCGCGATGGCGTGATCGATGGTGTCCGTCACGACCACACGGCCCAACAGGTAGCGCACAAGGCCCGCGTACTGGGCGTCCGCCTCCACCAGCTGGCTGGCAAGGCCTAAGACTCCCGGCTCCTTTAGCGCGCCCTCCTGCCCGAAGGACTGCTTTCCTCCGATGGCGGTCAGAGGCAGGAACGTGGCCCGCCCGTATTTATTCTTCTTTAAGTAACCGATTAACTGCTTGGCGGTCTCCTCCGAGTCGGTGACAATGTTCTGGATGCTTCCGCCCAGGGCCGTCTCGATGGCGATCTCGTACTTTTGCGGCACGGAGATCAAATCCGCCACCACGCCGTGGATCCCGCGCACCCGGTCCCGGACCTCCATGACCCGGCGGATGCTGCCGCCGTAGCCGTCGTAGCGCTCGGCAAGGTTTCTTAAGGACTCCAGCTTCGTGTAAGACATGTGGTACTTCTGCTGGGTGTCGTTTAAGTTGCGGTTTAAGCGCCGCAGCTCCTGGTCCGCCTGGTTTAGCTCCTCCTCGGTCCTGGCCGCCAGTTGCTGGCGTTCTTCCAGACGCTCCTCCAGAGCCCTTAACGCTTCCTCCTCGGAGCGGATCTGCTCGTCCTGCACCGACTCGTCGCTCTTGAATTTTAAGAGCTTCTGGGTCACCTCGCTGCGCCGCAGATCCACCTGCTCCATCATGGTCTCGTAGCGCTGCCTGCGGGCGGTCAGGTTGGCCCGCTCGTTGAGCGCTGCGATGATGGAGGACTTTTCTGTCTCAATCTCCTGCTCCAGGCGGTGGATCAGATTGTCCTGCTCCTCCAGGCGCCCGGACGCCTCGCCCAGGCGCTCCGCCACCTGCACAGCCTGCTGATCCATCTGGCCCTTCTGCTCCTCGTAGCCGGAGAGCTGCTCTGCCCGCGCCTTCAACTCCTCCCGGATGGCTTCCCGGCGGCTGTTGATGTGCGCCTCGTTCATCTCCTCGGTGTGGATCTGCTCGTTCAGGACGTTGATGCGGCCCTCCAGGCTGCTCTTTCGCACCGTGCTCTGGTTTAGCTCGTCCCGGTTCTCGGCCATACAGCCGTCCTCCTTGAGGATGGCGGTCTCCAGGCGGTCGTACTCCTCCTTTAAGGCCTCCGACTCCCGCCGCGTGCGCTCCAAATCCCCGGTGAGGATTTTCTTTTTCTCCTCCACCTCGGCCATCTGCCTGCGGATTCCTTCCGTCTCCATCAGAAACTGGTTGGCGTCGCAGACCTTGAGCCGCTCTTTTAGCTGGAGATACTCCTTAGCCGCACGGGACTGGCGCTCTAAGGGACCCACCTGTTTTTCTAACTCCGACAGAATGTCGCTGACCCGGACCAGGTTGGCCTGCTCGTCCTCCAGCTTCTTCTGGGCGATGGCCTTGCGGCGCTTGAACTTCACGATCCCGGCGGCCTCGTCGAACAGCTCCCTGCGCTCCTCCGGCTTGCCGCTCAAAATCCGGTCGATCTGGCCCTGTCCGATGATGGAGTAGCCCTCCTTGCCGATTCCGGTGTCATAGAACAGCTCATTGATATCCTTCAGGCGGCAGGCGCTCCCGTTAATCATGTATTCGCTCTCGCCGGAGCGGTACAGGCGCCTGGAAACGGTCACCTGGTCGTAGTCGATGGCCAGCTGATGGTCTGCGTTGTCCAGGGTGATGGCCACGTAGGCGAACCCCTGGGGCTTTCTCAGCTCCGTGCCCGCGAATATCACGTCCTGCATGCTGGCGCCGCGCAGCTGCTTGATTCTCTGCTCGCCGAGCACCCAGCGCACCGCGTCCGCCACATTGCTCTTTCCGCTGCCGTTGGGGCCCACGATGCCGGTGATCCCGTTGTGGAACTCAAACACCAGCTTGTTCGCAAAGGATTTAAAACCCTGGATTTCGATACTTTTTAGATACATAATTCACCGTCGCTTTACTGTTTTTCCTCTTCCGCCTTCAGCTTCAGAATTCCGTTGTACGCGGCCACCTGCTCCGCCGCCTTCTTGGTCCGTCCGGTTCCGCGGCCCACCTCCTCGCCGCCGATGCACGCGCGCACCTCGAAGGTCTTGTTGTGGTCCGGCCCCTCCTCCCTGAGGATCTCGTAGGAGAGCCCCTGGGCGAAGCGGCTCTGCACCATCTCCTGTAAGATAGTCTTGCTATCATAAAAGAGCTGCTTGTGCTCGATATCATTCAAAATGAATCGATGAATAAACTCTTTTGCATTAGCAAAACCACCGTCCAGATAGATTGCGCCGATCAAGGCCTCCATGGCGTCGCTGACCACGGAATTGCGGGAGCGGCCTCCTGTGGCCTCCTCGCCCTTTCCAAGGAGCAGGTACTCGCCCAGGCTCAGATCACCGGCGCAGTAGGCCAGCGTGGGCTCGCAGACGATGCTGGCGCGGATCTTGGTCAGATCGCCCTCTGGCAGGTCCTCATATTTGTGGTATAAAAAATCGCTGGTCACAATCTCTAACACCGCGTCACCCAGAAATTCCAGCCGTTCATTGCAGCGGCTGTGGTTCCAACGGTGTTCATTGGCGTAGGAGCTGTGGGTCAGCGCCTGGACAAACAGTCCGTGTTCCTTAAACTGGTAGCATATCTTTTTCTCCAGTTCCTGCAGGTTTCGGTTCATGTCACTCACACTCTCTTTCTAAACGCATAAAGGAGCTGTGTCTGACAGCCCCTTTCGCTTTCCATCAGTTTAATGCATTTTTGATCTGCTCAACGGCGTCGCTCACGGTCACGATCTGCTCAGCGGCCTCATTGGGAATCTCGATGTCAAACTCCTCCTCAATTCCCATGATGATCTGGAAGATATCCAGGGAATCAGCACCCAGGTCATCCACGAAGGTGGACTGCATGGACACTTCCTCCGGCTCAATGTTCAATACCTCCGCAATAATTGCCTGCAATTTCTCGAACTCCATTTTTCTTATACACTCCTCTTTCTTTATTCTTGCTTAGATTTATATTGCTTTTATTGAACGCCAAGGCTTTCCCGGATCTTCTCGTTGATCCCCTGCTCCTTAAACGTTACGCACTGAATGATTGAATTGCGAACCTCGGTCCGCTTTGAATTTCCGTGGGTCTTGACCACCAGGCCGTTTAAGCCCAAAAGCGGCGCGCCGCCGTACTGGCTGGCGTCGAAGGACTTTAACGTCTCCTTTAATGCCGGCTTCACAAGAAACGCTCCGATCTTGCTGCGCAGGCTGACCATCATACCGCCCTTCACCTTTCGAAGCAGGGTATCCCCCAGGCCCTCGTACAGCTTTAAGATCACATTTCCCACAAACGCCTCGCTGACCACCACGTCCGCGCCTCCGTGCGGAATCTCCCTGGCCTCGATGCTGCCGATAAAATTGATCCCCGGGCACTCCTTTAACAGCGGGAAGGTCTCCTTGACCAGGGCGTTGCCCTTCTCCTCCTCGGCGCCGATGTTGACGATGGCCACCGTGGGATTCTTGACTCCCATCACGTGCTCCATGTAGATGGACCCCATCTGAGCGAACTGGACCAGGTGAGATGCGCGCGCATCCACGTTAGCCCCACAGTCGATCAGCAGGGACACACCGCGCTCTGTCGGGATCAGCGGTGCAAGAGGGGGACGCTCCACGCCCTTTATGCGGCCCACAATCACCTGGCCGCCCACCAGGATGGCGCCGGAGCTGCCTGCGGAAACGAACGCATCCGCATCCTTCTGCTTGACCATGTTCATTCCAACTACAATGGAGGAGTCCTTTTTTCTGCGAATGGCGTTTACCGGCGGTTCCTCCGTGGCGATCACCTCCGTGGCGTTCACCACCTGGATCTGCTCCTGATTGTACGTGTACTTGGAAAGCTCTGCCTTAATCGCTTCCTCGCGCCCAACCAGTGCCACCATAATCCCAGGCTTCGCGTTCACCGCTTCCACGGCACCCGCGACGATCTCGCCCGGAGCATTGTCGCCGCCCATCGCATCAACTGCTACCTTAATCATAACGGCTCTCCTTCCGGATTGGGGCTCTCCCCCACATCCAAAATATAATATACTAGATATCATTCTATAAATCAATACGTTTTTGTATTTCTTTCCAGCCCGTTTTAAGTGCGGCAAAAACCGGGCAGAAAACGCCCCTTCCAGGCCGGAAAATCCCTCCAAAACGGTTGAATCAGCTTATGGCCCATGGTAAACTATAGGGAGACTTCTATAATTATATGGAAAGGAATGAAGACCGGTATGGAAATGGAACAGCTCTCGCTCTTTGACGACCGCAAAAGCGCGGCCCCTCTGGCCAGCCGCCTGCGCCCGGATTCGCTGGAGGGCTTTGTGGGCCAGAAACACCTGTTGGGGGAGGGAAAGCTCCTGCGCCAGATCATTGACCAGGATAACATCCCTTCCATGATCTTCTGGGGCCCGCCCGGCGTGGGCAAGACCACCCTGGCCAGCATCATCGCCAAGCGCACCCACGCGGAGTTCATCAACTTCAGCGCGGTCACCAGCGGAATCAAGGAGATCAAGGAGGTTATGGCAAGAGCGGAGCAGAGCCGCCGGATGGGCCTTCGGACCGTGGTCTTCGTGGACGAGATCCACCGCTTCAACAAGGCGCAGCAGGATGCCTTCCTCCCCTACGTGGAGAAGGGGAGCATCATCCTCATCGGCGCCACCACGGAGAATCCCTCCTTTGAGATCAACGCCGCTCTGCTCTCCCGCTGCCGCGTGTTCGTGCTGCAGGCCCTGGGCGAGGAGGACTTGACGGAGCTCCTGAAAAACGCATTAAAGAATCCAAAGGGCTTCGGCTACTTAAACATCGACATATCCGACGAGATGGTCGCGGCCATCGCCCGCTTCGCAAACGGGGATGCCAGGACCGCGCTGAATATTCTGGAGATGGCCGTCTCCAACGGCGAGATAAGCGCGGACAAGACGAGCGTCACCCCGGAGGTTTTAGAGCAGTGCATGAGCCGCAAGTCGCTCCTATACGACAAGAACGGCGAGGAGCACTATAACCTGATCTCCGCTCTGCACAAGTCCATGCGCAACAGCGACCCGGACGCCGCCGTCTACTGGCTCGCCCGGATGCTGGAGGCCGGCGAGGACCCGCTCTACATCGCCAGGCGGCTGATCCGCTTCGCCAGCGAGGACATCGGCATCGCGGACAGCAACGCCCTGACCCTGGCGGTCTCCGCCTACCAGGCCTGCCACTTTTTAGGGATGCCCGAGTGCAATCTGAATCTGGCCCAGACCGTGATCTATCTGTCCCTTGCCCCCCGCTCAAACGCCGTCTACATGGCCTACGAGCACGCCAAGGAGGACGCCCTAAACATGCTGTCCGAGCCGGTGCCCCTGGTGATCCGCAACGCGCCCACCGGGCTGATGAAGCAGCTCCACTACGGCGAGGGCTATGTCTACGCCCACGACACGGAGGAAAAAATCGCGCGGATGGACTGCCTTCCGGAGTCCTTAAAGGGCCGCCGCTACTATGTTCCCACCGAAAACGGCGCCGAGGCGGCCACGGGGGAGCGGCTCGCTGAGGTTCTTAAGTTTAAAAATGGCGGGAAGCTTTAAGCCCTTCCCGCCATTTTTGTCACTGCAGCTGCTTTCTCAGCACCTCAAACAGCTGTGCCACGTCCACCGGCTTCGGTATAAAGCCGCTCATACCCGCTTCCTCGGCCGCCAGCTGATCCTCCCTAAAGGAGTTTGCCGTCATCGCTATGATGGGGATGGACGCCGCGTCCGGCCGGTCCATGGCCCGGATGCGCCTGGTGGCCTCGAGGCCGTCCATCCGGGGCATCCGGATATCCATCAGAATCAGCTGGTACCACCCGGGCTCGCTGGCCTCGAAATACTCCACCGCCGCCTGGCCGTCCAAAGCCCACTCTGTCTTCGCCCCCTGCAAGCCGAGCAGCTCCCCGGCAATCTCTGCGTTCAGCTCATTGTCCTCCACCACCAAAACCCGGACTCCGCAAAGCATCTGCCCGTCCTGCGCTTCCTCTGTCTTTTCCGTGTCCGCCTGCCGCGGGACCTCCTCCTTCCCGGCCAGCGGGAACCGCACCTGGAAATAAAAGGTGGTTCCCTCCCCGGTTTTGCTCTCCACGCCCAGCTCGCCGCCCATGGCCCGGACGATGGTGCTGCTGATGGAAAGCCCCAGCCCGGTGCCCTGGCTTCTCATGCTGACCTCGCCGCCCTGCTCAAAGGGCTTAAAGATGCGCCTCTGTTCCTCAGCCGATATCCCCACCCCCGTGTCGCGGACCGAGAAGAGGTAACCCGCTCCCCGCTTGTCCTCGTCGGTCTCCCGAACCCGGATCTGGATGGTACCGCCCTTTGGAGTGAATTTTATGGCGTTTGAGAGCAGATTCATCAGCACCTGCCTCAGGCGGATGGGATCGCCCACCAGGTCGGTGTGCGTGATATGGCTCTCGCAGACGAGGCGTAATCCCTTTTGTTCCGCCTGCACGCCGACGATCACCTGCAGCTCCTCCAAGACCTCGTCCAGCGCAAACGGCTCCGCCCCGATTTCCAGCTTTCCGTTCTCAATCTTGGACATATCCAGGATATCATTGATCAGGGACAGGAGATAGCGGGAGGAGGCGCGGATCTTGTTCAGCTTGTCCTGCACGTCCTCCGGCACCTCCCGGTCCATGGAGATCAGCTCCGACAGTCCCACAATCGCGTTCATCGGAGTCCGGATCTCGTGGCTCATCTTGGAGAGGAATTCGCTCTTCGCCCGGTTTTTCGCCTCCGACTTTTCAAGCTCCGCCTGCATGACCGCGTTTCGCACGCGTGCCCGCAGCGCAACCGTCACCACCGCAAAGACCATGCACAGAAAGACGGCCAGCACCAGCACCGACTCCATGGGATTGTCGTAGACCATCTCCATGAGGGATACCTGCCGGTGCCCCTTGGAAACCAGGCTGCGGTTGAGCATATTATCCACGTCCTCACCGGACAGATTCTTGATGGATTTGTTAAAAATTGTCAGCAGACGGGAGTCAGCGCCCCGCGCTGCGGCCAGCTTCACCTCCGTGTTGACGTTCACCAGCGCGACCGACGCCACATTGGCGTAGCGGCGGTACTGAATCTCCTGATAGATGGGCGCCGCCAGGCCGTAAAAGAAATCGATCTCCCCCCGGTCCACCGCCCGGATGGCGCTCGTCACATTATCGTACTGCTTCACAGAGTCCGCTCCCAGCTCCGCGGGCATCGCCCTGCCGCAGAGTGTGCCCCCCTTCAAGTCGGTATCCGGATAATTTTTCTTCTTGTTCTTCACGATAATGCTGTTCATGCGGACATAGGGCCTGGTGGTGGCCAAGCCCTGCGCGAGGCCCTCCCCATCGGAGTCCAGATAGTACCCCAAAATATCCGCTGTCCCGTCCCGGACCATGTCCATGGCGTCCTCATAGGTTTCCGCCGCCACAAACGAGTAGGACAGGCCGTTGTAGGCGCTCAGCTTCTCAAACAAATCAGGGAGCAGGCCGGTCCATGAGCCATCCTCCAAAGAGCAGAAGGGATAGCTCCCCTTCGCGACCGCGATCTTCACGGTCTGCTTCTGCCTTATGTATTCCAGTTCCTCTGGATTCAGCTGAGGGGCGAGCGGGTCCATGCTGGTAAAATAGCTGTTGGTGTGCAGCAGCGCAAAATCCGGCTCAGACTCCATGATTTTTTCCAGCGCCATATTCAGGCCAGCGAGGATCTCGTCGTTCCCCTTCGTGGTCACAATGTAATAGGGCTGTGCGGCGAAGGTGGTGAACACCTTGAACTCATTGCTCTCCTCCGCGTTGTTCCCCAGCAGCAGGTCCACCTTCCCCTCCGACAGGTAGACATAGAGATTGTCGCCCTCATGCAGCTCCTCGGCGTTATAGTACCTCAAATCGCATTCCAGACCGTTGATCGCCAAAAACTCCTTCAGCCGCCGGATCTTCTCCGTGGCGTTCTCGTACACGCCGATGGTCATGCCGTCGATGCTGGTCAGATCGTAGCTCCTTATGCGCGTGTCGTCGCTGCGGCACAGAAGCGTCGCGGTGCTGCTTCCCATGTTGTAATCAGGGTATGCAAAATACTGCTCAAACTCGGGCGCATAGTACGTCCCGCCCATCAGGTCAAAACGGCCCTCGAAAAAGTCGTCGATCAGCTCATGGGGCGGCACATCGATGTAGTCGTACTCCCAACCCGTATACTTTGCGATCTCATTGAGGTAATCCACCAGCAGGCCGGTGCGCCTGCCATACCGGTCGATCTCGCTGATACCCGGGGACTCCGGAAATGCGACGCGGACCGTCCGCCCGCTTAAATCCGGCTCGGCCGCCCTCGCCTCCCCGGGACTTGCTATAAATAAAAGGCAGATGATCGCCAGCATACCTGCTGCAATCCGGACTGCCAAATGTTGCCGCACACTCATAAAACTATCTCCTCTGTATCTCAAAACCGAATTCGCTTTGCATAGTAAAACTGCGAATGCGCATCGGACGATCAAGCCGCACCCGATACGCATTCGCAGTTTTATAATATCGCATTTTGGAAGGAAATACAAGCAGTTTGTAATTTCACAGCTCCCCGATACGCCTCCGCACGTTCTCGGGCCCCGCCCTGCCTTTGTTCCCGCCCTGCCTCCGCTCATCCGCCGTTTAAAAGCCTGATCCGGACATCCTCCAGGGAGGTCTTCACATTGCCATAGCTGTCACAAATATCGAAATTGATGGTGACGGAGCCGTCCATCGTCTCAAACACCGGCTGCCCCTCCCGGGCGCAGATCCGGTACTCTAAGTACACGGTCTCCTGGTAGAGGTAGGCCGTCTTTCCCTCGGCCTTCCCTTCCCCCCGGTCGTAGGTGAGCCGGATAATTCCGCCCGTTTTTCCCTCGCCCTGCTCAATCTCCATCACCGTGTCCGCGCCGTAGGTCCGGCTGTCGTAGGTGACCGCCATGCCGTCCTCGCTCACCGTGATCCCGGTGGCATACCGCAGCTCCTCGGTCATCGCGAGAAACAGGCTGTTTGCCAGGATTCTCGAGTCGGAACTTGACCGCTCGGTCCGGTAGGTTTTCACCGCCAGCCCGGTTCCGCCCGCGGTTACCAGGGTCAGAAACATCAGAATCAGAACCGCCACCAGCATCTCAGCCAGGGTGGTTCCCCTTCGCCCCGATACTTTTCTGAGCGTCCTCATTCCTCCCCCTCCCCGCTGATCCGGTAGGAGATCATGTCGTCGCCGGCATACACCTCCACCTGGAACCACTCCAATCCGTCCGCCCGTTCCACGCTCAGCTTTCCCGACCGCGCGCTCACCGAAACGTCATCCGCCTCAAAGCACTCCAAAAGGGACAGCGCGCTGTAAAAGAGGTTGTCCGCAGCCTCGGTGCGGCGGTTGATGTGGGAGGCCGCAGACACCATTCCCAGAAACAGGGAAGTGGAGACGGCCACAATCAGGACCGCCACCAGCACCTCGGCCAGCGTCTCACCCTTTTTGCTCTTAAGCTTGTTCACTCCGCCTCACCTCCCGCCCCAAACGCGCTCTGTCTCCCGGAGAACACCGGCCGGTCCGAGGAGATCACAGCCCTGGATTCATACTCGTAAATGTACTTGGGCTCCGATAAGTTCTCCCCCGTCTCGGGATCCTTCTCTCCCTCCACCTCCGTGACCGTCTCGTCCAGCGTGTAATAGACCACGCCGTTGCAGCTCATATTTAAGAAGTACTGCCCTCCCCCATCCTCGCTGTCGATGGCGAGAGACGCCGCCAGCCGCACCTGCAGCTGCTGCGCGCCCGCGCTGTCCATCACCACATAGTCCGGCGTGAGACGGATGTCGGCTTTTACCGGCGGCACCGTCTTCTCCTCCCCGTCCTCGTGAAGCGCAAAGGTCAGGGAAAATTCCTCCCCCAGATTCTCCTTGTCCGCCTTCTGGGCCGGGACGCTTAATCGGTCTCCCTCCTTCAGGCATCTCAAATACACCCGGTAGAACGCCCGGTCCAGGGCGCCGGAGGTGCTTCTCTCGTCAATCTCCGGCAGCAGCGCCTCCTTAAAGGCCATCCGCTCCTCAGCGTCCGCGGGGCTTTCCTGGGAGCCGTGATCCACGGCCCACTCCCCCGCCGCCCCTTTGAGCCGCTCTTTTAAGGCCGTCCCGGCGGACATCACCGCCAGGTAACTGCCCTCGTTGATCTTCTCCGTCTTCACATGGCTGAGATTCGCCATTGCTGCCGCCAACACCACCGAGCCTACGGTGGCACAGATCAGAAAATAGACCAGGGCGATCGCCAGGGAGGCGCCTCTTGTCGCCCGCAGCTTATTCATTATTCTTCTGTTCCGCACGCGAAGGCACCTCCTTTCCGCCCACAAATTCCTATTTCAAGATCGGATGATACTCCTCCGGCCAGCCCCCGGTGTGGGAGAGGCCGTTTTCACCCGCGCCGACGCCATAGAGCATCGGGTAGGGATAATTCAGATACTCATAACCGGTATTTTCTGGAGCCGGGACCATCTCTGTCAGCCTGGCGCCCCCAGATCCGGCCGCTTCCAGCTGCATCTCCTGCTCAAACTGCCCCACACTCCAGCCCTCGATCGAGCCTGAGGCCGCCGGGAAGGCCGCGTTGTACGCCGCAAATCCGGGTACACTGCCGTCCTCCCGCAGGAAATAGCAGTTTTTCGTGTGAAAACCGCTCCAGCCCGTCGCGGTCGTGTTTAACACATAGTAGGTCGTGGAGTAGGAGCTGCCAAAGGAGACCACCTGCTGGCTGGGATTGACCTCGATCAGCCCCCGGCGTTCCCCAGGTGAAGCCGCGCGCTCGTACTTTTTGAGAGGCGCACGGAATGCTGTGAAGCTTCCCTCCCTCACGTCCCGCTCATTGATCCAGTAAATGTACTCGCTGTCCATTCTCCAGAGCGTCATAACCCCCAGCTCCTGCGATTTCCTGTAAACATTCTCATAGTAGCTGTTGTGGGCGCCCGCCTCATAATCAGGGTTCTCCGCGTAGTCCGGCCTGCTCTCAGGGTCAAGCAGCGCGCCTTCGCCGGAAAAAACATTGTCATAGGCCTCACGCATCACCTGGGCGCTGGCCCGCGCTGCCGAGCCCTCGATCCCCCGTTTTAACGCATTAGGGTAATAGGGGTAACCTAAAATATTGTAGACCAGGGCCGAATTTCCCGCCGAGTCAAAGACTCCCACGGTGGAGGAATCCATCTGCGGCCGCCCGGCCATATCCCAGATCATGGTACCGTTCTGGTTCACCGGCCGGTTGTGGACCTCCGCGCGCTTCATGATATCGATCAGAGAACACAGCATCGGATCCACCTCCTCAAACCGGATGTCCGGCCCGCTCGCCGAGCCGAGAAAACCGCCCGCTTTGACCGGCTCCATGAGGTTCTCCGGCACGCGCCCCAGCGAATAGCACTCGTCAACGCTGCCCGAGGAAGCCCGAAGCTCCCCACCAAACCCGCCGAGCCACGACGGTAGTGTCACACCAACCTCCGCCGCGTCTGTCCCTGCCGCGCCTGCCTCCGCCTGCGCCGCATCTTCATCATAAAACACATCCCCGGTTGCATAGCAGGACTTCACCGCCCCGCCCTTTATAATCGCTCCGAAGAACCCGCCGGTCTGTGCGCGCCCGGTCACAGTTCCGGAGGCGTAACACCGGCTGATATTTCCGCCGTCGATTCTGCCCACAAAGCCGCCAGCCGGCGCACTTTTGCCTCCTGAGACCGTCACATCCGCAAAACAGTTCTTCACGGCTCCGGACTCCAAAAGCCCCGCAAAGCCGCCAACTGCCGCCTCTGTCTGAGCGCCCGCTGCAGGCCAAAATCCGATGACCGCAAGCCCCCGCGCCGACAGGTTCTCCACCGGCTTTGAGGTCTTTATACTGCCCGCCACGGCCCCAACGTTGCCGTCGCTACGGATCCCGGAGCCGCCGTCACGCCCGGTTAGCCCGATCCCGCGAAAGACCGTGTTGTCCGTCAGGACCGCGGTCAGGCCGCCTGCATTCTGACAGCCCTCCACCGTCATGTTTCCAAGACACACTTCGCTTCCGTTTCCGGCCGCGGAGGTCACCGTGACGCACTTCGCCGCGCTCCCCAAAATTCCTCCCACCGGAACCGACCGGTCCGGGGATTTAACGAGCATATCCGGCAGCAGCACCCGGCCGGGCAATTCCATGGTTCCGGCCTCGGCAAACCGACCGGTCAGCCCCGCCACAGCAGAGTCCTTCCCCAGCCGCTCGGACACTACCTCGATCCGGCAGCCGCTGAAATCCCAAACGGACTGCTCGGATACAGGTTTTATATCCACACTCTTTATGTTTCCGGCAATACAGCCGTAATAGCAGACCGGCGTCTCCCCCACATGGCACTCTGTGTCTGTCAGGAGCCGGCAGTTGGCGGTTTTCACATCGCCCACAATCAGCCGGTTGCCGCTCGTGCCCGCCGTCTGGAACATGGAGCCCACCAGCAGGCCGCCCACATAGGAGTAGCAGTCCGCGCCGTTTTTGACAGTCAGAAGATCCGTCTGTCCCACCGCGCTGCCTTCGCTTCCCGGGACATACCCGGTCAACACAAGTCCATCCATAGTGACCGGATGGTTGACCTCACACAGCCCGGCAATGAGCCCGGCCGCGTTGTACATCTGGCGGTTGGCCCCACTGCTGTAGTCGGCCAATGACTGGCGGATATCCGCCGCCCCCTCCATGGCAATCCCGCCAAGGGATACGTCCTCCGACGAGAGGATCTGGCCGCACACGCCGCCCACTGCCCGCAGTCCCTCCACGGACAGACCGCCGGAGAAGGTCAGGTCCTGCACGGACCCACCGTACAGCTTTCCAATCGCGCCGCCCACCCAGCTGACCGCCGGCGCATAGACGCCCGATTTCTCAATCCGGCAGCCGATTATCCTGGTATTGCCCTTGCTCTCCCCGGCCAAAAGCCCCGCCGGCCCCGCGCTGGCTTTCAGCTCGGCATTTGAGATGATCACTCCCTCTATTTCCGCCCCGTCGGCGTTCGCGCAGAGGACGCCCGTACCGCCGAATATCTCAGAATCCGCGATCACCAGGTTCTCCACCCGCCCCTCCAAAAAGCCAAACAGGGAGGTGTCCTCATTCAATTTTTTCAGGGACGAAAATCCCGGGAAGTCCCGGACCTTGCTGCCATCCTTCCAGGCTCCGAGCCCGGAAATCTGGTACCCGTCCCCCCGGTAGGTCCCGGTAAACGGATGTCCCTTGCTCCCGATGGTGCTGTTGAACCACCTGTAATTTTGCCTGTCCCTGCCGCCCGTCTGGTTCATGGGCGCGCTGTCCGAATAAAAGTACGCGTACTCACTGCCACTGCCCAGCGGGATGTTTTGTTCCTGCCGGAATGTGCGGCTGTAGTAATTGCTGATTCCGTTGTCCGGACAATTGTTCTCGAATCCCAGAGTGCACAGCTGCCGCAGGGTGCGAATGATCAGCTCCTTCGGCTCCTCTGGCCGCTCCCCGACGCCGATGGCGGATTTTGCGAAGTGCGGGCAGTAATAGAAGGTTCTGCTCTTCTCCACCTTATCCCCCGCGCCCTGACCCCCGCCCTCATCCCTGTAGCTGCTCTCCACGTAGATGTTGATGGGCTGGTATACGCTGCCGTCCTCCACATAGGCGTTGGTCACGACCGCTGCCGGCGGCAGGATGCGGAAATAGAATTTCCCCTCGCGCTCCCCCACCTTAAGCTCAATGGGCTGGTCGCCGTACGTGCGGTCCTCCTCAAATGCCCTGGAGCCGTCCGAGTCGGTTCTGTAGTAGGAGATGCTTCCTGTAAAGCCCTTCTCCGAGAAAACCGTTCCGCTGTTGTCCTTCAGGTTGAACACCGATTTGAGGTAATTTGTGGCGCTCACCGTGGTATTGTCCCCGCCTTTATTATCCTCCCACGCCAGATACGCCTTCTTGTTGGAGCTGCCGTTCTGGATCAGGTTTTGAATATTGATGTCGTCCATATCAATATATTCCTGGTTAAACAGAAGCCCATACCCGTCCAGAAAGATCGGCTTGTCATCCCTCAGCGTGTTCAGATTCAGGCTTTCGTTGTAAAGGCCCACTGTGTAGGCGCTCCCCTCCTTATAAATCTCAAAGTACGCCATCTCAGCCCCCACATACTCGTAACTGGGCCAATCCCCGTACTGCGTCAGTCCCGCTGCCTTGGGGAATGGGTAGATGGGCGCGATGAGACGGCTGTAGGCCTCCGTGTCCTCCCCGTCCGGGCGCGCCTTGGAAAGCCCGTCGATGGCGAGGCCGTCCCTCAGCTGGCGGTAGGTGACCTCCTCGCCAAAGAACTGCGCATTTTTCTTCACATAGTTCTCAGACCAGCCCATGAAATAGCAGTTTTTGCCGGTGTAATTGTTAGTGAACGGGTAGAGAATCGACGGTGCGCCCGTGTACACGCAGTCGTCGTAAAAAATTCGCCCACTGTCGATATGGTAATCCCGGCTGTACCCGAGACTCACCGCGGCATAGCTGTCCCGGATCGCGCCGTAGCTGGTCTCCCCGGCAAAACCGGCCGCGTAGCCGCCGCTTGTCACACTCGTCACGCGGCGCAGGGCATAGCAGCTGCTGATCTCCGTGGATGTGGTATTCACAAAGCCCGCCGCCATCCATCCGGCTGTATAGCAGTTTGCGTAGGACTGCCGGATGCTCCCGCTGTTTTGATTGACAAACCCGGCCGCAATCCCGCCGAGACCGTGCTCAACCCTTCCCCCCGCCTCCTCGTAGCTGCCGTTCGTCACCGCGCACGAGGCGCCGCACTGTGAGATGTCGGCGCTGTTGGCGTAGACAAGGCCCGCGGCCGCGATGGGGGATGTGATGAGCGCATTGGTGTAGTTGTTCACCAGAACCTGCTGGCCGTCCCCGTAAATATGGCGGTACCGGTCGGGTTCCCCCTCTTTTCCGGGCTGCTCCGGCATCACGTAACAGCCGCTTATCTCCCCCTTGCCCTGATTGTACACCGCAAGACCGGCTGCAGCCCCGGAGACAGCGTAGATCTTCGGGCTCACGACGGAGACATTTTTGATGGTTCCAAGATTTTTTATCGCCAACCCGGCCGCATCGGCGTTTCCGCTGCCCTGCCAGGCCGTCATAACCGGCCGCACCAGCTTCAAGTTCTGGACAGAGCCGGTCCCGTACAGCCAGTCCGTGCCGAGGGTGCCGAACAGCGCCGCGCTCCCCGCCTGGCGCTCGATCCGCAGACCGGCGATGCTGTGGCCCTCCCCGTCATAAGTCCGGTAGAACTCTCCCACCGCCCCGTCGCCGATGATTCCCTGCACAAACTGCGCGTCCTTACCCCGGTAAATCTCCTCCCCTGAATAAGTGCTCAGGTCGTAAGCGAGGCAGTCAATATCCCGCTTCTGCACGTATTTCCAGCCGGCGCTCCAGTAGGCCTCATTCCCTTTTCGTCCGTCATGGGAGGCGCACCCCAGCTCGTAGAGCTGCCTCGCCGTGCGCAAAACCGCAGATTCCGGTGCTGTTTTTGCCTCCTCCCCCGTCAGCGCGATTGCCTGGGCAAAATGGGGATTGTAATAAAAGGTCAGCGGCGTCCCGTCGATGTCCAGCTTCAGCGCATCGTAAAACGCCCTGTCATCGTTCCCGCCGTTGAAATCCGGGTAGGGCCTGTGGATCACATTCTCCCACGGGAACACATAGAGGTACTGCGTCATGCCTGCGGATGACACGGTGATACAGGTAAGCCCATCGCTCTGCGCCGTGTACCCCGGTATTTTGATGACGCTCTGTCCGGTGCCTCCGAGATAGCCGTAGCCGTCGCTGCGCACCGGCACATCGTCCCGCAGCGTGTTATAACCGTCCGCGCCGGGGGACCAGAAGCCGTACTCCTCCCCGCCCGGATCCGTATCCAATTGGTAGCGCTCATAATAGACTAAGCCGGTCATGCTGGCCCCCACCCAGTCCCCATAGTAGGATTTCAGCCATGAGGGGAATGGGTAGAACGCCGTCGCATTCGCCCGGTAGAGTTCATCGTAGGGGTGGGTGCCCAGCCGGTCCAGGCTTCCGGCCCCCTGCTCCAGGAGCGCCTCCGTCTGGCCGCAGCCCGTCTGATTTTCCTCCGCCCCGCCCTGGGCAAATGCAGCTCCAAGGCCGTATGTGAGCGTAATCTGGGTGGATGGGGACGCCAGGTCCGCCCTGCCAAGAAACGCCCCGCAGGCCGGGCCCCACACGGAGCAGGTGGAGAACGACTTTGTCACGAAGACATTTCCCTCCAGCACGCCCGCAAAGCCCCCTGCCGCCTGTCTCCCTGACACGTTGGGCAGCTCCCGGGAATAGGCGCCTTTCTCCGTATGCCCGCCGGAATAGCAGAGCTCGGCCACACTTTTTCCCGTCAGCTTCCCCGCAACCCCTCCGGCCGCCCCCGCGGCGGTGACCTGGATGGATGCAGAGGATTCCTTCGCCTTAAGATCCGCTCCAAGCCCCACAAGTCCCCCGGCATAGCTGCTCTGGGCAATCACGCCGCAGGCTTTGTACCGGTCGGAGAGATTCTCGTCCCTCTGCCCGTCGATGTAGGTCCGGCACTGTTCCAAACGCGCGCCCTGCAGATACCCGGCCACGCCTCCCGCGTAGGACTCTGTGATCCCCTCCGGGTCATTCCTGGGCGCGATCACCGGGTTCACTAAATCCACCTGCCGAATCACCACCTGCCCGTCCGCCTCGCTGCCCTCCATCCAGCCGAATAGGCCCGCATAGCCGTAGCTTCGGCCGCCGTAGTCCAAAACAGCGCTTCGGGATACATAGAGATTTCGGATCACATGCCTGTTTCCCTCAAACACCAATAACCCGGTCTGCGGATTGCTGATCGGGTAAAAATTTACGTTCGTCTCGCTTCCTCTGGCCGTGCACACATCGTCCCAGGAAGCCTTCGTTTCTCCAGTGTCATAGACCGCTTCCGTCCAGTCGATATCCGCCGTGAGCCGCGCGCGCCTCGGGCTCCACGCAGAGGCCTCCTCCGTCTGAAAGCCCTCGCCCACCAGGCGTCTTCCAAGCCCCGACACCTCATAGGAGAGGTTCTGCAGATGGCGTCCGTTCCCGATGTAGACGGTATTTCCCCTTCCGTCCCCCTCCCTGAGTCCGGCGAACAGGCTGTTTGCCTCCACCGTGCGGACCTGCGGGATGTAGAGCTGGTTTTCCCCGGTGCTGTAGCCGACCACCGATATCCGAAGGTCATCCCCCGCAGCGATTCCCGGGAAATTATCCGCAAAGTGCAGTCCGCCCCGCAGGCTGTCCAGCGTGATCACATACTCCGACCGTCCGTCCTCAGTTGCAGGCACCGCCTCCCAAAGCTCCCGGCTTTGGGGCTGCCCCTGGGGTGTGAGAAGCGTCAGATTCTCCCCCTCAAGCCGGTAGGTGTACGCCTGGGAGTGTTCCGGGTCTGTCTTGGACTCGACCGTGATCTGGTAGGCGGTTCTCTCCCAAAACGACGGGGCCATGGACACGGCCACCTGGAGCTCCTCCTCGTTTTCTAGCCGGACCTCAAACTCCAGGTCCTCCCTTCCCTCTGCCACCACACCGGCTCCGCCGCCGTAGTACCCCACAGATGGAATCTTCCGGTTCTCCTTGTTTTCATCGCCCCTGAGGTCCAACGAGTGGTACTGGTTGAAATTTTCTCTGTAGGAGAAAAGGCTGTCTTTCTGGAACGCGCCCCCCTTCTCCTCCCAGTAAAACACCGCGTACACCAGGGCATTGCTCCGGTTGTACTCAATCACATAGCTTCCGCCGTCCGCTCTCATGAGCTCACCGGAAAACGCGGTGTCGCTCATCCATGGGACCTGTAAGTCTCCGTCGCAGATGGCGTATGTATCCGGCCGCTCCCCCTGGTCCTCCCTGTAATCGGAGGGATCGGGAAATCCGTCCATGGCGCAGTCGCCGGTGCCAAAGGCGCCAGGCACCGGCATCTCCCCGCACAGGCTCAGCCCGGACAGCTGATTCTGGGCCGCGATAAAGATCGACAGAGCCCGATCATCCAGCTCCCGCTGGCGCATCGAGTTTCTCACATTTATGACAGCGGGAATGGAGACCGCAGCCAGAACCGCCATGATTCCAACCACGATCAACAGCTCCGCCAATGTGTAGCCGCCCTTACTGTTTTTTCTGCCGCCAAGCCGTCCCATGCTCAATCCTGTTACTCCTTGTTCCTATTTTTCTGCGCTGGTCTCCGACTGCTTTTTCTCGAACACCAGCCCATTGGTATTCTCCGCCCCGTTCAGCGTCTCGTAGAAGGTCACCGTCACGTTCACGTTGATCAGATCTGCCGCGGACATGCCGTTTGACTCCCTTCTGGCCTGATCCGCCGAGAGCGACAAATCCTTTACGATACAGCGGTACGGGCTGTCATGCATCCGCTTTAAGATCGAGCGGACCTTCAAGTAAGAATCCGCCTGGAAGGATATGGAAATATCCCTTCTCACGATTCCGCCGGACGCCACCGCCTCGGAGAAGCTTAAGCTGTACGCCAGCGCCGGGGTCAGGGCATCGTAGAGATCGGTGATCTCACTCTTGATATTGTTGTAGGGAAGAATCTCCCCCTGGATCTTCTCCGGGGCCTTCTCCAGCTCGTCCAACATCTTTTTCTTCTTGGTGGCCTTTATCATCTGGAGGTCCAAACTCTCCTCCACAGGCACCAGCTCGTTGGTGCAGCGCTCCACCTCCAGATTTACCGGGCGGTAGAGAATAAAATAATAGAACAGCACCAGCAGAAGAATGCTGAGAACGAGAAGCAGTATCGATTCCCTTGCAGTCAATTTACGGTTCTTCATCAGTCCTGCTCCTCCGTAAGTGTGATCGTCACGTTGGCCGTGACATTCTGGCCGATCTGAGCGTCATCCCCGTTTTCAGTCCCCGCCGTCACCACCGATATGTACTGGACCTGCGGATTTCCCTCCAGGGTTGCCACAATATCCGAGATCGTGTTTAAGGGCACGTCCGTGATTGAAACCCGGCAGACATTCCCCTGTATGGCGATGTTCGACATATCCGCCCGGGTCATCACACACTGCTCCAAAAGCTCCAGCACCTTCATCCGATCCTGGAGAACCGCCTCATCCTCATTCAGATAGTCGTTAAAGTACTGGCTGTACTGTTCCTTGATCTCATCGTAATCGCTGTTGTACTCCATGTACCCGTTTAAATCCGACTGCGCCCGCCGCAGCGCCGACTCGGCAGCCTCCATTTTTTGCAGCTGTCCCTGAACGCCAAAGCGGATAAACAGTGTCAGAAAGACCAAAAACAGGGCAAACGCGGGGATCGCCCGCGAGGGACTGTTGATGGACCGCTCCTTGAATACCAGGTTGACGGTCTGCTTTGAGGGGTACTCATTTTTCCGGATTACCTTCATCTCTGTCCTCCTCCCACCCTACTGGAACGCGATGCCTACCGCCGCCGGGCTGATAAACGCCTCCTCCGGGATGTCCCCGGACACGGGAACCAGCTCCGACACCGGCCGTGGAATGAGCGGTATCTGGCGGGTGACCGCCTCCACCAGCGGAGTGACAAGGGAGCCGCCGCCGCAGTAGTACACGGTGTTTAGGTTGCTGGAGGGGTTGTTGAAGCCGTAAAAGTTGATGGCGCGCATAAGCTCCACCGCGATGGAGTCGTAGACGTCGCGGCACGCTTCTAAGTCCCACACGTTCTTATAGTTTTCCCGCACGTAGGAGTGGGCGATGTGCTCGTCCAGATTCATCTCGTTGGCCACCGCCCGGTCCAGCATGGAGCAGCCGTACTCGATCTCCCTGGTGACCTCAAAGCGGTTTCCGGAGAAGATGTGCAGCTTGGTGGAATAGTATCCGAGATCCACAAAGCAGTACTCCGCGGGCTCCTCCAGCTGCTTTGCCGTCTCATACTCCCGTATCAGATTGGAGTAGGCAAATATCTCCGGCGCGGCAATGGTCAGCTTAAACCCGGCGCGCTTTAACATTCCCGCGTACTCCTGCAGCTTCTCCTTCGGCGCAGCCGCCGCCATTAAGTCCATGGACACGGGCTTTCCGTCGTCGTTGGTGTGCATCTCCAAGAGGCAGTAGTCGAACACATACTTCTTGGGGCTGGCGCTGATGAAATCGTGAAATTCGTAGGGAAGGTTGATCTTTAAGTGCTCAATGGTCATGGCCGGCATGGTCAGTCGCTTTGAGAAGGCCACGCTGTTGGGGAGAACGATGGCGCACTTCTTGTCCATAAAGCGCTCCCGCTTTGCCATATCCTTCAGAAACTCGCTCATGGCCTCCATGGACACGATGGTTCCCATATTCACGTAATTGTCCGGCAAGGGTTCCACCGCCGCCCGGTGCACGCAGTTGTCTGAACACTGGGTCATTTTCACCTGCCTGGATCCGATTTCTATTCCTGTATAACTCTCGGACATACTCCTGTCTCCTTTCGGAAGCTTCCGCTATTGTCTCATAAACCGCAAAAACGCAGATACCACTGAACGATGGATTCCCCGCAGATCAGACACAGCGCGGTGGATGCCGCGATGGCCGGGCCGAAGGGGATGGCCGCCGGGTCCTCCCTGGCCGTTCGGGCTTTTGCCGTCGCCGCGGCCAGGGCCAGGCCGAAAAAGCAGCTGATCACCAGGTTCAGCAGATTCACCGCAAATCCCAGGTAGAGGCCGGTCACAAACAGCAGCTTGATATCGCCGCCGCCCAGGCTCTCCCTCCCGAGAATCCGATCAAAAATGAGGGAAATGGCAAGCATGCCGCCCGCCACCGCCAAACCGCCCGCAAAGCCCCGAAGTAAATAAGGGAGAACCGGCCTCTCAAGAAGCGCAGCGCCCATGAGCCACCAGAGGATGGCCACAACGTGGAAACGATCCGGAATCTCGTAGGACTCCAGATCAATCAGCGCCACCGCCAGCAGAATAAAGGCGTAGAACAGATAAAACGGCAGCCGCAGGGTGAGTCCAAAGCGAAACAGCAGGCCGACGGCCACCAGGGCCATGAGAACCTCTGCCAAGACATACCGGGGGGAGATTTTCTCCCCGCAGTACCTGCAGCGGCCGCGCAGTCCGACCCAGCTCACAATGGGAATCAGGTCAAACGCTCCCAGGACATGACCGCAGAATGTACAGCGGCTTCTCCCCTTTGTGACCTTCTCCCCCCGGACGTAGCGCCAGGACAGACAGTTGACAAAGCTTCCTCCCACCGCCCCGATCAGCGCGGCGAGGAAGATGAGATATGCGGTTGTTGCGTAATCAGACAGCGACATAGGAATGTTCTCCGTGGTGTGGCCGGGTGAGGAACCGGCAAAAAGGAAATGCCTGGGGTTCGCGGCCTTTGTGGTTTTGGGTAGTTTCGTTTATATAGTTACAGAGCGCCTCCTTGGATTGGGATGGAAGAAGGGGCTCGGTAACTGTATAAAATGCAGGGAAATGTGAGAAGCTGCAACCCTTCAGCTTCTCACATTATAATGAGGGGATTATTTTGTTTTGGTAGCGTCCACCCATTTTAAGCCAATGGTAGGCTCTGTACTCTTATCTTCTGGCTGTGTGATCGTTACTTCTATGATTTTTCCTTTTGCTTCTTCAGTTTCATCATAATAAGAACCATAGCTTAATCCGCCTTTTGCTTTTTCTGTTCCCTGGCCATACCCAGCTACTGTATTTTTTGCTCCTTCTGCTACAAGTACGCCTGTATCCGCATCATAATAATACGTTCCGATTCCTTCGTTTCCCAAAAATTCCGCAGCAGCCGCAACCTTAGCGGCTCTCATATTTGCAATATCCGTAGCCTCTCTCGCCTTCTCCAGCTTACTGTTAAATATCGGCACCGAAACTGCAACCAGCACTGCAATGATTGCCACAACAATCAACAGCTCCGCCAGGGTAAATCCTTTTTTGTTTTTCATATTTTTCCTTACCTGATCCATGACATTTATCCTCCTGAAATCACTCATAAAATTTTATGTTCCGTCCATACATAGCGGCCAAGGGTTGAGGTGACCTGATGGATAAAAACCTACATCATATCGTATATATTAAAGATCGGCAGATAGATCGAGATCACGATAAATCCTGCCATGACGGCGATCAGCACCAGGATAGTGGGCTCCAGCTTTGCCAGGGCCTTCTGGGTGGCGTGTTCCGCCTCGTTATCGTAGTATCTTCCAATGGTCTTGAGCGTCGCCTCCAGCTCCCCGGTCTCCTCCCCGATCACGCACATATCGTTGAGCGTGCGCGGATAGCAGCCGGATTCCCGCATACATGTGCCGAGGTGGCGGCCCTCCTCCAGCCCGGTGACCATCTTGCTGGTCTCCAGTGACAGCATGTAATTGTCCAGCGTCTTCGCGGTCACCGCCAGCGCCTTGGACACCGGAAGCCCTGCCGCCAGCAGGGTGGACATGGTGTTGGCGAACTGGCTGGCTGCGTTTAACATGCTGATTTTGCCCAGCACCGGAACCTTTAGCTTCACCTTGTTCCACATCACCTTCCCGTCCTCCGTCCTGACAAAGAGAATAAAGAGCACCGCCGCCAGCGCACTGAATAGCAGGATCAGCAGGATATTCTTCTGGAAAAATGACGACACCGCAATCAGCGCCTTCGTGGACCCGGGCAATTCTCCGCCCAGATCGTCGAATATGCCGGTCACCGTGGGAATCACCTTCACCATCACCACAATCAGCACGACAATGGCGATCATGATGACAAAGACGGGGTATGTGAGGGCGGACGAAACCTTCTGTTTCGTCTTGTACCGCTTCTCGTAAAACTCGCAGAGGCTCTCGAAGGAGTTCTCCAAGGTGCCCGACTCCTCGCCGGCGCGGATGGTCTCTATGAATGTGATCGGCAGAAGCTTTCCGCCGGCATTCTCCAGGCTGTCCGCCAGCGAGTAGCCTGCGGACACATCCCCCGCTGCATTTTTAAGGATCTTTTTCAGCCGCTTGTCCTCCGCCTGGGCGGCGATCAGCTCCACGCACCTTGCCGCCGGCATCCCCGCGGAAAGGATCACAGCAAACTGGGAGCACACGACGGACAGTGCCTTCATGTCAATCTTTTTGACATTGATCTCCTTGGTCAGAAGCCCGGTGTGTTCCTTCACCGGCGTGATCTTTGTGACCAGCCGGCACTCCTCCTTGATCTGCGCGACGGCCGCGTACTCGTCGTACGCCTCCACAATTCCGCTCACCGGGAGGCCGTCCCTGGAAATGGCTTTATATTTAAATGTGATCAATGCTCACCACTCCCTTTCGACGATCACAGTCAAAGTAACACATGCTTTTTTATGTAGTCCTTATCCCTGGCGCAATCCCGCGCCGCGCTCGCCGTGATGAGCTGGTCCTTGTAAAGGCGGATTAAGGAGTTGTCCATGGTGATGCTGCCCTCCAGCGCCGACGAGGCGAGGGAGCTGGCAATCTGCGGGGTCTTTGCCTCGCGGATCAGGTTGCGGACCGCCGACGTGACCATCATCAGCTCACAGGCCGGCACCCGGCCCTTTCCGCCCTTGCGCTCCACTAACTGCTGGGAGAGAACCGCCAGAAGGCTTGTGGAGAGCTGAAGCCGGATCTGCCTTTGAATCCCCTCCGGGAAGACGTTCACGATCCGGTCGATGGTGTCCGCCGCTGAGTTGGTGTGCAGGGTGGCAAACACCAGGTGCCCGGTCTCAGCCGCCGTGAGCGCGGTCTCAATGGTCTCCAGGTCGCGCATCTCGCCCACCAGGATCACATCCGGGTCCTCCCGCAGGGCGGCCCTCAGCCCGTCGCTGTAGCACCGGGTGTCACGGCCGATTTCCCGCTGGTTTATGATGCACTTGTCCGGCGTGTACACGTACTCGATGGGGTCCTCCAGGGTGATGATGTGGCCCGCCCGACTGTGATTGATCAGATCCAGCAGCGCGGCCAGCGTCGTGGACTTGCCGGAGCCCGTCTCCCCGGTCACCAGGACCATCCCCCGTCTCATGGAGGCCAGCGAGCGCACCGTCGGCGGCAGCCCCAGGCTGTCAAGTGCGGGGATATTGCTGTTTAAAAGGCGAATAGCCGCCGACACATGGCCCTGCTGCCGGAACAGATTGATTCTCACACGGCTCTGCCCGTAGGTTCCCGCCAGATCCAGCTCCCCGATATCCCGCATTCCGTCGCAGGCGTCCCCGGCCAGCTCCCTGGCATAGCGCTCGCAGTCCTCGTCCGTGAGGATCCAATCGCCCAAATCCTTTATCTGGCCGTTCAGCCTCCCCTTGGGTGGAAGCCCCTTCACCAGATGGATGTCCGAGCACCCCTCAGCGGCGGCCTGTTCGACCAATTCATCGATTGTCATTTTGCGTTCTCCTATTATTCAATGGAGTTGATCGTCCTGCGCGCTTCCGCCGCAGTTGTGACTCCCTCCAGCACCAGCCGCCGGCAGTTTTCCCGGATCGACACATAGTCCGGGCCCTCCGCGGCCTTTATGAGCTGTTCTTTGCTGCTGCCGTCCGCAATGCACCTGCGCGTTTCACGGTTCATGATCAGGATCTCGAACACGCCGGTTCTTCCTCTGTAGCCGGTGTCAAAGCAGTAAGGGCAGCCCTTTCCCCGGTAGAAGGTGACATTCTTTTCATCCTTCATTCCCAGGGCCTCCAAATCCTCCTCCGTGGGGGCATAAGCTGTTTTACAGTTGGGACAAATACAGCGAACAAGCCGCTGTGAGATGATTCCATTTAAGGCACTCGCAATCAGATATGGCTCGACCCCGATATCCTTCAGGCGGTCGATCGTAGAGATGGCGTCGTTTGTATGTATGGTTGACAGTACCAGGTGTCCAGTGATGGCGGCCCTCATTGCAATCTCGGCCGTCTCGCCGTCGCGGATTTCTCCCACCGCGATGATATCGGGATCCTGTCGCAGAATCGATCGGAGTCCGTTGGCAAAGGTCATTCCGACCTTCTCGTTGATCTGCACCTGGTTGACTCCGGATATATTGTACTCCACCGGATCCTCCAGCGTGACCAGATTGACCTCCTCCTGGTTCAGCTCACCGATCATGGTGTACATGGTCGAGGATTTGCCGCTGCCTGTGGGGCCGACGATCAGGATCACGCCGCTGTGGTTGGATATCAGCTTCATATACTTTTCAAGGTCTGGCCCTCCCAGACCGATACCGGATTTGTTGAGCAGGTTCGTGGACTTGTTCAAAAGCCGGATTACCACCTTCTCGCCGTATATGGTCGGAAGGGTGGAAATACGCAGGTCCACATCCTGGCTCTTGATCCGCACGTTCGCGCGGCCGTCCAGCGGGATTCTGCGCTCGGCGATGTTCATTCCGCCCATGATCTTGATGCGCGAGATCACCGAGGACTGCAGATCCTTCGGCACTGTGAGGATTCGGTGGAGCATGCCGTCGATCCGCATCCGGACCACCAGCTCCCCCTCCTGGGGTTCGATGTGGATATCGCTGACCCGCTCCGTCACCGCCCGCTCGATGATCGAGTTTACCAGGCGGACCGTGGGGGCACTGATCGTATCCTCATCGCCGATCTCCACGGATGAAACTGCCGACGTCTGCGCTTGCTCCGTGGCGCCGGACTGGCGTATCTCCTCGATCGCCTTGGCCACGCCCTCGTTGCCGTACAGGTTCATGATCGCGCGGTCTATGCTGTTACTGGTGGCTATCATGGGGATGACCCGCTTTCGGGACGCGGTCTTCACTTCCTCGATGGCCATGAAATTCATCGGGTCCTTCATCGCCAGATACAGCTTGTCGTTCTCCACCTTTACAGGAACCACGCCATACTTCCTGGCAATATTTTTTGATACCTGGGAGGACATCCTGGCATCGATATCGGTCTTGGACAGATCAACGAATTCAATCCCCAATTGCATTTGGAGCGCCTCGATCAACTGCTTTTCTGTGATGATCCCGCGATCAATAAGAACAGTTCCAAGGCGCTCCTTTGTTTCCTTCTGTAGCTGAAGGGCGTAATTTAATTGTTCCTCGTTGATAAGTCCCACGGATACGAGCAGATCTCCAAGTCTCTTGTAAATCACGTTACACTCCTCTCCGGAGCGCGCAAAGAATGCTCCTGTAAAATCCTGGGATAACCTTATTATACAATACCCTTTGCCGGTATTCAATCACTTTTTCAACGTTGTATTCATGGATTTTTTGTTTTCTGTGACTGATAGGGCAAAAAAATGCAGATATCCCAAGCTGTACGCCGTGGATATCTGCAGGGTATGTTACTTTTCTCTCTCCTCATAGTCGGTCAGTTCCACCCATTTGGGCTTCCCGCTGCCATGCTTATCCGTCTTTATGTGGTTGTCCAGGTCATCTATATTGTTGTAAGTGATGCTGCAGCCACCGCCAACCGTCCCGTCGTATTTCGTCGAGGCATACCACTTTCCGTCTTTGGTGTTGTAGACATACTTTGCAAACCAGTTGTTCGTCTTGAACGTGGGATCGAACTTGTCCGTCGCGAACAGCCACACCCGCTCCTCGGCAGGTCCCGTCTGACCGTTGCCGCCCTGATAATAGGGCTGAATCGTGAACGTCTCCCCGCCAACCACCAAGGTAGGCCATCCGGATTCCTCGTAGGACGCTTTTCTCAGCTTGTCGTTGCTCTTCGACGAATTATTTTTTACCAGCGCCTGGAAGTCGCTCAGAAGTCCCTTGCTCACCACGTTCGGAATCGGCTCCGCGGACCCGCCGGAGCTCCCCTCATGCACAGAGCAAACAATCCGGAAATAGAGATCATCCACCTCCAGCGTATACTCCCCGCCCGCAGGACAATGCGCATCCGCCGTATCCTGAAGCCGTTTAAAATCCAATGTCTCCAGACAGTCTTCATCAGCCGCAATTTGGTATTGAATCTGGCGGACCAGTGTCTTCCGATTCGACTCACACACGCGTTCTCTGGTGTTCTCCAGTTTATGTATGAACATCGGCACCGAGACAGCCACTAACACTGCCACGATCGCCACCACCACCAAAAGCTCTGCCAGTGAAAATCCTTTTTTCTTCTGTTTCACCGCATACTCCCCATTTCATGATAACCCCCATCTTATCACATATTTTTTCCAAAGTAAACGATTATCGGCAGGGTAACACGACATACGCATGAATGCTTTTCCTATCCTTAGACTAAAAATATGCATTTTCAAAAATTCAGCACTTGTTCCAGA
>USJW01000022.1 GCA_900555045.1 uncultured Clostridium sp. | reverse complement strand
TTTTTTTTCAAGCAGAAGACGGCATACGAGATGACGTCAGTGACTGGAGTTCAGACGTGTGCTCTTCCGATCTGTTCAACGCCATGAGCAGCTTTACCGTGAAGACCGACGACAACCGGGAGCTGGCCCTCTTAAAGGACAACTGTCCCATGGAGGAGGGGGCTCTGACCAAGGACAGCGGGGACCGCGTGATGGTGGCCTACGTGACTTCCGGAGGGACGAATTTCCCGATTGAGGTGCGAAAAGGGGAATAAACGGACATGCCCGGAAAAACGGGCGGAGAACCGCCGGAAAATTGCGAAAAACCCTTGCAAATTCGGCATTTTACCTGTACAATCTGATATTGACGAGAAGAGAGGCCGGCAGACCTCTTTTTTCATGAGAGCACAGGAACGCGGTTGAAAAACAGATAAAAGGAAAGGTAAGTATTATGATTAGTACAAGTAACATATCCCTGCGGGTGGGGAAAAAGGCATTGTTTGAGGACGTGAACATCAAGTTCACGGAGGGGAACTGCTATGGTCTGATCGGCGCGAACGGAGCCGGAAAGTCCACGTTTTTGAGAATTCTGTCCGGTCAGCTGGAACCCACCAGCGGCGACGTGATTATCACGCCGGGACAGCGTCTTTCCTTCCTGCAGCAGGACCACTTTAAGTATGACCAGTACCCGGTTTTGGACACGGTCATCATGGGCAACGCACGCCTTTATGAGATCATGAAGGAGAAGGAAGCCATCTACATGAAGGAGGACTTCACCGAGGAGGACGGCGTCAAGGCCGCTGAGCTGGAGGGCGAGTTCGCCACCATGAACGGCTGGGAGGCGGAGTCCGACGCGGAGAACCTGTTAAACGGCCTGGGAATCGAGACGGAGCTGCACTACGCCCAGATGGGAACCCTGACCGGCGCCCAGAAGGTGAAGGTGCTGCTTGCGCAGGCGCTGTTCGGAAACCCGGACATTCTGCTGCTCGACGAGCCGACCAACCACCTGGATTTGGACGCCATCGCGTGGCTGGAGGAGTTTTTGATCAATTTCGAGAACACGGTGATCGTGGTATCCCATGACCGCTATTTCTTAAATAAGGTGTGTACGCAGATCGCGGACATCGACTATGGCAAGATCCAGCTGTACGCCGGAAACTACGACTTCTGGGTGGAGTCCAGCCAGCTGATCGTCAAGCAGATGAAGGAAGCCAACCGCAAGAAGGAAGAGAAGATCAAGGAGCTGCAGGAGTTTATCCAGCGGTTCTCGGCCAACGCCTCCAAGTCCAAGCAGGCGACCTCCAGAAAGCGCGCCCTGGAGAAAATCGAGCTGGACGACATCCGTCCCTCCAGCCGTAAATACCCCTACATCGACTTCCGCCCGGCCCGCGAGATCGGAAACGAGGTTCTGACCGTGGAGCACCTGAGCAAGACCATCGACGGCGAGAAGGTTCTGGACGACATCTCCTTCATCCTGGGCCGCGAGGACAAGGTGGCCTTAGTCGGACCCAACGAGCGGGCCAAGACGGTGCTGTTTAAGATTCTCTCCGGCGAGATGGAGCCGGACGAGGGCAGCTACAAGTGGGGCCTGACCACCAGCCAGGCGTACTTCCCCAAGGACAACAGCGCGGAGTTCGACAACGACGACACCATCGCGGACTGGCTGACCCAGTACTCCCCGGAGAAGGACGTGACCTACGTGCGCGGCTTCCTGGGCCGTATGCTGTTCGCGGGCGAGGACGGCGTGAAGAAGGTGCGCGTTCTCTCTGGAGGCGAGAAGGTGCGCTGCATGCTGTCAAAGATGATGATCTCCGGCGCCAACGTGCTGATGCTCGATGAGCCCACGGACCATCTGGACATGGAGTCCATCGACGCGCTAAACCGCGGAATGATCAAGTTCCCGGGCGTGCTGATCTTCTCCTCCCGTGACCACCAGATCGTGCAGACCACGGCCAACCGGATCATGGAGATTATAAGCGGCAAGCTAATCGACAAGATCACCACCTACGATGAGTACCTGGAGAGCGACGAGATGGCCCGCAAGCGCTTTACCTTTACTCTTACCGAGAGCGAAGAGGCGGACGATTAATCGATATCTGGCGGCGGGGCGTGATTGCCCCGCCGTTTTTGGAATATGAGTGCAATGGAGGGAAAATATGGAGAAAATTACAAGTTTTACCATCGACCACCTTCGGCTGCAGCCGGGGGTCTACGTGTCCCGCAAGGACATGGTGGGCGGCAGTGTTGTGACCACCTTTGACCTGCGCATGACCTCCCCCAACGAGGAGCCGGTGATGAACACGGCGGAGATGCACACCATCGAGCACCTGGGTGCGACATTCCTCAGAAACCATGAGGAGTTTGGGGAGCGGACGGTGTACTTCGGGCCCATGGGCTGCCGCACCGGGTTCTATCTGCTTCTGGCCGGGGACTATGAGTCAAGGGACATCCTGCCGCTGATGGTGGAGATGTACGAGTTTATCCGGGATTTCGAGGGCGAGGTGCCGGGCGCGGCGGCGAAGGACTGCGGAAACTATCTGGACATGAATCTGGGCATGGCGAAGTATCTGGCGAAAAAGTATCTGGACGTGCTGCAGCACATCGACGAGTTCCCCCAGTCCAGGCTGGTTTATCCCGAGTAGGAGGTAGCGCGGATGAAGAAACTGATTTCTTGGAATGTCAACGGCCTGCGGGCCTGCGTGGGCAAGGGCTTTGTGGATTACTTTAAGGAGGCGGACGCGGATGTGTTCTGCCTGCAGGAGACGAAGCTGCAGGAGGGGCAGATCGATTTAGACCTTCCCGGCTACCACCAGTACTGGAATTACGCCCAGAAAAAGGGGTATTCCGGCACGGCCATGTTCACCAAGGAGGAGCCCATAAGCGTCCGCTACGGCCTGGGCATTGAGGAGCACGACACGGAGGGCCGCGTGATCGCGGCGGAGTTTCCGGAGTATTTTGTGGTGACCTGCTACACGCCCAACTCCCAGGACGGGCTGGCGCGGCTGGACTACCGGATGGAGTGGGAGGACGCGTTTCTGGCGTATTTAAAGAAGCTGGAGGCGGAGAAGCCGGTGATCTTCTGCGGGGATTTAAACGTGGCCCACAAGGAGATCGACTTAAAGAATCCCAAGACCAACCGGAAGAACGCCGGGTTTACGGACGAGGAGCGGGGAAAGTTTACGGACCTGCTGGCCGCCGGCTTTATCGATACGTTCCGGTATTTTAACCCGGACAAGGAGGGGATCTACTCCTGGTGGTCCTACCGCTTCTCGGCCAGGGCAAAGAACGCGGGGTGGCGCATCGACTACTTCTGCGTGTCGGAGAGCCTTAAGGACCGCCTGGTGAGCGCGGACATCCACACCGAGGTGATGGGCTCGGACCACTGCCCGGTGGAGCTGGTGATCGAATAATTTAGTTGACATAAGATATGGGCAGGCAGCCGTAAAACCGGGGAATGCGGGAGCGGCGGCCTGCCTCTTTTGGACTTTTTCTCAGGGAATCTATGGGGCTGTATGAGAAGTAGCTTTACATCTCAGGCCGCAAAATGATATACTTACACTGCATACAATTTATTATATCGGCAGCGATTCAGGACATCTGGTGTGAACAAACGTGCGAAAGCCGTCCTGAACTGTTACAATATTTGGAAAAAGGACAGGATTATGAATCTGGTAACCATAGAACATCTGACAAAATCATATACGGAACGGCTGCTGTTCGACGATACAGCGTTCTCAATCAACGAGGGGGAGAAGGTGGGGCTGATTGGTGTAAACGGCACCGGCAAGTCCACCCTGCTCAAAATCGTGGCCGGCCTTGAGGAGCCGGACGGCGGCAGCGTGGTGCGGGGGAGAAGTCTCTACATCCGCTATCTGCCCCAGATCCCGGAGTTTGTGGAGACGGACACGGTGCTTGAGAGCGTGGAGCGGGAGAACGCCTCGGAGCCCCATTTTACATCCAGGGACGAGCTCCTTGCCAGCGCGAAAAATATCCTGAACAAGCTCGGCATCACGGACCATGAGGCCAAGATCGGGACGCTCTCCGGCGGCCAGAGAAAGCGCGTGGCCCTGGCGAGCGTGCTCTTAAGCACCGCGGATCTTTTGATCTTGGACGAGCCCACCAACCATCTGGACAGCCAGATGGCGGACTGGCTGGAGGAGTATTTAAAGAGCTTTCGCGGCTCCCTGCTGATGATCACCCATGACCGGTATTTCCTGGACAGCGTGACCAACCGCATCGTGGAGCTGGATAAGGGAAAAATTTACAGCTACCAGACCAATTACGAGGGGTATCTGCAGCTGAAGGCGGAGCGCATGGACATGGCCCAGGCCACGGAGCGCAAGCGCCAGACCCTGCTGCGCACGGAGCTGGCCTGGATGCAGCGGGGGGCCAGAGCGCGCTCCACCAAGCAGAAGGCGCACATCCAGCGGTTTGAGACGCTGCGGGACCAGAAGGGGCCGGAGATTGACCGGAACGTGGAGCTGGAGTCCATCGCCAGCCGCCTGGGGCGCACCACCGTGGAGCTAAGCGGGCTGTCCAAGGCCTACGGCGACAAGGTGCTGTTAAAAGATTTCACCTATATTTTCCTGAAGAATGACCGGGTGGGCATCGTGGGGCCCAACGGCAGCGGAAAATCCACCCTGATGAAGATGATTGTGGGGTGGGTGCAGCCGGACGCGGGGACCGTGGAGATCGGACAGACCGTGAAGCTGGGGTATTTCTCCCAGGAGAGCGAGGACATGGACGGGAGCCTTCGGGTCATCGACTACATCCGGAATGTGGCGGAGTATGTGAAGACAAAGGACGGAAGCGTCAGCGCCAGCCAGATGCTGGAGCGGTTCCTGTTCCCGTCCAGCATGCACTACACCACCATCGACCGGCTGTCCGGCGGGGAGCGGCGCAGGCTGTATCTGCTGCGGATCCTCATGGACGCGCCCAACGTGATTTTGCTTGACGAGCCCACCAACGACCTGGACATCGCGACCCTGACGATCTTGGAGGACTACTTGGACACGTTCCCGGGCATCGTGGTGACCGTGTCCCATGACCGGTATTTCCTGGACCGGGTGGTAAACCGCATCTTCGCCTTCGAGGGAGATGGGCGTATTTCCCGCTACGAGGGGGGATACACGGACTACCAGAACGCCCTGGAGAGCCGGGGAATGTCCGGGCAGGCGGAGGGCGCCCCAGAGCGCGACGCGGGCCGGGCGGCAAAAAAAGAGGCGGCGGACGGCGCGGCGGATTCCACCGGCGGGCAGGTGAACCGCGACAACTGGAAGGAGCGCTCCGGCGCAGAGCGGAAGCTAAAGCTCTCCTACAAGGAGCAGCGTGAGTGGGAGACCATAGAGGACGATATCGCAGCGCTGGAGGAGAAGGTGGAGGAGCTCGACCGGCAGATCGAGGCGTCGGCCAGCAATTACAGCCGCTTAAATGAGCTGATGGCGGAGAAAGAGAAGACCGAGGCAAAGCTGGAGGAAACCATGGACCGCTGGGTATATTTGAGCAGTCTGGTGGAACAGATAGAGGCCCAGAAGCAGTGAGGGCAGGCTTCCGGGGCCGGACGATAATGGAGGCCGGACATGGAGAATAGTTATAGAATTGATCAGAACGATATGGGTGAGTATCCCCTCGGGGCGGTGAAGACGGAGCGGGGCGTGCATTTCTCCTTTGTGCACCCGGGGGAAGCGTGCGCGGTTTTGCTGTACCGGCCGGGGGAGTCCCAGCCGGCGGCGCGGATTGACTTTCCGCGGGAGAAGAAGACCGGGGATGTGTGGCAGCTCAGCGCGGAGGGGGATTTTGCGGGTCTGGAGTACCTCTATGAGGCGGACGGCGCGCTGAAGTCAGACCCCTACGGGCGCCAGTTTTCCGGCCATGAGCGCTGGGGCGATGTGGGCGCATGCAGGTCGCCGCTGCGGGCGGTGATTGCGCCGGAGGAGAAGCCCTTCGACTGGGAGGGGGACCGGACTTTGGAGATCCCCTACGAGGACTGCGTCTTCTACCACATCCACACCCGGGGATTCACAAAGCACCCGTCCTCCGGCGTGGACGCGCGCTACCGCGGGACGTTTCGCGGAATTTTGGAGAAAATCCCGTACTTAAAGGAGCTGGGCGTCACCACGCTGGAGCTGCAGCCCCCGGTGGAGTTCGGGGAGGTGATGCTGCCGGAGTGCCCGGACCAGGGGCCCTACGTGCCGGTGGACGAGCCCTCGGGCAAGCTGAATTATTGGGGGTACATGGCGGCTAAGATGATGGCGCCCAAGGCAGCCTACTGCGCGGGGACGGAAAAGTCCCCGGTTTCGGAGTTTAAGCAGCTGGTGAAGGAGCTGCATCGGGCGGGCCTTGAGCTGGTGGTGGAGCTGTACTTTGACGGGAGCGAATACCCGGCCTATGTGCTGGAGGTGGTCCGCTATTGGGCCAGAGAGTTCCATGTGGACGGCGTGCATCTGGTGGGCTATGCGCCCTTAAAGCTGCTGGGCGAGGACCCGTACCTGCGGCGCTTAAAGCTGCTGGCCCCGGGCTGGGAGGGCGTGGACGGAGGAACGGTCCGCCACCTGGCCGAGTACAACGACGGGTTTATGTTGGAGATGCGCGGGTACCTTAAGGGGGACGAGGGCCAGCTGGACAATCTGGCGAGCCGTGCCAGGAGAAGCCCGGCGGACTGCGCGGTGATCAATTACATGGCAAACACCAACGGGTTTACCCTGATGGACGCGGTGTCCTACAACGGAAAACACAACGAGGCCAACGGGGAGAACAACCAGGACGGCACGGACTACAACCAGTCCTGGAACTGCGGCGTGGAAGGGCCCACCCGCAGGAAGAAGGTGGTGGCGCTGCGCAGGCAGCAGCTCAGAAACGCGGTTCTTTTGCTGATGCTGAGCCAGGGGACGCCGCTTCTCCTGGCGGGCGACGAGTTCGGGGATTCGAAGAAGGGGAACAACAATTCCTACTGCCAGGACAACGAGATCTCCTGGATCAACTGGGGGCTCTTAAAGAGCAACCAGGACATCTACCAGTTCACAAAGGCGGCCATCGCCTTCCGGAAAAAGCACCCGGTGTTTCACATGAAGCGGGAGCCGGCCCTGATGGACTACAAGTCCTGCGGGCTGCCGGATGTCTCCTACCACGGCGTGAAGGCCTGGTACCCGGAGTTCGACTACTTCCGCAGACAGCTGGGAATTCTGTACTGCGGGGCCTACGGGGAGAAGGCGGACGGGGAGCCGGACGATTACTTCTACGTGGCCTACAACATGCACTGGACGCCCCAGGACTTCGCGCTGCCGAATCTGCCGAAGGAGTTTAAATGGCACCTGGCCGTGGACACCGCAGAGGCGGAGCAGGGCGGATTTGTGGAAGAGGGGAAGGAACCGGTCCTAAAGGACCAGAAGAAGCTGACCGTGCAGCCCAGGTCCATTGTGGTGGCGATGGGGAAGGCTGCGGCGGAGAGTAAGGGGAAGAAAGTAAAAGAATGCCGCTGACGCAGGAAAATTCAGGCGGCAGCGGATAAGATAAAGAAAAACCGCAGCTGGCATGGCTGCGGTTTTTCGTGAATGCGAAGGGCCTTGGCCGGCCTTGGGCGCGACAGCCCGAGTGGTCAAGGCCTTTTTTGGGTGTTTAGCGGCCGGATCCGATCCCAAGCCCTTCCTCCAGATCCCGCAGCATCACGTCCGTCGCGGTGATGCCGCCCTCAGCCAGATACCACACGGAGGGGGTCAGGTACACGATATTGCCGTTCTGGTAGGCGGCCGTCTTTTTGACCAGCTCGTTGTCCATGACCTCCTGGGCCAGCTTTGCGCCCTCCGTGCTGATGGCGGAGTCCCGGTCCAGCACAAAGAGATAGTCCGGGTTGAGGGACACCAAAAGCTCAAAGGAGGACTCGTTGCCGTGGGTGGAGTTTACACGGTCCGCCAGGTTTTTGAAGCCCACCTCGCCGCCGATCAGGGAGCAGCGGCTGTTGTTCCCCAGCGTGCTCAAGTTGCTGCTGGTCACCATGCCCACCACGGCGTTTTTTCCCTCGGCGGCCTGTGCCAGGGCAGCTACCCGGGCGTCGAAGCCCGCCAGCTGCTTTTGAGCCAGTTCTTTGACGCCGAAGATGGAGGCAATATTGGCCGCGTTCTCTCGTACGCTCTCGATCAGGCCCGTCTCATAGTCCACCGCGGTGAACACCACCGGCGCGATCCCTGACAGCTCGTCGTACTGGGCGCTCAGGCGGCCGCCGATGAAGATCAGGTCCGGCTCGCAGGACATGAGGGCCTCTAAGTCCACCTCCTTTAAGGTTCCCAGGTTAGCGATCTCCTTATTATCGTTGTAGGAGGAGAGGTAGTCGACGGAGGAAGCCTTCGGCATCCCCACCACCCGGTCACCCAGCCCCCAGCTGTCCAACATGTCCAGGACCGCCATATCCAGCACCGCGATCCGTTTGGGGCTAAAGGGGACATCCAGGGTGATCTTTTGGCGGCTGGCGTCCAGGGAGGAGACGGTGATGGTTTTTGGGGAAGCGGGGGCGCTTGGGGTGCTGGAGGTGTTTCCCTCCGCCACCTCCTGGCCGCCTGTGCCCGGGCGCTCCTCTGTGCCGGTCACCTCGGCGGAGCTGCCGGAGGGGGAGGGGGTACTATCCGCCGCCGCCCGGCCGCTGCAGGCGGCCAAGGACAGGGCCATCACGGAAACGAGCGCGGTTGTGATGATTTTTCTCATGGTCTGTAATCTCCTTTTTCTGTCAATTTCTAGTAGTAGATGGAGAGGGGCTTCCCCTCAACCTCCTGAATTTCAAAATTTACGTTGTAGATCCTGGCCAGGTTTTCCTTGGTCATGACCTCCTGCACGGTGCCGAATTTGGCCACTTTGCCGTTCACGAAGGCGCACACGTAGTCGGAATAAAACGCCGCGTAGTTGATCTCGTGCAGCACCAGGATCACGGTTTTTCCCAGCTCGTCGCAGAGGCGGCGGACGGTTTTCATCAGGTTGGTGGCATGGTAGATGTCCAGATTGTTGGTGGGCTCGTCCAACAGGATGTAGTCCGTGTCCTGGGCGATCACCATGGCGATGTAGGCCCGCTGCCGCTGGCCGCCGGACAGCTCGTCGATGAAGCGGTCCTGCAGGTCCCCCAGCTCCATGTAGGCGATGGCCCGGTCGATGATGTCCTCGTCCCCGGCCGTCAGTCGGCTGCCGCTGTAGGGAAAACGGCCGAACGCCACCAGCTCCCGGATGGTCAGCTTCATCTGCACGTTGTTGGACTGAGTCAGGATCGCCAGCCGCTTGGCCAACTCCCGGCTTTTCCACTTGGTGATATCCGTGCCGTCGAACTCCACCAGCCCCGCGTCCCTCGCCACCAGCCGTGAGATCATGCCCATGACGGTGGATTTTCCAGCCCCGTTGGGGCCGATGAGGGAGATGACGCTGCCCTTCGGGATTTCGAAGCTGACCTCGTCCACCACCGGGCTTCCGCCGTAATGCTTTGTCAATTTTTTAACTAACACGATTGAGACCTCCTGTCTGTGAGAAGTAGATAGAGAAAGTAAAGCCCGCCGCCCACGGTGATGAATACGCTGATGGGCACACGGTAGGAAAAAATCTGTTCCACCGCCAGCTGGCCGCCCACCAGGATCACCATCCCGATTAACGTGGATCCCGCGATGAGGTAGCTGTGGCGGTAGGTCTTAAACAGCTGGCGCGCCAGGTTCGCGACGATCAGACCGAGGAATGAGATCGGCCCGACCATGGCGGTGGCCACGGCGATGAGGAGTGTGACGCCCAGCAGCAGCCTGCGGATGGTGCGGTCGTAGTCCACGCCCAGGTTCACGGCCTGGGCCTTCCCCAGCGTGATCACGTCGAGCAGCGCCAGCTCCCGGCGCAGCCAAAACCCGACAGCGGCGATCAGCACCAGGGAGAACAGGAGGATGCTCGCGTTGACGTTGCTGAAGCTTGCCACCAGGGAGGATAGCAGCGTGTCGTACTCGTTGGGGTCCATGATCCGGACCAGCGTGGACTGCGCGCTGGAGAAGAAGGTGGACATCACCGTGCCCGCTAGCAGGACGTAGAGCACGTTGTGCCGCGTCTTTTTGAACAGGTAGCTGTAGATCACCGTGGCGGCCGCGCCCATGAGCGCCAGGTCCACCGCGAATGCCAGGTTGGGGCTGCGGGCCAGAAGGCTTCCGGAACCCAGGAAAAACACCACCGCCGTGTGGATCAGCGCGTACAGCGAGTTCATGCCCAGAAGGCACGGGGTTACGATGGTGTTGTTGATGATGGACTGGAACACGATGGACGCACTTCCGATGCAGAAGGCGGTGACCAGCATGACGGCCAACTTCGGCGCCCGAAGGCTCATGGCGAAGCGGAAATATTTCATGTTCACCGACAGAAACAGGTACAGGAGGGCCGCGCACAGGGCGGCGGCAAGGAGGAAAATCAGCTTGGTGCGGTGAGCATTGCAGGCGCTCTGGCGTCCGCGGCGGTTCGTTTTTTTTACTGTGCGCATGCGTTTGCACCTCCTTTTGCCGTCCCGGCGCTTCCCGTAGAGCGTTTTCTGCCATATCCCAACCGCTTGAACATGAGCCCGATGAACATCAGGCTTCCCAGGACGCCCACAACCAGCTCAATGGGCAGCTCGTAGGGGGCGATGAGGGTCCGCCCGATCATGTCGCAGGCCAGCACAAACAGGGCGCCGGTCAGTGCGGTGTCAAGCAGGGTGCCCCGGACCCGGTCCCCCTTAAACATGGCCACAATGTTGGGGACGATGAGGCCGATGTAGGAGATGCTCCCCACCACGACCACCACGCTGGCGGTGATCATGGCGGCGATGGACAGGCCCGCGAACAGCACCAGGTTGTGGTGGATTCCCAGATTTTTGGAGAAATCCTTCCCCATGCCCACGATGTTAAAGTGGTTGGCAAAGAGAAATGCCAGGATCACGAGCGGCACGATCAGGTACACCAGCTCATAGCGCCCGCGGATGATCAGGGAAAAGTGCCCCACCAGCCAGGAGGAGAGCGCCTGGGTCATCTCGTAGCGGTAGGCCAGGTAATTGGTCACGCCGCCGATCACGTTGCCGAACATGATTCCGGCCAGGGGGACCATGATCACATCCTTGAACTGGATGCGCTGGATGAACCAGACGAAGAGCCAGGTGCCCGCGATGGCGGCGGCGAAGGCGAACAGCGCCCGGCTCCACAGGGTGGAGGAGGGCAGAAACAGGAGCGCCAGCAGGATGCCAAGCTGGGCCGAGGAGATGGTGGCCCCGGTGGTGGGGGACACAAATTTGTTCATGCACAGCTGCTGCATGATCAGTCCGGCCACGCTCATGCCCACGCCGGTGCAGAGGATGGCGGCCAGGCGGGGAAGGCGGGAGATAAACAGAATCTCCAGCTGCTCCAAGTCCCCGCCCGCAATCCCCGCGGCTGTCACGTCCAGCACGCCGTGAAACAGCGAGACGGCCGAGAGAATGAGCAGGCACAGGGCGAGAGTCACAGTTGATTTCCAGGTTTTGATAGGGCATACCTCCTAGCTTGATATGAATATATTGGTTAGAAAAGGCTAACTCATGATGGCAAAAAAATGCGCTTGCAGGCGCGAGAGTGGGTAAGGTGATTCTTTTTGTGGTTAGCACAGACTAATTGCTGGCCGAAAAAATACAACGTGGATTGGCAGATAGAAAGTGGTATCTGTATTTTCACATTGTGGAGGAATTTTATCATGTTTAGTGATGAGAGTCAAGAGGAAAATTTTGGAATGGGAGGATAGGGGCAAGGGGAAACCCGGACCAGGAAATGGAAGTCTGCGGGCGCTTGGCATTTGGGCAGGGCAATTCCGCTTCCATAGGCACTTGAGCGCAAAGACAACCGGGAGGACAGGGATCGGGCACTGCCCTTCCTTGTCCTCCCGGCTACGGTTTCCATAAAATAGAGCGTTTTACAGGTTATAGCGCTTGTAGAGCTGCCTGCGGACCGCCGGATCGTCCAGCACCTGACGGACCAGGTCCAGGCGGTCTTCACTCATCAGCCTGCGTAAGAGGCTGGAAAGCCGCTTCTCGCCCAGCTCAAGCCCGCGTTTCTCACCCAGCTCAAGTCCGCGCTTTTCACCCAGCTCAAGTCCGCGCTTTTCACCCAGCTCGAGCCCGCGCTTCTCACCCAGCTCCAATCCGCGTTTTTCTCCGTCTGCAATCAATTCGTCAATCGCCTGACTCATGCTCCATTCCTCCTTTTGCTCGGCTTTTTCCAACAATTTCTGAAGCCGCTTCTGTTCGCCAATCACGGACAGAAGGGCCATTTTTGCCGCGCCGTCCATGTGGTCCAGGTCCTCCCGGTGCTCTTGAACATACTGGTATAAGGCTTGTTTATCTCTATTACATTTTAGCATGCTGAAGATCTGTTGTAAATGGGTGCGGAACCGGGCCGGATCCTCAAATTTTGACATTTGAATCAGATTGATCCGGTAGTCCGGGATGAAATCCGCCAGCCTGCGGGAGATCGGGTCGTCACAGCCAAGACCCAGCAGCGCGTGCAGGTTTTGGCAGCCGTCCCACTCGCTGTTTCCCCAGTAGAGAACGAGGGTGATCACCGGGATCAGGCGGTCTTCCCGCCGGATTCCCGAGAGAAATTCGCTGCTGTCCAGGGAGTCCTCCTGTTCCTGATGAGCCCGCTGCAGGTTCTGAACCTGGTCTGTGTAGTCCAGGGCGTCGTAGAGCATGGACCGGACCGGCATGGCGTAGTGGACATTGGCCTGATTTTCCAGCGCAACCACGGAGAGAAGGGGGCCGCCCTTCAAGTACATGGCCACATCGCGGCGGCGCTCCAGCACCTTTTTCACCCCGTTTCGGTCCGCGTAGACGATGCCGGACTGATCCCTGGCCGGCGTCAAGTCCCCCGCAGCTATGATCGGACGGCCGTCAAACAGAAGGCCGTTGCACAAATCCGCAAAGTAGACGGGATCGGACAACAGCTGATTGACATAGAGATTCTGTTCTGCCATAATTGTGTCTCCTCCTTACGATATTCAATTTTTAGGTGGGCTGTATTCCAAGCTTTACAGCACAATTATCCGCAAGGGCATCACCGCCGTTCTGACTGTTTTGTTGGATTTCGATCGGTGTGATTGCGCCGGGAAGCTCCGGCCATGAAAATTAAGAGAACATCCGATATTAGACGAGATCCTGATTGCTCCATTGTACCACAGAAAATGGAATAATCAACCACAAATACTGTGCGGAGCCAGCGGGGCAAGGCACGCCATATGCCAGGGGCGTTTTCGCTTGATTTCAACGCGTGATATGTTAAAATAAGGATAAAATATGCAGGACAAGGTCCGGGCAAACGAGGAGGAGAGCTATGTTGGATCAACAGGCATTGGATTATATCGCAGCGCAGGAGCAGGAGGCACTGGCACTTTTGAAGGAGATCGCGCAGATCCCCGCGCCCTCAGGCAAGGAGGAGCTGCGGGCGCAGTTCTGTAAGGATTGGCTGACCGCCCATGGTGCCGAGGGGGTATTTATCGACGAGGCGCTGAACGTGATTTATCCGGTCGGCGTGGAGGACGGGAAGCCGGTGATGGTGTTTGCCGCCCACACGGATGTGGTGTTCCCGGATGAGACGCCGCTGCCCTTAAAGGAGGAGAACGGGCGGATCTGCTGCCCCGGCGTGGGGGATGACACCGCCTGCCTGGTCTCCCTGATGACCGCGGCGCGCTATGTGGCGGAGCAGAAAATAAGACCTGAGGGTTGCGGCATCCTCTTCGTGTGCAACTCCGGCGAGGAGGGCCTGGGCAACCTAAAGGGAAGCCGCCAGATCTGCCGGGATTACGGCGACCGCATGAAGGCCTTCGTCAGCTTTGACTCCCCGCTGGAGCATCTGACCAACCGCGCGGTGGGCTCCCAGCGCTACCGCCTGCGCGTCCGCACCCGCGGCGGCCACTCCTACTCCAACTTCGGCGGGAAAAATGCCATCGCGGAGCTCTCCAGAATCATCGGAATGTTCTATGACATGCAGGTTCCAACCGGCGGGAAGACCACCTACAACGTGGGCATGATCTCCGGCGGAACGTCGGTCAACACCATCGCCCAGGAGGCGGAGGCGCTGTATGAATTCCGCTCCGACTGCCGGGAGGATTTGGCGATCATGGAGCGCGGATTTTTGGATGTGATGGAGAAGGTGGGAGGACGCCCGGCAGAGCAGGCCGGGGAAGCTGCTGCGGCGCAGGGGACGCTTGATCCGCAGGCTGTGGTGGTGGAGTATGAGACTGTGGGGATCCGGCCCTGCGGCGGGGATGTGGACCCGGCCGCCCAGGAGGCGCTGGAGCAGTGCGCCAGGGAGGCGGTGATGGGAGCGGTCGGCCGTTACCCGTCGGCAAACAGCGCGTCAACGGACTGCAACATTCCGCTGTCCATGGGAATCCCCAGCGTGTGCGTTGGCTCCTACTTTGGAAGCGGCGCCCACACGCGGGAGGAATACATCGAGGCGGATTCCCTGCGCCATGGACTGCGCGTGGCGTTAGATATGGTGTTGGCTTACTGCAAATAGTGTGAGATGAAATGCGGCCTGGGCACTGGGAGTGCCCGGGCCGTCAGTCTGTCACATCGTAAAACAGCTGATGCTGGCGCTTCACCCTGGCGCGGACCAGCTTAAGGAACGGCTCCGGCCCCAGCACCTGCACCACGGGGCCGAAGGAGAGAACCTCGATCAGCAGCTCCGTCTCGTCGGCAGTGTCGTAGTAGATGGAGCAGATCCAGGCCTTCTGTTCCTCGTCGTACTCCGTGTGCTTTTCGTAGTTTGCGAAGTGCAGCATGCAGCGCTCCAGGGAATTGCGCTCCCCGCTGATCTTGAGCCGCACGGGCTCGGCGGCCTTGTGGACGTTTGTGAACCGCATGCCGGCGGCCTCCGGGGGAATTTTCCCGCGGTCCATGGCACAAACCTGGATCCGGGACAGATTGAGGGTCACCATCCTGGAAAAGCGGCCGTGGGAGCGGCGCAGGCAGTTGAGGCGGAACTTGTCGTCCCGGGAGGAATACTGCAGCTGGCATGGGGCGGCGTCGAATGCGGAGCGGCCGTTTTTGGGACCCTGATAGACAAGCTTTAAGGTCCTTCCTTGTCTCAGGCAGTCCAGCACCACGGCGAAATTGCGGCGGTACAGCGGGGACTCGTAGTCGTCGCCGTCCAGGGAGCGGTCAAAGTAGCGGAAATCCTCCGGATCGTACAGCGCCTCCACGCCCTGAAGCGCCTCCGTCAGCTGGGCGAGCGCCTCGTCCGTGAGAAACAGGCGGATGCGGGGATCCGCCAGCAGGGATTTGAGCCAGGATTTCTGGAGCGCGGTCAGAGGCGGCTTCAGGCGGTCCGGATGGCTTAAAACAGGGCGGAAGGTGCCGTCCGGGTCCGCGGCTAAAAGGGCCCACTCGCCGCCGGTCAGCTTTGGGACAATGGTCAGGCCGCTCTCCCGGTAGCCGTAGGCGGCGCAGATCCGGTCCAGGTCCCGTCGGGTGAGCGGTTCATGGGCGGCTGCCTCCAGCGCCCGGCGCACCACCTGATAATAGCATCCGTAAATCTTGTCGAACAAATCGATCGTCATCACAGCTCCTCCTGATCGTCTGCGGGACTGTTGCAGTACATCTCATACATTTTTTCCCAATCATACGTGATCTTGGCGACCGCGAACCGGTTGCTTCCCTGGATATCCAGGACACGGCCGGTAAAGGTCTTGATCCATGAGAGCATCTCGTTGGTGTCAAAGAAGGAGCCCGTGTACAGGTACTCATTCTCACGGATCCGCTGGATCTGACCGGTCCGCCCCTCGCGGCGCAGGCGGTCCAGCACGTAGGCTTCCTTCTGCTCATTGATATAGAGCTTGACGCAGATCTCCTCCAGGCGGCCGCTCCCGGAGAAGGAGACGCCCCACAGCCGGTCCAGGTTCCGCCGCAGCAAATCCTGCTTCCGGCGAAAATCCGGCTTGATTTCCAACAGCTTCACCTCGGACATGGCGTCCAGGCGCACATTGATAAAGCGGCGCGTGTCCTCCATGTACATGCACACGTAGCGCCGTCCGGTGCGGGTGCTGACAAAGATCTTGAGTGGCAGACCGGCCCCCTGGGATACGTTGCCCGTGCGGGAGCTGCGGTTGGTGAAGGCGATCTTGTATCCGTCACGGATGGCCGCCAGCACATCCGCCAGCACCCCGTCCTCCAGAGTGTGCACGATGAACTGGTGCTTGAACTGAAACCACTTATTCTCTGTCTCCTCCCGGTCCAGGATGGTGCTGCCGATGAATCCGAAGGGCGCGGCGCCCTGGAAAAACTCCACCGCGGTGACGAGCTGCTCCCAGGCGCCGGTGGGGGAGGTTTCGGGCGCCAGGAGCGGGGCCAGGCGGTAGCGCAGCTGCTTGCCGTCCCGGATGGAGACCAGGATGCCCAGCTTTTCATATTCCTTCAGCTTTAACCGCATGGTCTGGCTGTCAAAAACCGTACCGCAGGCCGCACAGATCCGGTCGCAGAGCTCCCCGGCGGTGAGTGCTGGGGGGGCAGAGTTGGGGGAATCCCCTGGCGCGGGCGCGGTGGAAGTGGAGCAGTCTCCCGGCGCGGGCGCAGCGGAAGCAAGGCGGTCCCTCGCGCTGGACGCCGCACCAGCACCCCCATCCCGCTCCCCCGGCGCCAACTGGTCTAGCAGGAAAAAGTGCAGCATCAGGTCGTTGTCCGTGAAGCTCTTGGACTTCCATGCGGCGTACAGGGGATTCTGCGGGATCTCCTTGCTGTCCACGTTGATGTACACATGCTTTCCCCTGGCGGTGTAGTCGGCCCGGGTGTAGTCCGCCAGCCAGCTCTCGATCCGCCGCCGCTCGTTGTCGTAGGTGCGGGCACTCTTGCCCGCGTACTCGGTGCGCGCCTTGAAGCCGTATATGTAAAACTGCCGCATGTAATCCCGTATGCGGTCGAAATTCTTGATCAGTTCCTGAAATTCCGCCATCTCTTCCCCTCCCGTAAACGGCTGTTATTCCCATTATAGTAAAAAAGTCCTGAAAAGCCAAGTTCGCAACTTTTTTTAAATGATCTTTCCGGAATTATCCGGTATCATAAGGCCATAACAAAAACCCCAAGGGGAAAGGAAGTGAATGGCATGTTTGTCATGTATGAAAAAGAAACTTTTAAGGTTCCGGTGAAGGTATGGCTGGACAGCCCGGAGGCGCTTGAGGGGAGTTGTCTGGAGCAGGCACGCCATTTGGCGTCGCTCCCCTTTCTTCACAAGTGGGTCTGCCTGATGCCGGACACCCATGCCGGGATGGGGATGCCCATCGGCGGCGTGATCGCGACAGAGGGGGCGGTGATCCCCAACGCGGTGGGCGTGGACATCGGCTGCGGCATGGCCTACACGGAGACCAACATCCGGGTGGAGGACATCCGGCAGGTGATGACCGGAAACGGAAACCTGATTCAGGCGATCATAGGGGATATCATGCGCAACGTCCCCGTGGGCTTTGCCCACCACAAGACCATGATGCCCTCCTACACCATGGACTGCGCCTTCGAGGAGATGGACCGCTACGAGCAGGACGCAGAGCTTCTCGGGCAGCTGGAGGCCGGGTATTACCAGATCGGCACGCTGGGCGGCGGCAACCACTTTATTGAGCTACAGGAGGATGACGACGGCTACCTGGCCGTGATGATCCACTCCGGGAGCCGCCACTTCGGCAAGTCGGTGTGTGACTACTTCCACCAGATCGCCAGGGAGCAGAACCGCAGATGGCACAGCCAGGTGCCAGACGAGTACCGGCTGGCGTTTCTGCCCACGGACACGAGCGAGGGCAGGCGTTACTTGAGCTGGATGAACCTGTCCATGGATTTTGCGAAGGAGAACCGGGAGAAGATGATGCTGGCGGTGAAGGCGGTCCTGGAGAAATGGATCGGAAAATACACGGATCTGCAGCTGACGTTCTCGAACGATATCAACTGCCACCACAACTACGCGGCGCTGGAGCACCACTTCGACAAGGATGTCTGGGTGCACCGCAAGGGCGCGGTCCGGGCCGGAAACGGCGAGCTGGCCGTGATTCCCGGGGCCATGGGCTCCTACAGCTATGTTGTGATGGGAAAGGGCTGCCCGGAGAGCTTCTGCTCCTCCTCCCACGGGGCGGGGCGGCGCTACTCGCGAAAGGGAGCCATGGAGGCCTTCAGCTGTGAGCAGGTGATCTCAGACCTAAATACCCGCGGCGTGGTGCTGGGAAAAAAGAACAAGCGCGACGTGGCGGAGGAGAGCCGGTTTGCCTACAAGGACATCGAGACGGTGATGGACAATCAGACCGACCTCGTGGTGCCGGTCAAGCGGCTGAAGACAGTGGGCGTTGTGAAGGGCTGATGGCCGGCAGCGCCCGCGAACGGGGAATGTGGTACAAGGAAAATGTGATATAAAGGAAACTTTATATAAATGGCGCGTCCGGGGGCGAAAGCTTTCGGGAACGCCGATGGCAGACTGCTTTTTTGCGCAGGGTTTTCCGGAAGGCGGAGCCCTCGCGGTGCCGCAGCGATCGCTTGCCGGTATTCCGGCAGTCTGGGCCAAATTCATGATTTGTCGTGGGTTCAAATCCCACCATGTGTGAACATGTAGCTAAGCTGGGTATAGCAATCATCGAAAACTCAAACCAGGAAATGGAACTGCCTGCGCTTCGGTCCGGCGCGACGGGGAGGGAGGAAGCAGCAGCTTTCTTCCAAACCGGCGGGACGGACAGTCCGGAGGGCGGCCAGCGCCGGCGCGGATACCGGCTTTTGCGGAGAAATCGGCGAGACATGGAAATAAATGGGAGGCGGAATCGCAGGCCTGAACCATGCTCCGGTCCGCCGCTTTCAGAAGCGGAGCCTTAAGCGCGGGCCCCCGGACTCCGGATGAAGCGGGGCAGGAAATTTTCCACATGCTGTGATGAACAGCGAGAGACAACCAATTGACACATGAGATTCGCAGCCGGACCGGCCGGAGAACCGGGCGAGGGCGGCTGCTTACATAAAAAAGGGGAAATGAGAGATGAAGTATATTATCAAGGAGCAGGAGTGCGGCTACCTGACGAAGGACGGGCGGTTTGTGAAGCTGTTGACCGCGGGCCGGCACAGTTATATGAAGCATCTGGGGTATGACTTGAGCAAGGTCAGCATGACGGGACCGGTGAATACCTGCGGGATCCCCCAGGAGGTGCTGTTAAAGGACAAGGAGTTCGCGGACCGGGTGGCGCGGGTGGAGATTCCCGACACCTGCCTGGCGCTGCGGTTTGTGAACGGCGCGTTTAAGGAGGTGTTAAACGGCTCGGAGGCCATGTTCTGGAACGTGTTTGAGAAAAACACCTTCCAGCTGGTGGATATCACCTGCCCGACTATGGAGGAATCGCTGCCCCGGATCTATCTGGACCTGATGCCGGTGAAGTACTACAAGAAGATTGTGGTGAAGGACGGCGAGCTGGGGTTACTGTACTACGACAACCGCATGGAGAAGAGGCTGGAGCCCGGCAGCTACTACTTCTGGAACTACGGCCGGGAGGTGACGGCCAAGATCTTCAACATGAAGATCCAGCAGTTAGACATCTCCGGCCAGGAGATCCTGACCGCCGACAAGGTGGGCGTGCGGCTGAACGTGGTCTGCTCCTACCGGATCACGGACCCCGAGCGGCTGGTCCGGATGGTGGAGGGAGCCTCCGCACAGCTGTACACCTGCGCTCAGCTGGTGCTGCGGGAGTATGTGGGCCGGTTCCGGCTGGATGAGCTGTTAGACCAAAAGGAGGAGATCGGCCAGTACGTACTGCAAAAGCTAAAGGAGCGGCAGCAGGACTACTGTGTGGAGGTGACCGGCGCGGGCATCAAGGACATCATCCTGCCGGGCGAGATCCGGGAGATCATGAACACGGTGCTGGTGGCGGAGAAGAAGGCTCAGGCCAACGTGATCATGCGGCGGGAGGAGGTGGCCTCCACCAGGAGCCTACTGAACACCGCGCGGCTGATGGACGAGAACCGGACGCTGTTTAAGCTGAAGGAGATGGAGTACCTGGAGCGGATCTGCGACAAGGTCGGCGGGATCACCATCAACGGGGGAAAGGGCGTGCTGGAGCAGCTGACTGAGCTGATGGCGCCGTCCACCTCCCAGTCATAATGATTCTGCGCCTCACATAGACTAGAGTGGGTGCTCGAGACGAGTGCCCCCGGACATACATATCGTATGACCGGGGGCATTTTTGTGCAGCGGGGACATTCAGAAATCAGATGAGAGGGGAGACCGACATGGCGGAATGGTTCAGGCTGTCAAAGCAGGAAACAATGTCGCAGCTTTTGACCGGCGGGCAGGGTCTTAGCAGCCGCGAGGCGAAGGAGCGGCTGAAGCAATATGGGGAGAACGTGATACAGGAGAGCGGTCGAAAGCAGTGGTGGCAGGTGTTTCTGGAGCAGTTTAAGGACCTGTTGGTGATCATCCTCATTGTGGCGGCCGGAATCTCCATGGTCACGGGGGACCCGGGGAGCGCCGGGGTCATCTTCGCGGTCCTGCTGTTAAACGCGGTGCTGGGCACAGTGCAGCACCAGCGGGCGGAGAAGTCCTTAGACAGCCTAAAATCCCTGTCATCCCCCGAGGCCAGGGTCCGGCGGGACGGGCGGCAGATGGATATCCCGTCCTCGGAGGTGGTGCCGGGCGACATCCTGCTTTTGGAGGCGGGGGACCTGGTGGCCGCGGACGCCCGGCTCATCGAGGTGTACGGCCTCCAGGTCAACGAGAGCTCCCTCACCGGGGAATCCTTAAACGTGGATAAACAGGAGACGATTTTGGGGAGAGCGCGCGGCGGGGGCCCGGCAAAGGACGCCGCCAGCCAGATAGCCCTGGCGGACCGGGTCAATATGGTGTTCTGCGGCTCCTTAGTCACGGGCGGGCGCGGCGTGGCGGTGGTCACGGGCACGGGCATGGACACGGAGATCGGAAAGATCGCCGCTCTGATGAACGACACACAGGAGCACAAAACGCCCCTGCAGGTGAGTCTGGACCGGTTCAGCGGTCGCCTGGCCGCGGCGATCATGGCGATCTCGGCGGTGGTCTTTGGGCTGAGCCTCTACCGGAAGGAGCCGGTTCTGGACGCGCTGATGTTCGCGGTGGCCCTGGCGGTAGCCGCCATCCCGGAGGCCTTAAGCTCCATCGTCACCATCGTGCAGGCCATGGGAACCCAGAAAATGGCAAAAGAGCACGCCATCATCAAGGATTTAAAGGCGGTGGAGAGCCTGGGCTGTGTGTCCGTGATCTGCTCTGACAAGACCGGGACCCTGACCCAGAACCGGATGGAGGTGGAGTACGTCTGCCTAAACCACAGGGAGCGCAGCGCAGATTGGCTCAAGGAGAACACATACCGCCCGGATGTGCGCCTTCTGCTGTACGGCGCGGTTCTGGACAATGACGCCAGCGCCGACCCGGACGGCCAGGCGTCCCGGGATGTGGGGGAGCCCATGGAGCTGGCGCTGCTTCACATGGCGACCCAGGCCGGCGTGGTGCCGGAGCAGGTGCGCCGCCGTTTCCCGCGAACCGGGGAGCTGCCCTTTGACCCGCGGCGGAAGCTGATGTCCACCCAGAACCAGCTGGAGGACGGGGTGATGGTATTCGTGAAGGGCGCCCTGGATGTGCTGTTGGACCGCTGCACGCAGATCGCAAACCCCGGAAGTACCCAGGCGGCCGTCCCACCGGCGGGCCGGGCCGGGGCCGCCCTGGCACACCGCACCCTGACCGACCAGGACCGGCGCAGAATCATGGATCAGAACCTGAAATGGTCCTCCCAGGGGCTGCGGGTCCTGGCCTTCGCCTGCAAGCCGGAGGAGAAGGGGAAGGCGGCGGAGCAGAACCTGATCTTTCTGGGCATGGCGGCCATGATGGATCCGCCCAGGAGCGAGTCCCGGGCCGCGGTCCAGAACGCCCGCCGGGCCGGAATCCGCACCGTGATGATTACCGGCGACCACAAGGTGACGGCCATGGCCATCGCAGGCCGCATCGGGATCATGGACCGGGAGACGGGGGCGCTGACCGGGGCGGAGCTAAACGCCATGGACGACGCAGAGCTGGACCGCAGGCTGGAGCAGACCTCCGTCTACGCCCGCGTGTCTCCGGAGCACAAAATACGCATCGTCAGCGCATGGCAGCGGCGGGGCCGCATCGTGGCCATGACCGGGGACGGGGTCAACGACGCTCCCGCCCTAAAGAAGGCGGACATCGGCGTGGCCATGGGCATCACGGGCACCGAGGTGTCCAAGGATGCGGCCTCCATGATCCTGGCGGATGACAATTTCGCCACCATCATCAAGGCCGTGGCCAACGGCCGGAATGTGTACCGGAACATCAAGAACGCCATCCAGTTTCTGCTGTCCGGAAATATGGCGGGCATCCTCTGCGTGCTCTACACGTCCCTTGCTGCGCTTCCCATGCCCTTCGCGCCGGTGCATCTGCTGTTTATCAACCTGCTCACCGACTCGCTGCCCGCCATCGCCATCGGGATGGAGCCACCGGAGGAGGGACTCCTAAAGGAGCCGCCCAGAAACCCGAAGGAGGGCATCCTGACGAAAACCTTTGTGCGGGATATCCTGATTCAGGGGGGACTCATCGCGCTGGCCACCATGTGGTCCTACCGCACGGGCCTTAACGCCGGGGGCGAGGCCCTGGCCAGCACCATGGCCTTCTCCACCCTGACACTGGCGCGGCTGTTCCACGGCTTTAACTGCCGCAGCCGCCACTCGGTCCTGCGGCTGGGGCTGGGAAGCAATTTATACAGCGTGATGGCCTTCGAGCTGGGCGTGGTGCTGCTGGCGGCGGTGCTCTTTGTGCCGGGGCTCCAGGTGATGTTTGCGGCCGCGGATCTGAGCGTGTACCAGCTCCTCACGGTGGGCTTCGCCGCGTTCGCCCCCACGCTGGTGATCCAGGCCTTCAAGACCTTCCGGGAGTGTCTGGAATAGGTGGAAATTGCAGGAAGACCACATGAATCGGATGAGATCAGCGCCCGCAGCCTGTATACAGGGGTGGGCGCTGATTTTTTTTGCGCAGATCCTGACCGCATTTTGAGCATACAACTGCAAGACTTTTCAGAAAGAATCCGCCTTGTTTCAAGAAATGGGGGCAAAAACATAGAAAAATTCGGAAAAATGTGGTACAGTAGAAAATACAAAAATTACAATGGGCAAATGAGGCAGGCCCAAAAACGGGCGGAGCCGGATGAAAAGCAGGAGGACATCATGAGACTGGTGACATATGAAATTGAACATAAGGTGAGATTGGGCGTGATGAGCCTGGATGAAAAGTGGATTTATCCCCTTGCATCCATCGGTATGGACTACCGGACGATGCTGGAGCTGATTGAGAACATCAGCGATTCGGAGCTTCAGCTGTTGGAGCACGCCTCCGGTCTGGAGAACAGCCGGATCGACGGTGCCGCGCCGGTGGAGGAGGTAAAGCTTCTGGCTCCGATTCCCAACCCGGCCCAGGACGTGATCTGTCTGGGGATCAATTACATGGCTCACGCTGAGGAATCCGCCCGCTACAAGAAGGAGGCCTTCGGGGGCGAGCGCCCCTACGCGGTTTACTTCTCCAAGCGCGTCAACCAGGCCGTCGCCACCGGGGAGGGAATCCCCAGCCACCAGGACATCGTGGCCGACTTAGACTACGAGGCCGAGCTGGCGGTGATTATCCGCAAGGAGGCCAGCAAGATCTCCCCGGAGCAGGTGAAGGACTACATTTTCGGATACACAATCATCAACGACGTCAGCGCCAGAACGCTGCAGACCCGCCACAAGCAGTGGTATTTCGGAAAGAGCCTGGACGGCTTTCTCCCCATGGGCCCCTGCATCGCCACGGTGAACGCGCTGCCCTACCCGCCCAACGTGCAGGTGCAGTCCCGGGTCAACGGGGAGCTGCGTCAGGACAGCAACACAGAGCTCCTGATCTTTGGCATCGACCACGTGGTCAGCGAGCTGTCCCAGGGCATGACCTTAAAGCCTGGGACCATCATCGCCACCGGGACACCCGCCGGGGTGGGGATGGGCTTTGACCCGCCAAAGTTTTTAAAGCCGGGCGATGTGGTGGAGTGCAGCATCGAGGGGATTGGAAGCATTGTCAATCCGGTGATTGAATAGGAAATTTATGGAAAGGGAGGACAAACATATGGACTTTTTAACGATGACCATAAGAAAACAGAAAAATATCGCCCTGATTGCCCATGACCAGAAAAAGCGCGAGCTGATTCAGTGGTGCGAGGAGAACAAGGCGGTCCTGTCAAAACATTTTCTCTGCGGGACAGGCACCACGGCGCGGATGATCACGGAGAGCACGGGCCTCCCGGTGAAGGGATACAACAGCGGCCCCCTGGGAGGGGACCAGCAGATCGGGGCAAAGATCGTGGAGGGAAAGATCGACTTTGTGATTTTCTTCTCGGATCCGCTGACCGCACAGCCCCACGACCCGGATGTGAAGGCTCTGCTTCGCATCGCGCAGGTGTACGACATCCCCATCGCCAACAACAAGGCGAGCGCGGATTTCATGATCACTTCCCCCTACATGGACCAGGAATATGAGCATGATATTATCAATTTTCAGCAGAATATAAAGGACAGGGCGGGCACCCTTTAAGGGCCGCGCATCTGGACGGGACAACTCATAACGAAATAAAAAGGGGGCTCCAATTATGGAACAGAACTTGTACGATTTGATGGATTGGGCTGGCATTGAGGAACTGGTGTACTCGGAGGGCTGCAATCCCCACGGACTTTTGGGACCTCACCTGACGGAGCAGGGACTGCTGGTGCAGGCCCTGATTCCCACGGCGCAGGCCATCAGCGTGAAGATCACCAGCACGGGCCGCAAGTATCCGATGGAGCTGGCGGACGAGGCCGGCTTTTTCGCCGCGCTGATTCCGCGAAAGAGCATGGCGGCGTACTCGCTGGTCGTGACCTACGACAACGGTGTGACGGAGGAGATCCAGGATCCCTACGCCTTTGCGCCCCAGTACACGGAGGAAGATTTAAAGAAATTTGAGGCGGGCATCCACTACCAGATCTATGAGAAGATGGGCGCGCACCCCATGACCATCAAGGGCGTGGAGGGCGTGTACTTCTCCGTGTGGGCTCCGTGCGCCATGCGGGTCAGCGTGGTCGGCGATTTCAACCTCTGGGACGGGCGCCGGCATCCCATGCGTCTTCTGGGAGAATCTGGAATATTTGAGCTGTTTATCCCGGGGCTGAAGCCGGGGCAGATCTATAAGTATGAGGTCAAGACCAAGGCGGGCGACCCCATGCTCAAGGCGGACCCGTACGCCAACTATGCCGAGCTGAGACCCAACACGGCGTCCGTTGTCTGGGATATCGGCAATTACCAGTGGCAGGACAAGGAGTGGATGGACAAGCGCGCCGCTAAGGAGCAGCTCACTGGCCCCATGGCGATCTACGAGGTGCATCTGGGGTCCTGGAAGCGCAAGGAGCTTGAGAAGGACGACAAGGGCAACGACATTGTGGGCTCTGAATTTTACAATTACAGGGAGATCGCCGGACCTCTTGCGGATTACGTGAAGGAGATGGGCTACACCCATGTGGAGCTGATGCCGGTGATGGAGCACCCGTTAGACGCCTCCTGGGGATACCAGGTGACCGGCTACTATGCGCCAACGAGCCGCTACGGCACGCCGGATGACTTCATGTACTTTATGGACTACATGCACAGCCGGGGGATCGGCGTGATCCTGGACTGGGTTCCGGCCCACTTCCCGAGGGACGCCTACGGCCTGGCCTGCTTTGACGGCACCTGTGTCTACGAGCACAAGGACCCGCGCCAGGGCGCGCATCCCCACTGGGGAACCCTGATCTACAACTATGGAAGGCCCGGCGTGTCCAACTTCCTGATCGCCAACGCGCTTTTCTGGGCGGACAAGTACCATGCGGACGGCATCCGCATGGACGCGGTGGCCTCCATGCTGTACCTGGATTACGGAAAGAACGACGGCGAGTGGGTGCCGAATATCTACGGCGGAAATGAAAATCTGGAGGCCGTGGAATTCTTAAAGCACTTGAGCTCCGTGTTTAAGGGGAGAAAGGACGGCGCGGTGCTGATCGCCGAGGAGTCCACCGCGTGGCCGATGGTCACCGGCACCCCCAAGGACGGCGGGCTGGGATTCGACTTCAAGTGGAACATGGGATGGATGAACGATTTCACCAACTACATGCGCTGCGATCCGCTGTTCCGCAAGAACAATTACAGCGAGCTGACCTTCTCTATGCTGTACGCGTACAGCGAGAACTTTATCCTGGTGTTCTCCCACGACGAGGTGGTGCACGGCAAGGGCTCCATGATCGGGAAGATGCCCGGGGAGACGCTGGAGCAGAAGGCGGACAACTTGCGGGTGGCCTACGGCTTCATGATGGGGCATCCGGGCAAAAAGCTGCTGTTCATGGGACAGGATTTCGCCCAGGTGCACGAGTGGAATGAGAACGCGTCGCTGGAGTGGGATCTGCTCCAGTTCCCGGTGCACAAGCAGACCCAGGATTATATGAAGGCCTTAAACGAGATCTACCAGAAATATCCTGCAATGTACGAGCTGGACTACGATCCGGACGGGTTCCAGTGGATCAACTGCAGCTACCAGCAGGAGAGCATCCTGATCTTCGCGCGCAAGACGAAGAAAAAAGAGGAGACGCTGCTGTTCGTCTGCAACTTTGACAATATGGCCCACGAGAAGTTCCGTGTGGGCGTGCCCTTTGCCGGCAAATATAAGGAAATCTTAAACAGCGATGCGGCGGAGTTCGGCGGGAGCGGGAAAGTGAATCCGCGGGCGAAGTCCTCCAAAAAGCTGGAGTGGGACGACATGGAGAACTCCATCGAAATCAACGTGGCGCCCATGAGCATCTGTGTATTCACGTGCACACCGGAGCCCGGGACGAAAAAAGCGCGGCCGGCTGCGCAGACCGCGAAGAAAGAGAAGCGGGCAGTGAAGAAGGCGGGAGCGAAGAGCGCTGGGGCGAAGAATGCGGAAGCGAAGAGCGCCGGGGTGAAGAAGGCTGAGGAAGATGCAGCGAAGGCTGTGGCGGAAGAGGCGAAGGCGGTGAAGCCGGAGAAGAAGCAGGCGGCTGTGGCGAAGGAAGAGGCGAAAGCGAGCGCTACGGCAGCGAAGGAAGCGGCCAAGGCGAGCCTGAGCCCCGCAGCAAAGGAAGCGCCCGAGGCGAGCGCTACGGCAGCGAAGGAAGCGGCCAAGGCGAGCCCAAGCCCCGCAGCGAAGGAAGCCCCCAAAGCGAGCGCTGCGGCAGTAAAGGAAGAGCCAAAGGCGAGCGCTACAGCTGTGAAGGAAGCTCCCAAAGCAAGCGCTGCGGCAGCAAAGGAAGCGCCCAAGGCGAGCGCTACAGCTGCAAAGGATGCCCCCAAGGCAAGCGCATCTGCGGCGGAAGCCCCCAAGCCGAGCCCAGCAGCAAAGGAAGCTCCCAAGCAGATCTCCACCACAAAGGAGAAACAGAAGCAGATCTCCACCACAAAGACAGACCAAAAGCAGATCTCCACCACCAAGGAGGACCAAAAGCAAATCTCCACCACCAAGGAGGAACAAAAGCAGATCACCACCGCGAAGACAGAGCAGAAGAAGCTGTCCACCGCAAAGAAAGACCAAAAGCAAATCGCCACCGCAAAGACAGAGCAGAAGAAGCTGTCCACCGCGAAGAAAGATCAAAAGCAGATTTCCACCGCGAAGACGGAGCAGAAAAAGATTTCCACCACCAAGAAAGACTAGAATCTCTCTTTTTCTCGCCTCCCGCCGATAAAAAATCATCCGGCGTGGGGGAGATCGTGGTGAAAACGCTGCAAGTGAGTGAGCGGGATTCACACAAACGAATTTCCAATAAAAGGGAAAGAAAACGTTAAACCCCTATAATTGCACCGGTTTGGTTGACTTTTACCGCATCTGCTGTTAAAATACTATATAAAAGAGCTGGCCTCTCATCATCCTGGTGAGAGGCCATTTTAAACTGGGACAGAGGTGCGTTGGACTCTGCGCGCCGCAGGGCTTTTGCTTAGAAGGCAGGGTAGGGGTATGTTCGAGTATCTGAAAAATCTATGGTTAACGATTTCTCTGAGAAGAAAACTGGAGACCTTTGCGGTTATGGTCATTCTCGTCATGGGGCTGTCCGTAGCCTTTAATATCCGCGTGATGAACTTTTCGCTGGACAGCTTCGATGTCATTCTGAAGGATAATTCGCAGTGTCATGAATTTCAGGAGGCGCTGGAGCTGGAGATCAAGGCGTTTGAGGAGTACGCCAGGGAGCGCACCCCGGAGAGTCGGGAGGAGTATGTGCTCTCCTGCGTCCGGACGAAGCGTTGCCTTTTGTCCCTCCCGTTCGACTACGCCCGGATCGGCCCGGAGCGCTATGCCAGGACCTGGAATGTGCGCAACGGCTACGAGGGTTACAGTGAGGCCAGGGATGCGATCCTCAATATGGACGCGGAGGATGCCGGGTTCGTGCCCGCCCTGTACCAGGTCTACTCCATGCAGGGCTATCTGCAGACCTACGCCAGGCGGCTGGTGCAGGTCACGCTGAAGGACGGAAACGCGATCTACCAGGAAAAAGCGTCCGTCTTCTACAACATGCCCTATCTGATTCTGATGTTCTCCGTTGTCATGATGATTGTGGTGATCTGTCTGACCAAGGTCCTGTCCGGGACGCTGGTGGACCCGATGGTGAAGATGGCTCACAACGCCCGGAAGATCGCGAGAAACGATTTCAGCGGCCAGGATCTGGCGGTCCCCAACAAGGACGAGATGGGCGAGCTGGTGAAGGCTTTCAACAAGATGAAGCACGCCACCGAGGGGTACATCAACACGCTCAAGGAGAAGAATGAGATGGCGGCGCTCCTCCACCGGGAGGAGCTTGAGAAGATGGATATGGAGAAGCGGCTGGATGCCGCCCGCCTGGAGCTGTTAAAGAGCCAGATCAACCCTCATTTCCTGTTTAACACCCTGAACATGATCGCCTGCATGGCAAAGCTGGAGGACGCGTCCACCACGGAGCGCATGATCACCAGCATGAGCAATCTGTTCCGCTACAATTTGAAGACGTCGGAGCAGATTGTGCCGTTAGAGCAGGAGCTTAAGGTGGTTCAGGACTACATGTACTTACAGCAGATGCGCTTCGGAAGTCGGATCCAGTACGAGTGCAAGCTGGAGGTGGAGGCGGCCAAGGCGCTGATTCCGGCCTTCACGCTGCAGCCGGTGGTGGAGAACGGGATCGTCCACGGCATCTCCAAGAAGGAGCAGGGCGGCCGAATCTTTATCCGCATATGGAAGGACGGCGAAAACCTGATCATCTCGGTGGCGGACACCGGGCTTGGCATGGATGAGGAGCGCCTGAGGACGCTGTCGGAGGCGCTGAAGGGAAGCCGCACCGCCGGGATCGGGATTGGGCTGGGAAATATTTACAAACGAATACACACCATGTACGAGGGCGGCGACATGAAGCTGTTCAGCCGCAAGGACTGCGGCACGGTGGTCCAGATGACGATACCGCAGGACAAGACATCTGTGCGGATATAAAGACGCAAGGAGGGGGGAACTTAAGTATGTACCGTTTGCTGATTGCAGATGACGAGATGATTGAGAGGGCGGTCCTCTATAAAACGCTCCACAAGAATCTGGGGGATCAGTGCGCCATTTTCCAGGCTGGAAACGGCAGAGAGGCCCTGCGCATCTACGAGCAGGAGAAAATACAGATCGCAATTCTGGATATCGAGATGCCGGGGATTAACGGCATCGAGGCGGCCCAGCGGATCCGGGAGAAGGACAAGGACTGCTGTATCATTTTTTTGACCGCGTTCGACGAGTTTTCTTACGCCAAGAAGGCCATCATGATCCGGGCATTGGACTATCTGCTGAAGCCCTACGATGAGCAGGAGCTGATGCTGGTGGTGGAGGAGGCCATGCGCCTCACCACCGCGCGCCAGAAGGAAAAAATAATCCAGGAAAAGCAGCTGGAGGCGCTGGGGGAGAGCAGCGCGGACAGCGGGACGGCGGTTCAAACTGAGTCCGAGACCTCCGTGGAGGAGGAAGCGGCGGCGGAGGACGAGTTGGAGGAGGACGGAAATATCCGCCTGTCCAAGGTGGGGGAGATTATCAGCCAGTATATCCACGAGAATTACATGTACGATATCTCCATGCAGGAGCTTGCCCGGACGATGAACTATTCGGAGCCCTACTTCTGCAAGCTGTTCAAGCAGTGCTTCAACAAGAACTTTACCTCCTACCTGACCGAGTACCGGGTGAACGAGGCGAAGAAGATGTTGGAGCAGCCCACGGTAAACGTTAAGGAGATCGGAAAAGCCGTTGGCTACTCGGATTCCAACTACTTTGCCAAGGTTTTCAAGCGGATGACCGGGCAGAGCCCGACAGAGTATCGCTTGTGCATATTCCAAAAAGCATAAAGATGGCATAAAGACGAAACTGTGTCAAATGCATAAAGAAAAACGGCCATCAGGTTAAAATTATACTATGATTCACAAAAATTTACTATGTTCAGAAGGGGAGAATACCCTTATAATTAAATTAGCGTAAGGAAAACGTTAAGGTTCCACAAGGAACCTGTAAAAAATGTATTAAGAGGAGGAAATGTGACATGAAAAAAAGATGGCTTAGCACAGCATTATGCGCAGTGATGGTAGCGTCTGCTCTGACAGGCTGCGGCGGCGGTTCCAAGGCCCCGGAGACCACAGCAGCACCGGCTACGACTGCAGCAACCGAGGCGGCTACAACCGCAGCACCCGCTGCCGATGCAGAGACCAAGGCAGAGGCTGCCGCAGATACCAAGGAGCCGGTTGGACCGGAGATCACCCTGGTTATGGCAGAGGTTAACCCCTTAGACACCATCGTTGGACAGACCGATTCCAAGTTCAAGGAGAAGGTGGAGGAGCTTTCCGGCGGTTCCATCAAGATCGACTTACAGGCCAGCGGCGTGCTGGGTTCCGAGAACGACGTTCTGGATACCATGCTGGGCGGCGGCGGAACCATCGATATCTCCCGTATCTCCGCATTCGCACTGACCAGCTACGGCGGCGAGAAGTCCAAGCTGCTGTCCGTACCTTATACATTCGTGAGCCGCGATCATTTCTGGAACTTCGCAAACAGCGATTTAGCTCCCGAGTTCCTGCTTGAGCCCCACGAGAACGGCACCGGCGTTAGAGGCCTGTTCTACGGCGAGGAGGGCTTCCGTCATTTCTTCACTGTTAAGGAGATCAAGGGCTTAGAGGACTTAAAGGGCATGAAGCTGCGTGTGTCCAACGACCCGATCATGAACGGTATGGTAAATGGCCTTGGCGCCAGCCCGACGGTTGTATCCTTCAACGAGCTGTACTCTGCACTGCAGACCGGCGTTGTTGACGGCGCTGAGCAGCCGATCGCGAACTACAAGTCCAACGCTTTCCAGGAAGTTGCTCCGAACCTGATTCTGGACGGACATACCCTGGGCGCAATCCAGGTGATCATCACTGACGAAGCTTGGGATAAGCTGACCCCCGAGCAGCAGGATGTGCTGGTACAGGCTGGCAAAGAGGCTTCCGACTTCAACAGACAGATCTCTGAGGAAGCTGAGAATAAAGTGCTTGAAGAGCTGAAGGCAGAGGGCATCAATGTCGTTGAGGTTCCCGATATTACTCCTTGGCAGGAAGCTTGTAAGGACATTATTGCTGAGTCCACAAAGGATAACGCTGAGCTGTATCAGCAGATCCTTGACATGAAGTAATAAAGTCGCGGTTTAAGGCACAGAGGGAGTGAATGCCTCTGTGCCTGATTTTTTGAAAGGGGGATCAATATGCCAGCAATATTTGAAAAGATTGATAAGATTAAACCTGCATATGATTTGGTGTACAATGTTGTAATGTTCATATGTAAGGTGCTTCTGGTCGTTGATATTCTCATCACAACCATGGCGGTTGCGGGGCGGTACATTCCGTTTATCCCGGACCCGGCCTGGAGTGAGGAGGTAGTTCTGACCTGCATGTCCTACATGGCAGTGCTCTCCGCGGCTTTGGCGATCCGCAGAGGCGCCCACATCCGCATGACGGCCCTGGATGTTTACCTGCCGAAAAAGCTGGTTAAGACACTGGACATTGTTGCTGACATTGCGGTTCTGGCTCTGGCATTTATCATGATCACGGTTGGCTGGAAGTATGCCTCCGGAATCGGCTCCAAGGGTACATATGTCAGCATGCCTAAAGTTTCCAGATTCTGGATGTATTTCCCGGTGCCTCTGGCCGGTGTGGCCATGATCATATTTGAGATCGAGGCGCTGTACAACCACGTCAAGGATATTTTTGTGAAGGGAGGAAACAACTAATGGATGTAAACACCATGGCAATAGTGATTTTGCTGGGAAGCTTTTTCCTGATGGTATTTTTGCGTTTCCCGATTGCTTACGCGGTAGCACTTTCCTCCGTTTTCTGCCTGATGTCCATGGGCAAAAACCTGACCACCGTCTGCCAGCAGATGGTGAAGGGCATAAGCTCCTTCAGCCTGATGGCGGTTCCCTTCTTCATCACCATGGGATGTCTGATGGGCTCCGGCGGTATCTCCGAGAAGCTGATCGCGCTGGCCAACGCGTGTGTGGGCTGGATGCGCGGCGGCATGGCAATGGTTAACATCGTAGCGTCCTATTTCTTCGGCGGAATCTCCGGCTCCGCAGCCGCAGACACCGCTTCCCTGGGTTCCATCCTGATTCCCATGATGGTCGACCAGGGATATGACGACGACTTCTCCACGGCTGTAACCATCACCTCTTCCTGTGAGGGCCTGCTGGTTCCGCCCAGCCACAACATGGTTATCTACGCCACCACCGCAGGCGGTATCTCCGTTGGAAGCCTGTTCCTCGCAGGTTACCTGCCGGGCGCTCTGCTGGCGTTGAGCCTGATGATCGGTTCCTACATTATCTCCGTGAAGCGCAATTACCCGAAAGGCGATAAGTTCAGCATCATCAACCTCTTAAAGCAGTTGAGCGTTTCCTTCTGGGCCCTGGCCGCAGTGCTGATCGTTGTGTTCGGCGTTGTGGGCGGCGTGTTCACCGCCACAGAGTCCGCTGCAATCGCGGTTATCTACAGCCTGCTTGTGAGCGTGTTTATCTACAAGGGACTGGACTGGAAGGGTGTCTGGAGAGTTCTGGGAGACTGCGTTGACACGCTCTCCATCGTAATGATCCTGATCGCCACCTCCAGCATCTTCGGATACTGCTTAACCCAGCTGCACGTGCCGGATCTGGCTGCGAATGCCATCACCGGGCTGACCAGCAACAAGATTCTTCTGGCGCTGCTGCTGAACCTGATCCTTCTGGTTTTAGGCTGCATCATGGACATGGCCCCGATCATCCTGATTGCGACCCCCATCCTGCTGCCGATCGCTACCTCCATCGGTATCGATCCGATCCAGTTCGGAATCATGGTTGTGTTAAACTGTGGTATCGGCCTTCTGACCCCGCCGGTAGGCGCTGTGCTGTTCATCGGCTCTGCGGTTGCGAAGGTGCCTATGGAGCGTGTGGTTAAGGCGACGCTGCCGTTCTACCTGTGCATGATCATCACACTGCTGCTGATCACCTTTATCCCGGCTGTCAGCCTGTGGCTGCCTGCTGTGCTGGGCCAGGCTGCGAAATAGCCGCCCTGGGGTTGCTCACACTGCAAAAATAAGATATGATTCAGATCAGGCATTAACGTTGGTTAATGCCTGATTATATAATTCAGAGAAACAGGGAAGGAAAGCACGCCATGAAATTTCACTACAAGTACCGCACAACCGCTTTCGAGCTCTGGCAGCTGTCCATGTACTACACCTACGGTTCCATGGTGGGTGTCTGCAACGTCATCTTTACCGCGGCCGTGGTCGCCCTGGGCGTGTCCAGGTGGGCGGACTTCGGCGCGGGTATGCACGCTCTGATCGTGCTGTGCGCGCTCCTGTTTACGGTCATTCAGCCCCTCATGGTTTACCGCAAGGCATTAAAGCAGGCGGCGGCCATAAAGGAGGACACCGAGGCGGGATTTGACGACGCGGGAATTCACATCCGGGTGGGAAACCAGACCGCGGATTTGAAGTGGTCCGGAATCAAAAAGATCTCAAAAAAGCCCACGATGATCATCATATTTTCAGATACCACCCACGGCTTTGTGTTTACCAACCGCGTGCTGGGAGCGGAAAGAGAAGCGTTTTACGCGTACGTAACCTCGAAGATGAACAGGTAGTGGCTGGATCCGTGTGGGTCTGGCCACGCTTTGCCTTTGGAATAATCAGGAGACGGAGGAACAATGTATGGATACCATGGGACTCAGACAGCGCGTCCTCGTATCGGGAAGCGACGATTACAACACGCAGATGCTTTACTTTACCTGCTCATCACTCTCTGCGGACGACCGGTACATTTATCTTTTGAGCGACCGCACCGGATCGCCCAACGTGGTCGTTAAGGACCTGAAAACCGGGGAGGAGCGGGTGCTGACCGATAACCGGAAGGGAATCATGAAGTCCTATGTCTACTTTGACGGGACGGAGGGCGAGGGGCTCAGCAAGGCCAGCGTCTGCCAGGACCCCAAGCGAAATGTGGTCTACTACATCCAGGACAACGAGATTCTTAAGGTCGGGCTTGACGGGCAGGTGATACGGCTCAACCGGATCCCGGACGGGAGGATGACGGCCTTCACCCACGTGAGCGCGGACGGGAGGTTCCTCTGTGTGCCCATGACGGACGGGCGGTGCCTGGAGTATGATCCGGAGACGGAGGGGAGCGGACTGGACCGGCGGCCCGTCTACGACATCGACGGGAGAGTCCAGGCGGAGGGGCTAAACAGCTATCTGTGCGTCTACGACACGCAGAGCGGGGCGCTTCTCTACAGCAGGACCGTTGAGCGCTGCTGGATCACCCACGTGCAGTTTAACCCCGTGAACCCGGAGCAGATTCTCTACAACCACGAGTGGTCCAGCTTTGACTGCGGTATCCGCAGAATCTGGCTCTACGATCACCGGACGGACACGGTGCGGCAGGTCCGGACCGAGGGGGAGATGCCCGGGGCATGGGACAGAAGCCGGAACGACTGGGTGTGCCATGAGATGTGGAGCGATGACGGGAATTTTGTGATCTATCACGGGGCATACTGTGATGGACCGGCGTTCGTTGGCAGAGTCGATATGCGTGACGGGCGGTTCTGGGAGATTCCGCTCCCGGAGGACTACAATGCGTACGGTCACTTTACCATGGACCATGACGGCAATCTGGTGTGCGACGGGTATTTTAAGTTCCCCGGGGAGATCAAGGCGGTGCGCGAGAACAGCACGGACAACGGGCCGGACCCCCACAAGAAGGACGGCGCGTACATCTCCGTGCAGCGGGCGGACTGGGAGCGGGGGACGCTCAAATGGAGGCCACTGTGCCGCCATGAGAGCGACTGGCTGGGGCAGGATGCCCATCCGCATCCGATTTACAACCACGCGGGCACAAAGGTCTATTTTACCAGCAGGAACGACCGGACGATCAAGGTCTACTGCGTCGATTGCGGGGAGATGGACACGGCCCAGGGAGAAGGGCAGAAGGGGGGAGTGGCGTTTTGAAGAAAAAACTCGCATTTATAATTCTCTGCGGGACAGTTCTTCTGACGGCATGCAGCAGCTGGAAGGAGGAGAAAGCGGATTCCGTGATTCCGGAATACGTGTTCACCTACGCGGAGAACCAGGCGGAGGACTATCCCACGACTCAGGGGGCGTACAAATTTGCGGAGCTGGTGAACCAGCGGACCGGGGGAAAGATCGAGATTCAGGTGAACGCAGGCGCCGCTCTGGGGGATGAGCGGAGCGTGATCGAGCAGCTGCAGTTCGGAGGAATCGACTTTGCGCGCGTGTCCTTGTCGCCGCTGGCGGAGTTTGTGCCCAAGCTCAATGTGCTGCAGATGCCGTACCTCTACACCGGCCCTGAGCATATGTGGAAGGTGCTTGAGGGGGAGATCGGCGCGGATTTTATGAACTCCTTTGAGAATATTGATCTGGTTCCGCTGTCCTGGTATGACGCCGGCGCCCGGAATTTCTACAATTCCGTCCGCCCCATCGAAAAGCTGGAGGACATGAGCGGGATGACGATCCGCGTCCAGGAGTCGGAGCTGATGATGGACACGATGGAGGCGCTGGGCGCAAAGCCGGTGCCCATGGCCTACGGCGAGGTATATTCCGGGCTCCAGACCGGCGAGGTGGACGGGGCGGAGAACAACTGGCCGTCCTACGAGTCCACCGGGCACTACGAGGTGGCCAAATACTATACTATCGACGAACACACGCGGGTGCCGGAGATGCAGCTGGCCGCCCAGTCCACCTGGGATAAGCTGTCGCCGGAATACCAGGAGATCATTTTGGAGTGCGCCAGAGAGTCCGCAGAGTATGAGCGGGGGCTCTGGGCGGAGCGGGAGAAGGTCTCCGAGAAGAAGGTCCGCGACGCGGGCTGTGTGGTCACGGAGCTGTCCGCCGAGGAGAAGGCCCGCTTCCAGGAGGCGGTCTCCCCGATGTATGAGCTGTACTGTGCGGACTATGTGGACATTATCGATCAGATCGTGGCTGCGGGGAAATAGAGAAGCAGGGATATTGAATAGCAGGGAATAAAAAGGCCCGGCGGTTTCGGAGTGATGGTCGCGCATCACGCTGAAGCTGCCGGGCTTTTGTGCGGTCAGTTTAAAGGAAGAATCTGTACCACGTCCCCGCCGTTGGAGTCGGGGGATACAGGCTCAGAATTGTTCGGATTCGGCGCCGCGGAGGGCTCGGTTGACGGTGCGCCAGGGCCGCCTGGCGTCAGGGGACCGTTGGAGCCGGGGGTGATCTCCGGGGCTTTGGTGGTCTCGGGGGCCTTGGTGGTTTCCGGGGCTTTGGTGGTCTCCTTGGCCTTGGTCGTTTCCTTGGCCTTGGTGGTCTCTTTGGCCTTGGTGGATTCTTTGGCCTTTGAGGTTTCCTTCGCCTTTGTGGTTTCTTTGGTTTTGGTGTTTTCTTTGGCTTTGGTGGATTCTTTGGCTTTGGTGGCCTCTTTTGCCTTTGTGGATTCTTTGGCCTTTGAGGTCTCTTTGTCCTTTGTGGATTCCTTCGCCTTTGTGGACTCCTTCGCTTTTGCGGCGTCGCTGGCCGCGGAGGTGCTCTTGGAGTCATTGCTGTCGGAGTCGTCCGCTTTGGAGGAGTCGCTTTGGGAGGAACCGCCAAGTCCCTCCACCTTCCGGGTGTACGTGGGTGAGATGGTATTTCCCACCATATCCGGAATGTATACAGTCAGGCAGTCCGTCGTCATGGGCAAAGTGATGGTTCCGCTGTCCGGGTTGGTGGCCAGCGGCTTGACGGTCTGCTTGTCCGCGTCTGTGCCGTAGATTGCGCTGTAGTCGATGCCGGACTGGCTGTCATCCACTATGATGGTTAATATATCGTTCTCGATGCTGTAGTTCTCATCCACCGTGGGGGCGGATTCATCCAGGGAGGCGATTGTCTCGTAGATCGGCGCTGCGATCATCCCGTTCCAGCCCACCGCATGAATCTCCAGCGCACCGTTGTTTGTGATGGTGGCGGTGTATGTATTCTTGTCGCGGGTCAGCTCCAACTCCTCGGACTCCAGCGTGGCGCTGAAGGATTTTACCGGGAGCAGGGATTTTACCTTCACGGTGAGCTCCAGGCTTTTGTAGTCCTTGGTGTCCCCGATTGTCAGCTCGATTTTGGGGATCGAGGTGGCCAGCACAAAAATGATTCCATTGATTAAAATGAAGGGAAGCACGATGAAGACGAGGGTGAACAGTGTCCGGTTGTCCTTCCAGCTCCGCTTCATATAGGGATTTGGACGGCTGTTGTGGCCGCCGTGGCCCGGGCGGGAACTTCCGCCGGAGCGCGAGCGCTCGCTGCGCGGCGCATTGTATGATGAATGGTGATTCATAAAGACCTCCTGTGGTGATCGAAAAATACTTTCTATAGCATATCAGAAAATGAATCTTCTTACAAGTGATTAAATGAGCGGCCTGCGGCGTGAGGGGCAAAAAACCGCGTATTTGCGTTGGTCTATTGAATTTTGTAAGAAATTCTCAAAAGATTGTAAAGACTATTTACAGAGTCTGGAAATGCCAAAGATAAAATAATCCCCTTCTAAATGCAGGTCGATTGTGGTAGAATGGAGAGGAATCCCAAAAAAGGAAATGCCAAAGCGCAAAGGAGCTAAGGATATGATTGAAGAGGCAGCCGCATTTGCGGAGCAGGTACACCGGGGAACGTTTCGAAAAGGGACAAGCATCCCCTACATTGTACATCCTATGGAGACAGCGGTGATTGTATCTGGCTTTACTGGTGACGAGGAGATGATTGCGGCGGCGCTGCTGCACGATGTGGTGGAGGATGCGGGCGTGACCGGGGAGGAGCTTAAAGAGCGGTTCGGCCGGCGGGTGATGGAGCTGGTGCTGGCTGAGAGCGAGGACAAGAGCAAATCCTGGGAGGAGCGCAAGGCATATACGCTCCGGCATCTGGCGGACTCCAGCATGGACGTCAAGATTCTGGCGCTGGGGGACAAGCTGAGCAATATGCGCAGCACGGCCCGGGATTACATGGTGATCGGGGACGAGGTGTGGAAGCGCTTTAACGTCAAGGATAAGCGGCAGCATGCGTGGTATTACTGGGGAATTGCGGATTCACTGAATGTGCTGAGCGGACATTTTTATTACGATGAATATATGTTGCTCTGCAAAACCGTATTCGGCAGCCGGGAGCGGTGAGATTGGAGGCCGAAAATAAGTAAATAGAAGGAGACATTGATGGTGATTTCATATGGAACAAAACATAAGCTGCTGACAGCGTTTCTCGTTGCCGGGCTGCTGTGCACGATGCCGGGAATGACCTCCTTAGCCGGTTCAACCGGGGTGGGAGCGGCCAAAATTGGCCAGGAACAGGGCGGTCCCGGGACTGTGACGCCGGGGACGGTGCAGGGCGGCGGGGAAAGCCAGGCAGGGCAGACGGGCAGCGAGACCGGGCAACCCGGGCAGGCAGGCGGTGAGACCGGGCAGGCGGCCCAGGCAGGCGGACAGACGGAACAGCCCGCGGGCGCACAGCTTGCGGTCAATTACAGCGCATTTTTCCATGCCCAGGGCTGGAGCGAGTCCAAGGCGGACAACACGCTTCTCCAGGCGCCGGGCGGAAGCTGGGTGACTGCCATGAGGGCAAACCTGATCAATATCCCGGCCGGTGCGCAGGTTGGCGTGAAATATCAGGTGAATTTGAGCGGAACCGGCTGGTTAAACTGGGCGGAGGACGGAGCTGAGATCGGAGGCGCCGGGGGAGACATGCCCCTGGAGGCGATCCGGATGAAGCTGTACGGAAATTCCGCAGCAGACTACGACATCTATTACCGCGTGTTCCAGAACGGCGCATGGACCGACTGGGCGATGAATGAGGAGGTAGCGGGTCATGAGGGCGCAGGGCTGCGCGTGGACGGAATTCGCGTGGGCATCGTGGCCAAGGGCGCAGGTGCTCCGGCCGATGTAGCGCCGGTTGCGGCGGGAATTGATCCCTCCAAGCCGATGATCGCTATGACGTTTGACGACGGCCCCAGGGCTTCGGTGACAAACCGGATTCTGGACAGCCTTCAGGCAAACGGCGGCCGGGCCACGTTCTTCATGGTCGGGTCCCGGGTGGGCGCAAACGCGTCGGTGCTCCAGCGCATGGTGGCCCAGGGCAGTGAGGTGGCCAACCACACCTACGACCACAAGTACATCAGCAAATTGAGCGCGGACGGCATTGTGAGCCAGGTGGGCTCCACCAATCAGAAGGTGCAGGAAGCCTGCGGCGTGACGCCGACTCTTTTGCGCCCGCCGGGTGGCTACAAGGACGCCGCCTCCCTGGCCGTGCTGGGCTCCATGGGAATGCCGGCGGTCATGTGGTCCATCGACACGCGCGACTGGCAGCACAAGAACGCCCAGAGGACTATTGATACGGTGTTAAGCCAGGTGAAGGACGGCGATATCATCCTGATGCACGATATCTACGACACCTCAGCGGATGCCGCGGTGGTGCTGATCCCGGAGCTGACGGCCAGAGGCTATCAGCTGGTGACGGTGAGCGAGCTGGCCGCCTACCGGGGCGGTATGCAGCCGGGTCACAGCTACAGCCAGTTCAGGAGATAAGCGGACTGGAATAGAGTGGAAAAATATTGAGATTTGTTGCGGCATAGTCAGTTTTGGCTATGCCGTTTTGTTTTGACTATACGCGATGGGGCGGCGTTTGGAGAGACGGCAGAAGGGTTTATATCAAAAAAATGCAAATTTAATCATTTCTCCCTTTATTTTTTATGCCGTTTTCGATTATACTCTTTATTAACAGGTGTATGCGCTGGGCGCGCGGATGGCTGGGATTGGCTGTCCGGGCAGAGAGGAGCAAAGGCAGGATGAAATTTTGGATGAAATGTCTGGCGGTGGCGGCCGCGGCGGCCGTGCTGTTTGCGTTGTATGACTCGGTGTTCAATGGGCTCATGAACCGGGAGGACTACAAGCCGGTAACGGAGCAGATGCGGGAAGTGAAGGAGCCGTAGCATTTATAGCATAAAAATGGGGGAAATGGATTTGACCGCTGCGCTGCATGCCGGCATGGATCAGATCCATTTTGCGGTTTTGCCTGTCAGCGCCTGGGGGGTGTTTGAAAAAATTTGAATTTAGCTCTTGATTATTCGTCGAGGGTTCGATATAATGGTTTCTACAGAAGCACGATTCTGTGTTCTGTCTGCGCGTTTGCGCAGTTCCATGAGTCAATTCTGAATCATGGATTCCCCGATATGGAGAAAAATGTAAAAAATGAAGGTACATTGACAATGGGACGCGGGTGAACTGCATGTGAGTGCGGGATTTTTTGCGTGCGCACGGTTTGAGTTTGCGTTTGGGAGTAAGGTAACAGGATGGCGGCTTTTCGGTAATCTGTGGTAGAAAGGCGTGTTTGCCATGTCTATTTTTAGGTCAGAGAGATTGGAGGGTTTATGAGGGGACGAAAATTATGGGCACTTTGTTTGGCGGCGGCGATTGGGCTTACGAGCCTGGAGTGGCCGGGGATTCCGGCATTGGCGGCGCAGGAGCGCCGGACGGAGGAGAATGCGGGGGGAAGAGAGAAGGCGCTGGGAAGAGAGAAGGCGCTGGTGGGGCGCGGCGGTGGAGACGTGAGGGAGAATGGCGGTGGAGGAGAGGCGATGCACGGCGGTGGAATTTGGCCGGAACGCGCGGGGATAGCCACTGGATCGGAGGCGGAGAGCGAGTACGAGCCGTCGGATGAGGGGAAAGAGGAGCAGAGGGGAGATGAAGGGACGGATGACGAGCGCGGTGAGCAGGGGGAAGATGACGAGAGAGAGGAACCGGGGGATATAACTGGGCCGGAGTCAGAGGAGGGCGTGCATGTGGGGACGCCTAGTGAGGTGGAGACGCCTGGGGAGGTGGAGACGCCCGGGGAGGTGGAGACGCCCGGGGAGTTGGAGACGCCCGGGGAGTTGGAGACGCCTGAGGAGTTGGAGAGGCCAGGGGAGCTGCTGACGCCCGGGGAGCCGCAGACGCCCGGCGAGCTGGAGGGCGAAGCCCTGGCAGCCGATGAGATTGGGAGGTTCTTTGAGGAACACGCGAAGGCGGGGCGCGGCAAGTTAAAGCTGTTTGGGGACACAGTCTGGTATCTGAATTATGAGCGGGACTACAGGGACAAGAGCTACGCCTACCAGGTGCTGGATTCGGACGGCGAGCAGGTGGATCAGACCTGGTGGAATTACAGGTGGGACGACGAGCTGGGCGGCTGGCAGCTCCAGGTGAAGGCGGCGCAGTACTCGCTGGACGGCGAGAATTACCACTATTTTATCCTGGACGACGACAGCTGCCTTGCAACCAAAATTCCTGCGCTCATCGACGGGAAGCCGGTGGTTTCCATGGATGACTGTTTTTCCGTCTGGAGCCTTCCGATGCGGGAACCGGGCGAGATTCCGGAGACCGTGGTGAGCGCGGTAAGCTGCTACGCCGAGACGGAGATTGAGGCGATGCCGCAGCTGCCGGAGGGACTGCGCAATATGGATAAGATGTTCAAGGAGTGCACGCAATTGACAGAAACGGCCCCGATCCCCGCAAGCGTGGAGTCGATCGATGAGGCATTTTTGGGGACCAGTATTGTGGAACCGCCGCTCTTTATGGAGGGAAGCGGGATCCGTGAGATGAACAATACCTTTGTAAATTGCAGAAATTTGGAGACAATTGGAATTCTCCCGGACCATGTTGAGCGGCTGAACCATACATTTCGGAGCGCTTTTTCGAAAGACGCGGATCTGAGCGCTGAGGCACTTCCGGACGGTGTGGTGCAGATGAGGTATACGTTTTTCGATTCCAACATCAGCCGCGCTCCACGTCTGCCTGAGGCGGTGCAGACGATAGATTCCTGTTTTGAGGGGTGCAGGAGATTGGAGGAGGTTCCGCTGCTGCCGGACCGCATTGAATCGGCCGAGCGGGCTTTTGCCTACTGCAGCGGGCTGCGGTTTGGAGAGGGCGGACATGTGTATGTGACCGCGCCCAAGGGGTTAAAGAATGCTCGGAACATGTTCATGGAAGCGTATCACACATTGGGCCAGGCGGACGCGCTTAAGAGGGACAGCGAGCGCCTGTATCTGTGGGATGAGGCGCAGTGGGAGGGCATATACCTGACATCGTATGGGCAAAAGCCGGGCGAGGATTCCAGGGATTTGAATGGGGATTACATCATTTCCAGGACGCCGGTGTGGCTTACAGACATTGAGCTTTTGAGCACAGGCCCCTATATTGACACAGCGCTGACCGTACAAAATGAGAAACGAGCTGTCGCGGTTACGTTTCGGAGCGACGCTTTTGGTCAATGGGAGAACGCGGAGGGCAGACCGGAGGAGCGGGTTGAGTACCGGATCGGTGGGGAGAATGATTTTCAAAGTTGGGACGGCAGCCCGCTGTATTTGTACGGGGATGCAGTGGTTGAGGCCAGGACAGTCCGCACGGTTCAAACGTATGACGGCCCCCAGACGGTGGAGACCAATGTGCGCACCAGGCAGGTGAGCGTCAGCCAGCCGGACACGCCGGTATTTTCCCAAACCTATCGGGGTGGCGGGATCTATGATGTGACCGTGCTGTACCGGCCGTTTCTCAGGAGCATGGACCGCGTGGAGCTGTACTTTAGGGTAAACGGCGGGGATTGGGAGCCTGTGGAAAATATGGGGCATATCCTGGCGCACTGTGAGGACCGGATTGAGGCGTACGCGGACTGGGGCGCGGTGTCGGACATGGCTGCTCTGCGTCTGCCGGACTATGTGAAACGCATTGAGATCGCCAATCCAAGGGATTACACAGGGCTTAACGGGCGAATTCCCATTGCCTCAAATGTGTATGAGGCGAATGCCGGGGACCGGTCATGCCATGTGGAAAAAACGGCGGATCCGGGAGATATCGCCGAGGTCTGGAAGGATGCGGACGGCACTTGGTGTATTGCCAATACCGGCTACGGGGATGTGACGGTGCGGGTCAGCGCCTGCGACGGGAGCGGGGTGACGGCGGACCATACGTTTTCCTTCGGCAGCCGGGTGCAGGGAATTTCCCTGGAGCTGGAGGAGCACCGGGATGGAATTCTGGAGATTGGGGAGACGGACCATGCGGTTGTGAGCATAACGCCGGCAGAGCTGGATGGGTACCGCTTGTCATCGTCGGATCCATCGATTCTCTCAGTGGAGGCGGAAACGGGGATGGTTACAGGGAGGAGGAGCGGCACGGCAGTTCTAAAGGCGGTGTCCACCCGTGACCCGGCGGTATCCGGGAGTCTGGAGGTGACGGTTTTGGCAGATCCATATGCCATCTCGGTTACTCCGGAAACCCTCGAACAGTACAGCGATGAGACTGCGATTATTTATGGGAGTTGGTATCCGGAGCGCGCAGCCTCGCCGGAGATTTTCCGGGAGGGGGTGGACGTGGACGTTCACGTGTCGGATCAGGAGGCGGGCCGGACAGAGATTCGGGTGAGGACAAGGGACGACCGGGATTATGGAAGCACGCAGCTGGCGCTGCGGTCTAAATCGAATGCTGCGGTGAGCGGCATATGCAGGATTGTCTGGAAACCGTTTATTCATGAGATCCGCCTGGAGGGACCGGCGGCACTGCCGGCCGGGAATACGGACAAGCTGTCGGTCACCACAGATACAGAGTCGGATGAGCAGCTGACATTTGCCTCGTCCGCCCCGGATATTCTGGAGGTGGACCAGAGCGGGGAACTCACCGCGAAGCGTGAGGGGAGTGCGGTCGTGACGGTGACAGCCAGCCATGGGAGGGCCTCGGGGCAGCTGACGGTGCAGGTGACGGAGCCGGAGAACCGGGATATATCGGAGATCCATCTGGCGGTGGACCGCGATGTGATCTGCGTGGAGGAGTCATGCGCCTATCAGGTGGTGACGGAGCCGGAATATACATCGGGCACCTACTCGGTCACCTCCTCAGACCCGGAGGTGGCGGAAGTCCGGGTGGACGGCACGATAGAGGGAAAAAGCCCCGGGACGGCCATAATCCGGGCGCAGGAGGACGCGGACCCGGAGGGAGGCCGGGCAGCCAGCGATGAGGTCAGGGTTACAGTGGTTCCCAATGACACGGCAATACTCAAGATTTTTCCGGAGGGCAGTCTGTGGGAGCGGGAGGGGAAGCCGGTGATCTACAAAAATCTGCCCGGCGGAATGCATGTCCCGTTTGGGTATGAGATTCTGACCGACGCCCCGGACCACTCTGTCAAGTGGAGTGTAACACCGGAGGAAAATGCTTCGATCGACGGTGACGGGGTGCTGCAGCCAAAGCGCAATGGGCATGTGACGGTCATGGCAGCCAGCAGCGCCTACCCGGAGGTGACGGCGCAGTATCAGGTGGAGATACGGACGGTGGCCACGGACATCCGATACCACATGGTGCGCGATGACAGCACATGGGAGTTCGGGCTCCGTCTGGTGGCCGAAAAGTATCCGGAGGATGCCAGCACGGAGCGGATCTACTGCCGGATCCCGGTTGCAGGGGAGGCGTACGCGGATATCACGGACTCTGGAAGGGGGGATGTGGGTTATGGGATGCGTCTGGAGCTGAGCACGTGCAGCGGGGAGATGGGAATCGAGGATGCGCGCAAAACCGTTACAGTCAGTGGCATGGTGGAGGCGGATGGGCGCTATGAGCTGCGCAGCTTGCACGATGAGGCGCCGTATACGGTGTATCTCTCGGATCTGGATGATGAGAATGTATTTTCCATGCGGATATTTGACACGTTGGAGGGGCGTTTCCTGCTGTCGGGGGAAAAGACAGGGATAAGCTGGGGATATACATTTCCAGTCCAGATGGACGGGCAGGCATATGGCTTTGAAGTGCAGGGGATGGACACGCTCGGGGAGGCAGAGGCAGTGCTGCGGCTGAGGGCGGACACGCGGGCACAGTTAAATAAGGAGAATGGCCGGTCCTGGGACATTCCGTTTGTGAGTAACGGCACATCGCTTGCGGCAAGGCCCTATCATATCCGTTCACAGCGGGAGGATCTTGCGGCAGTGGAGCTTCAGTGCCTGGACCGGGAGGGAAACGAGCGGTACACCTATGATTTGAGCGTGTATACAGGAGGAATACCGGAGTTTCACAGCGGTGGCCAAAATGGCGAGGGACAGTATACGGCGGTCAACTGTGAGCAGGGTGAGACATTTTTGGATATTAATGGGGAATCCTTTCAGTCGCTGACCGCCTGCAGGCAGAGGTATGACATTGCCATATACCGGGATCAGGAAAATGTGACGGACCGTGTGCTTCGGCGGGTAAGTGTACAGGGAAAACCGTGCATCACCCTCATCGCGGAGGGCAGCTACAGGGTCTGCGTTACAAATGTGGTGACCGGCGCGGGAGCAGAGCGGGTGGTGAATGCGGTGCGGGCCGGAGCGTTTTTGGATATGTATTTGGGGGATGATGAAGTCCGGGCGGGAACCCCATACAGTCAGTGTGATATTGACCAATTCCGGGGAAGCAGGAATATTTATGCATACGGGGTGTCCTACGGGCCGGACAGCGTGGATTTGTCGGAGCATCAAAATGTGTATTCAGCGGCGGTAAAGATAGAGGAAATTCCGGGGTATGAATTGGACTATGAGCTGCTGCCAGCGGAAGACGGGGCGGTTCGGGCGGACTATCGGGATTCTTGGATCACGGCGCGAGGGTATACCAGCGATTCGGCGGTCCATCTGGACAAGGAGACAATCCGGGTGGAGGTGAAGCGCGGCGGTGACACGGTGGCGTACATTTATGGCAGATATCATGTGATGAATCAGCTGCCGGAGCTTTTGCTGCCGTACAAGCTGAGTATGGAGGCGGGGCGTGTGACACCTGTCTCACTGCTGCATCGGCCGGGGGCGTGGGCGGACAGCGTGGCGATCGAAATGCAGGACATAGAGAGCGGGATGATCCGGCTGACACTGGACGACCGGGACATCACCGGTCCGGGGGAGTACGGGGATTTCACAGTTACATCCCTGACCGATGGCAAGCTGGGACTTTTATACCGTGGAGGGCAGGCAAAACAGGCGATTTTGAAAATGGCCATCGATGGGGATCGCATTTTTGAGTGCACCGGGGATCGGACTTACCGGGGGGAGCGCGTAAAAGAGACCGCGTGCGCAATCAGTGTGTACGGGGAGGCGTTCGCCGAGATCGGTGACCGGATCATGAATGTAGGTGAGGAAGGGGATCTGAAGATCCGCTGTGGTGTCGGCGACAAGCTGGCAGTGGGGCGGATAAAGGATTACGAGGTGTTAAATGCCCCGGCTGGAAGTGCGCCGGTGCGGCTGGGGGCAGAGCGGATCAATGCGCGGACGGCGGGGACATGGCTGATACAGGCAGTGGTGCGTTTTACACAGGAGAGGGAACATGAGGCAGTCTGTCAGTTTCAGGTCATTGTCCGCAACCCCGCGCAGGCACTGCACATTGCCGAGCGAAACGGGCGTGATACCTGCTGCACGGGGGAATCCCTGTATCTATTGCCTGGCTATCGTCCGTCAGAGGCAGACAATGTGTCGGGGTATGAGTGGTCCGTGAAGGAAAACAAGACGGGAATTCGGGTGAACGAGGAAGGTGTGGTGACGGCTGAGGCCGCGGGGGACTATACGGTCCTGCTGCGGGACCTGCCGGATCGGAGCTTGACGGCAGAGTATGCGCTGCACGTGTATGAGGCCCCGGTGAAGGCCGAAGCGGTGCAGGTTACGCCGAAAGAGATATGTCTGACGAACCGGGAGTCCGCCATGCTTACCGCCAAGGTGCTGCCGGAGGATGCGGAGTTGCAGGAGGTAATCTGGGAGGTCACTGGGGCAAACCGAAGCGGGGCGCGCATTGGAGGCACCGGAAAATTTGAGGGAATCCGGGCGGGTGACTATACGGTGCGGTGCAGTCTGGCATCGAACCCTGAAATTAAAGATACGGCGGCCGTGCATGTGTCGGTGCTGCCGGAGTACCTGTGCCTTGAGGGGCCTTCGGGGGCAGAGCCGGGCGACAGTGTGCGGCTGGAAGCTGCGGTTTTTCCGGAGGATGCCGCCTGTGATGGGATTGACTGGGAGATTGAGGCGGGCAGGGAGTACGCCGCCGTGTCGCAGGAGGGGATTGTGACATGCGGCAATCTGCCCGGACATGTGACGGTGAAGGCTAGAATCAGTGGGACTGAGATTTGGGCAAAACACGAGCTTTTGATCGGGAATGTGCTGCCGGGGATTGAGGTGGAGATTCGCGATGATGCGGGGCAGATTAAGACGGAGATATGGGATGACGGTGATCCTGCATACCTGTATGTGGACGGAGATCGGGCTACAAGGTCGCTGGTGGAGGAAAAGGGATATGAGATGCAGGTGCTGCAGAACAGCGGCGGCCTTCTGGTTGACGGCGGCGGAATTGTCCATGGGCTGGAGGAAGGCGATTATGCCATTGAGGTGAGCCGTGAGGTAGAGGGGGCGACGGCGAAAGGAACTGCATGTGTCTCTGTGAGAAAGACAAATCGCTATGATTTCCTGACGGTGAGGCCGAAGGACGGCGATTACCGGATTGTCACCCGCGGCGGCACCAAGGAATTGGAATACCGGATTGTGCCGGATCTTAAGGAAAATGATCGGGTGATCTGGTCGGTTGTGTCCGGGATCGATGTGGCGGTGGTCAGTCAGGACGGATGGCTGAGCGCCCTGGGAGAGCGGGATGGGCTTGTGACGGTAAAATGTGCGGTGGTTGGAATGGATGAGGAGGAGTATATTTCGCAGAACTGCACAATTACAGTGAGCGGCCAGATCGTGCCGGTGACTGGAATTGAAATTCACTGTGCCGCTCAGGTTACTGAGGGGGAGAAGACGCCGGTGCTGGTTACAGTGCTTCCGGAGAATGCAAACAATACAGGGTATTATGTCTCGGTGTCCGATTCGGATGTTGGGAATGTTGAGGGCGGCTATTTTTGGGCCGTGAAGCCGGGCGATGTGACATTGACGGCGGTGGCGGATGAGAAGGAGGAATGCTGGGATTCGGTGATGGTGACGGTTTTGAAAAAGGAAGAGGGGGAGTTGGAGGAACCGGGGAAGCCGGGGGAGCCGGAAGAGCCGGGGACGGGGGAGCCGGGGGAGCCGGAAGAGCCTGGGGAGCCGGAAGAACCGGGGGAGCCGGGGACGGGAGAGTCGGGAGAGCCAGAGAAACCGGTGCCGGATGAACCGGGGGGAGATGAGGACGGAAATTCAAGCTCAAGCGGCGGTGAGAATGGTGGAGGAAATTGTGATGAGGGTGACAGTTCTGATGGAAGCCAGGGTGAGAGGCCGAGTGGTGGCGAGAATGGATCCGGAACGGGAAATGGACCTGGGAAGGATGAGAGAGGCAGTGGAAACGGACCAGACGGGGGGATGACATTTTGGCGCCTTCGGGATGGAAAATGGTACTATTACAAGCCGGATGGACAGATGGTCCGGGACGGCTGGGTACTGTACCGTGAGCAGTGGTACCGCTTGGGGGCGGACGGTGTGATGTTCAGCAACTGTTGGTTTGGCGATGGCAGCGGAATCTACTATCTGAGCAACAACGGCGCGATGGCGGCCGGAAGCTGGGGATGGGTGGATAACGGTTGGCATTACTTCGACCAGGAGGGGCAGGTGGTTCCAAATACCTTGCAGAAGGATGGTTTCCGGCTTGAGAGGAAGAAACTGCTGTGTGACTTGGCCGTGAAAGGGCCGCGGGTTGATCTGGGGGGATACACCTTTTACCTGGATGAGCGGAGACGCGTGCTGAAAAATCAGTGGATTGATGTAGATGGAGAACGATACTATGCGGGTGGCAACGGTTGGATTTTGAAGAATCAGTGGAATGAGGTGGATGGAAGCTGGTATTTTATGAACCCGGATGGGAAGTTGGCATATGATTCCGTGATTTGGGAAGGTCAGCACTATAGGATGAATGAGGATGGGACAACGAGGAATACGGAAGGGGGAGATTTTGTAAGAAGCAGGAGAAGGTGACGGAGTGAAGAGACTTCAGGGAGAAGACGGGGTGAACATTGACAAATAGATATGGGAAATGCCAATAATGTGTGGGATATGGATTGTTACATAATAAAAATTATGTTATAATTTCGAGAGAAGGTTGTAATAATTTGAGAGAGTTAGGATGAGATTGACTGGATGTGGAAGAAGCGCTTAGAGTGATAAGAAGGCTCCCTTCCAAATGAAAAGTGATGGGAGGGGGAAGCCTTTTGGGTGAGGTATTGGTGTTTGGAAATCAATTTGGCGCTGGCTGGTCGAATGCTAGTCGATGGTTTTTATGAAAAATAGGTAGCGGCTGAATGGCGAGGGAATGTCAATTATAAGGAGGATATGATGAAAAGGGGTATGAAGAAGGTGCTGGCGACAATGACAACGGCAGTGGGTATGACAGTTTTGGCGACATTCCCGACATTCGCCGGGCAGTGGCAGCAGGACGATGGCGGCTGGTGGTGGCAGAATGAGGATGGGAGTTATCCGGTAAATCAGTGGGCGTGGGTTGATGGAAATCATGATGGGGAGGCAGAGTGTTACTATTTTGACAGTGATGGCTATATGATTTCTAATACAACAATCCAAGGAATGAGTGTTGATCATAATGGTTGCATGACAGAGTTTGGTGTAGTTCAGACAGTTCCAGTGGTGGATGGAAAAGACTTTAAAAAGGCGTTTGATTTAGTTGCAAGTTTTGATACCGTTCAAAATATTGATCTGCGAGACCCATCAAAAATATCAGATTGTAACTTTGACACAGAGGTACAAAATGAGGAAATTGATCCCTATGAGTTAGCGTACCAAATTGTTGCACTTGTGAACGAGGAAAGGGAGCAAAAGGGAAAAAGCAATTTAGAAACCAATGATGAACTTATGGAAAATGCTATGTTACGAGCTGAAGAGGCTATGAATGCAAATATCAATGAAGAGCATATAAGACCAGATGGAAGTAGCTGTTTTACTGCTATCACAGTAGAGCATGTTACTGCGGCAGAGAATATAGCCTATACAGGTGGACATAATGTTGAACAGATTGCGAGATTTGTTGTTGATATGTGGATTGATTCCCCCATGCATCATGTAAATATGATTCAAACCAAGTGGACTAGCACTGGTATTGGAGCATATATTGAGGAGAGTGCTACAGGACCGAAGGCTTGTGTAGTGCAGCTGTTTATTAAAGAATAGAGAAAATAATACGGGAAAGATCGGAAGAAATGGTTAAATCTCACTGGAAAACTGTTGGGCGCGTAATCTGACTTGTCGCTATTTCGGGTATTCAGCGGTAAGTTGTGAACGCAATGCGAAG
>USJW01000021.1 GCA_900555045.1 uncultured Clostridium sp. | reverse complement strand
CTGCTGTACTATATGAGAAAAGATGAGACGGATATTTTCGCAGACCGGGCGGAGGGCAAGGTTCTGCTTATGGACAATCCATTTGCGCAGACGAACGCCTCCCATTTATTAAAACCATTGATGGATATGGCCGAAAAGACCGATACTCAGTTGATCTGCCTGTCCGGCCTGGGCGGAGAGTCGATTTACAGCCGTTTTAACAACATTTATGTGCTGAATTTGATTGCGGCCAATTTGAGGAACGGGATGCAGTATCTGAAGTCCGATCATATACGGGGATCGGAGGAGGAGACGATAGTGCTGTCGCAGGTTGAGGTGAATGAGCAGTTGGAGCTTAATTTGTTTTGAGGCAGATATGGATGCTGAGAGAAACCTGTGGCAGATAGCTGGATGAAAGAATAAAGACTATAGATTGAAAAAACATGATTGACAGAAGTACTGGAATTGATTTATAATAAAGGTACAAAAAGGGCAGTACACTCCAGTGAGTGGCTTCCAAAGAATAACTGTTATAAAAAGTAGTCGTTAAACTTGGTAGGTTGGGCGACTATTTTTTTGTACCTGTAATCATAACGATAAGTACTCCAAACGCAATCATCAAAGAAAGTGTCTCATATGTACTCATGTTATACCACCCCCTTTCGGAGATGGAAGTCACCCAGCAGTAGGAACTGCCTGCATAAAGTATATTAAATGATAAACCGGATGTAAAGGGTGTTTTAAGAAAAATCTCTCCCTTGTCCATTCTTTGATTTTATAGTAAACTTTACCTATCAAATTCAAATGGAGATACAAGAATGAGCAACCAAAACAGAGGCACCATCGATGTTCTTTTTGTCTGCCACGGCAACATCTGCCGCTCCCCCATGGCCGAGTTCCTTTTCAAGGACTTAGTCAAAAAACGCAATCTGGAAAACCGTTTCTACGTCGCTTCCGCCGCCACCAGCCGTGAGGAGATCGGCAACCCGGTGCACCATGGCACGAGGAACAAGCTGCGCCAGCACGGCATATCCGTCTCCGGCAAATACGCCGTGCAGATGGAGAAGCAGGACTATGGCAAGTACGACTACATCCTCGGCATGGACAAGTACAACATCTCCAACATGCTGCGCATCCTGGGCGGAGACCCGGATGGCAAGGTGCGGCGGCTGATGGATTTCACCAGCCGCCCCCGCGATGTGGCTGATCCCTGGTACACCGGTGATTTTGACGCCACGTACGACGATATCATGGAGGGCTGCGAGGCGCTTCTGAGTTACATTATTTCCAAATAATGTAACTCAGAGATTTCACTCCCATCTTCGCCCCTTGCAAGCGACCCCAAAAAGGCCGGCATAACACGTGGTGAGACAATCCTCACCACCGTTTACGCCGGCCTTCTTAAATCGTTTTTCTTGAACCGCTCTTCTAAATTTGAGCGCTCACAGCGCTTTCACCGCCGCCCTCTCCCCTGCACTTTTTCATTCTCCAAAATCCAGCGCAGACGCGTCATAGTTTTTACTTCCCGCCCCCGCGCCTGTCTCCTACCCCAATATTTACCTTCCCCACCTCTCCGCCATTTCATACACCACATCCCCATGCCACTGATGCTTCCCCTCAAAGACATCATGCACCAGCAAATCACTTCTGTGGAATAATTCGTAGGCGCTTCTGGTCACCGCCACCTGCTCCGTCACATTCTCGATTCCCCGCGCCCCGTTTAAGTGGTCCTTTGTCCCGGACTCAATCACCAGGGGCCTGGGCGCGATAAGCGCCCCGATCTCCCCCATGTCCACGTGCTCCCAGAGTCCCGGAACATAGTTGCAGGAGCAATTCTGGTTCATCTCCAGCAGGGAATCCCTGTACCCGTAGAAGTATCCGCTGACCGTCGCGAAGGAGATTCTGTCGTCCAGCGCGGCGAGCCACAGGGACTGCAACCCGCCTCCGGACAGCCCCATACAGCCGATCTTTTCCCTGTCACAGTCCTGCCGGGTCTCGATGTAATCCAAAAGGCGCATCAGATCCCACACCCAAAGCCCCGTCACCGTAAGCCCCAGGCCGATGGCCATATGGCTCAGCTCCCGACAGCTACAGCCCATATACTGATCTGCGGTATCCCCCTGTTTTTTAAGCTCCCTGCGCTCTCCAAACCCACGGGCATCCGGGCAGAACACCATAAAGCCTTTTTTCGCCATCTCCACCCCATAGGTATAATTCTGCCGCTGAACCACAGACTTCACCTCCGGAAGCTCCCAGGCTCCCGCGGTTGCCAGCTTTCCCCCGCTTCCGTGGCCGTGGGTAGCGATGATCACCGGCTGCCGCCCTTCTGCGGCCCCCTTGGGCCGCAGCAGATAGAACGGCATCCACACTCCCTCCTCGGTCTGGATCACCCACTTTTCCCTGGAAAAGCTTTCGCCTTCCAGCGCTTCCGTCTCCAGCAGCCTGGGACTTAAATCACAGCTCTTTAGCTTATTGATGCCGATCAGCTTTCTCAATTTGGTTCTGGTGCATTTCTTCCATTGGTCGTACTCCAAAAGATTCTGAGCGCGAAACGCACAGCTTTTCTTCTTTTTGTTGTAGCGCTGCAGCATGCTGTCCAATGAAACATAGTATATTTTATTCAAGTCCATCCATTACACTTCCCGCAAAATCTGCAATGTCTTTGTCACCTCGTTGATGATAACGCCGTCAATTTCCATTGCCTTCCACCCCAAAAGCGCTTCTCTGCTGGTGTAACCCGTGGTATGCTTTTCGCAGGAGCCCGCCATCACCCAAATCTGGCGCCCCCTCTCATGGATATGCCGCACCTTTTCCTCGGTCACCCACTCCTCCCAAAGCCGGATAATATCCGCCCCGGCCTCCAGGAACGCGTCGGTCACCTCCCGGTCCTGCATGAACGCCAGCACCTTCATATTAGGATTAAAGCTCTTAACTCTCACAGAATCCTCGGGGTACTGCACCCCCATAATCACCTGATCCTCATAGCCGAATTTGCGGATATAACGAAGGATGTCGTTTAACTGCTCCCCTCCCTCTTTGATGTGGAACAAAATCGGCCCCACGCCGCTCGTCAACACTTCCTCCAAGGTATGAGGGTGATACTGCGGCTGATCCAGGAATTTAAGCTTTCTGAACTCCTCCAAGGTGAGCTCGCACACATTCTTGGTTGTGCCGAACAGCTTCACGCCATCCTTGTCATGGCTGATCACAGGAATCTGATCCCTCGTGAAGCGGATGTCCATCTCCACACAGTCCGCTCCAAGTTCTAAAGAGTGCCTGGCCGCATCCAACGTCAGCTCCGGATATTGGTCTGTTCCGCAGCGATGTGCAGCTAATTTCATATTCATGTTCCCTATCTCCTTTTATGAATTATTTTGTAATTTAGGATCCAGCTTATCTCTCAGCCAGTCTCCTATCAGCGATACCGAGAGGACAATGACCACGATCACCATGCTCGGCACAATTGTCAGCCACCATGCGTTGATCATGTAGTCACGCCCCGCGCTGACCATTACGCCCAGCGACACATCGGGCGGCTGTATCCCCAATCCCAGAAACGACAGCGAGCTCTCCAGCAGGATAAAGGAACTGAGGCGGATGGTTGCATTGATAATCAGCGGCGAGGCAATGTTAATCAGGACATGCTCAAACAAAATCCGCATCTTGGAGGCCCCCAGGGACTGGCTGCACTCCATGAAATTTGCCTCCCGCAGCTGTAAAATCTGGCCGCGCACCAGCCTGGCGAAGCTTGCAAAGCCGGTAAAACCGATGATCATGATGATGGTGGTTTTGCTGGCGCCGAAAATGGAGGCGCACACAATGCCGATAATCGTGGACGGCACGGACAGGCGGACATCCACCAAAAACATGATGAAGGAGTCAATCCACCCCTTATTCATCCCCGCCAGCACACCCAGGGCGGTTCCGATGGCCGCCGCGATCACCAGTCCGGTTCCGGCAATGAGCAGGGTATTTCTGGTCCCATAGACCAGGCGAACCGCGAAATCCCGGCCCAGGTGGTCCGTCCCCAGCAGATACTTTACGCTCCCGCCGCTCATGAACGCCGGTTTAAGCAGCCGCTCCGTCAGGTTGGTCTCCCCCAAATCGATGGGATATAAAACCGATGCCAGGGAGGAAAACACAATGATGGACAGCAAAATAATTATCAAAATCAGAATAAACGGTGGAATCACATGCTGCTTTTTTATTTTTTTCATAGTCTATTCCCCCCGCTAAAAATTGTCTCTGATTCTGGGATCCAACAGCGCGTAGCTCAAGTCCACCAGCACGTTCGTGATGCAGACGATAATCGCACAGATCATAATTCCATACTGCACCACCGGGAAATCCCGGTTCTGGGCGGAGGAAATGATGAGTGACCCGATCCCCGGCCATGCGAACACGGTCTCGATCACCACCATGCCGCCGATCAGGGTTCCGATCTGCAGGCCGATGATGGTCACCACCGGAATCAGCGCATTGCGCAGCGCGTGTTTAAAGATAACGATCCACTCAACCACGCCCTTGGCTCTGGCGCAGTCCAGATAATCCTGTTTCAATACATCCAGCATGGAGCTTCTGGTCAGCCTGGCAATGTTCGCCATGGGGCCAACCATCATGGCCAAAACCGGCATCACATAGTTCTTGGTGTTTCCAAAGCCTCCGCTGGGCAAAACCTTTAGTTTTAGGCTGAACAAAAATATCATCAGAATCCCCAGCACGAAATTGGGGATGGTGTAACCCGCTATGGCAAACCCCATGGTCATCCGGTCCAAAAAGGTATTCCGGTAGACCGACGCCATGACCCCAAGCGGCACTCCGATCAGGATGGATAGGGAGAACGCGGTCGTCGCCAGCTTCAGCGTGGCCTCCGCCCGCTCCGAAAACAGCTCACCCACGGGCCGGAGATAATAGTAGCTTTTTCCCATATCCCCGTGCAGCACATTTGATATGTAGATCTTGTACTGCTCTGAGATCGGCTTGTCGAGCCCCAAAGACTCCCTCAGCTGGATCTGGGTTTCTAGGGAAGCGTCATCCGGCAGCATCCAATCCGTGGGATCCCCGGAAAGACGTGTCAGCACGAATACCATCGACACGATGAACCAAATGGTGACCAGGGCTTTCGCCAGTCGCACAATCAAAAACTTCTTCACAATCAACCCTCACAATCATCATACAAATGGCATGCCAGGTAATGCCCCGGCTTCACCTCTTTAAGCGCCGGAGATTGCTCCTTGCATTTGGGCATTACATTGGGACAACGGGTTTGGAACGGACATCCCGGCGGCGGATTTAACGGGCTCGGCAGCTCCCCTTCCAGACGCAGATTTCCCATCGGAACCGATGGATCCGGGACAGGTATGGCATTCATGAGCGCGACCGAGTACGGGTGAAGCGTGTCCTTAAACAGTGCCGTTTTGTCGGCCAGCTCAACGACTCTCCCCAAATACATCACTGCAATCCGGTCGCTCATATGTCTCACGACGCTCATGTCATGGGAGATGAAAAGATAGGTTAATTGAAAATCCTTTTGCATTTTCTTAAACAGATTCAGAATCTGAGCCTGGACGGACACATCCAGCGCCGACACCGGCTCGTCGCAGACCACAAACTCCGGATTGAGGGCCAGCGCCCTCGCGATGCCGATGCGCTGCCTCTGCCCGCCGCTGAATTCATGGGGAAACTTTTTTAGGCTGTCCTCCGGAAGGCTGACCTTCTCAAGAAGGCTTTTCACCACGTCCCGCTTCTCTTTCTTGCTATAATCTATGTGGATTCTCAACGGCTCCTCGATAATTCTCCCCACAGACATTCTGGGATCCAGGGAAGAATACGGATCCTGGAAAATCATCTGGGCCTGACGGCGGAACGCCTTCATGTTTTTCGCATCCACCGGCTGTCCCTTAAAGAGAATTTCCCCTGCGGTCGCCTCCGTGAGCCCTAAGAGCACTCGGGACAGCGTGGATTTTCCGCAGCCGGACTCCCCGATCAGTCCCAGCGTCTCCCCCTTATAAATCTGCAGGTTCACATCGTCCACGGCCTTCACTACGCCCTTTTGTCTGTGGCTGAACATGCCCTTATTTACAGGATAATATTTCTTCAGGTGGCGCAGCTCCACCAACACTTCTCTACTCTCCATGATGCTTCACCCCGCTTTCCCCCTGATACAGCCAGCATCTGGAATAATGTTCCTCGCCCACCTGGACAAACGGCGGTTCCTCGCGAAAACATCGGTCGACTGCGTGACTGCAGCGGTTGCAGAACCTGCACTGCGTTACCGGGTGTTCGAACCTCGGCACAAAGCCCGGTATGGAATACAATTCCTCTTTGTCCTCATGCACGCTGGGGATGGCCGCCAGCAGCCCCTGGGTATAGGGGTGGGACGGGGAGGCAAATATATCCCCCGTCCGGCCGGACTCCACCACCACACCGCCGTACATGACCAAAATTGTCTCACACATCCGCACGACCACGCCCATATTGTGGGTGATCAGAATCAATCCCATCTTGAGCTTTTCCTGCAGCTCCTTCATCAGATCCAGGATCTGCGCCTGAATCGTCACATCCAACGCTGTGGTCGGCTCGTCCGCGATCACGATCTCCGGGCTGCAGGCCAGGGCGATGGCGATGATCACCCTCTGCTGCATTCCGCCGGAAAGCTGATGAGGGTAGTCGTGCACCCGCGTCTCCGGCGAAGGGATCCCAACCAATTTCAGCAATTCAATGGATTTTTCCAGGATTTCCTTTTTGCTCAGTTTCCGGTTATGTAACGCCAGCACTTCCCCGATCTGATCGCCCACCGTAAAAACCGGGTTCAAGGTGCTGAGGGGATTCTGGAAGATCATGGAGATCTTTTTGCCCCTGATCTGATTCATCTCCCTGGCGCTCACCTTCAGAATATCCTGTCCATGGAACAGTATCTCCCCCTCCTCCACTCTGGTATAGGAGTGGTCTAAAAGGTTAATGATGGTCCTGGCTACGGTACTTTTACCGCAGCCAGACTCTCCTACAATTCCTATGGATTCTCCTTGTTTCAGTGAAAAACTGACTCCGTCCACCGCCGGTACAATCTTGGTTTTGGAGTGATAGTACGTCCTCAGATTTTTCACCTGTAAAATGTCTTCCATATATGTCACCCTTTGCTTTCCGTGAGATGGCCTACTCCACTACCTTAAAGTTGTTCGCACGGAAATCCATGGTCTGAGAGGAATAGGGCTCCCACTCCAGGCCGTCTCTCACACCCCAGCTCTCAAATGGATAGTACAGAAGGGCTCCCGGAGCCTCCTCGTCCCAGATCTCCATCAGCTCTCTGGCGAGTTCCTTTCTCCTGGCGTTGTCCGTGATGGACGACATCTCTCTTCCCTTGTCGAGGAACTCTTTCGGCATATCCAGCCAGTGCTCCTTGCTCGGGCTGGAGCCCTCTCCCCAGAGCAGCCATAAACCGCCCGCCGGGTCAGGGAATCTCATGCTGTTGGACCAGTTGGAAATCTGCTTGTTCTCCTGCTTCTCTACAAACTGAACCTGCGCGTTGACGCCGATCGCCTTCCACATATCCACGATCGCCTCAGCCGCCTCGTTGCCAAAGGTGTAGTATCCGTTTCTCAATTCATAATTGATCACTTCGCCGTTGTAATCGGACTCCGCAATCAGCTGCTTCGCCTTCTCTAAGTTGTACTCCGCCTCCGGATAATCGTCAAAATACATGTCGCCGAATTCCACATACTGATGTCCCTTCGGAACAACGGCCTTTCCGCCCCACAGGGTGTCCGCCAACAGCTGGCGGTCGATGGCCAGAGACAGCGCCTGTCTGACCTTCTTATCCTTCAACGGGCCATATCCGGTGTTGAATCTCAGCACGTGCATGTTCGCGATATTTTTGCTGATCACGCGCAGGCCGTCCTGGGATTCCACGGTCTCGATCTGATCCGGCGGAAGCTGGGCGATAATGTCCACCTCACCGGTGATCAGAGCTGTGATTCTGGCCGCGGTCTCGGGGTATACGATGTACTCAATCCTCTTGGCCGCCGGCTTCTCGCCCCAGTAATCCTCGAAGCGCTCCAGCTCAATCTTCTGAGGAGAGTAGGAAACCACCTTGTACGGGCCGGTTCCCACGGGCTTCAGCGCAAACTCCTCGTCCCCCACCTCTTCCAGGTAGTCCATCGGGAGAATCCATGAGCCCCAGCTGGACGCCACCCGGTCCTCCAGGATGGGATCCACCGTGTTGGTGATGATTTTCACCGTATAGTCATCCACAATCTCAACGTCCTTGATCGTGAGCATGAGGGAGGAGGCCAGCTCCAGCCCGGGCAGCTCTTTTTTCAGGCGGTCAAAGCTGTACTTCACGTCCTTCGCCGTCACCTCATCCCCGTTGTGGAACTTCACACCCTTGCGGAGCTTAAATTCAACGGTGTAGTCGTCCAGGCGCTTCCACTCCTCGGCGATCATCGGCTTTTGCTGGAAGGAGTCCTTCTGATCCGCCAGCAGCAGAGTTTCAAAAATATTATAATGAATTCGGATTCCGGTATTTCCCACATCCCTCATGGGATCCATGTGTTTCGGCAGATCTGCAACCCCAATTTTTAACACTTCCAGCTCTGTCTGTCCTGTTGGCTGTTCTGCTTCTTTCCCCGTTTCCTCCTTGGCAGTCACTTCTGTTTTGGCGCTTGTTGTCTCAGGCTGTTTTCCCCCGCCGGAACATGCACTTAAGGTCCCCGCAATCAGGGATGCGACGAGCACCATGGCTGCTTTTCTCATAAAATACCCTCCTTCTGAATTGCCTGACTGGCATTTTAATAACTAAAATTTATGGTCGGCCAGAATTCTTCTTTTATAGTTGACGCAATTTTTCCATAAATTCGTAAATCATCCAGTCATTTTCACATTTTGTCCATTTCTTTACAGTACTGTATGTAAATTACATTTTAATTATAGGGGGAGCATTGCAATTTGTAAAATACCAAGATATAATATACGAATAACAAAAAATTATAGGGGGTCATCATGCAACTTCGGGATATCCAATATGTCGTAACTGTGGCGCACGAGTCCAGCTTTTCCAAAGCGGCTCAGGCCCTTTTCATCAGTCAGCCCGCGCTCAGCCAAAGCATCAAGCGTTTGGAAAACGAACTAAACATCCGCCTGTTCATCCGTGAAAACAACTCCATCCGCCTGACCGCAGCCGGAAAAATTTTTGTCGCCGACGGGATTGAAATTCTGCGCATGAGCAATGCCCTGAGGACCAAAATGTCGGAGATCATCAACCTGAGAGACTGCAATCTGAAAATAGGGATCTCCACCTTTTACAGCAACTGCTATCTCCCCAAAATCCTTCCGTCCTTTCAGAGCCAGTACCCCTCCATCCATTTAGAAATCATTGAGGAGAGCTCCAACGTCCTGGAGGAGCTGGCGAGCGAGGGGAAAGTGGACTTCTCCATGATTCCCGCCCCCCTGGACAACAAACAGCTGGACTCCCAGGTCATCTACCAGGAACAGATTTTGCTGGCGCTGCCCCCAAACCATCTGCTCTCCCGGCAGATCACCCCGGCGCTGTCCTCCGGGCTCCCCTTTATCGACCTGGCGCTGGTAAAAGATGAGCCCTTCATCTTCCTAAAAAAGCACCAGAAATTCACCCGGATGGGAATGCAGCTGTGCCGTCAGGCCGGATTCACCCCCAACATCGTGTTCGAGACCGGGAACTGGAACACCATCCACTCCCTGGTCGCCACCGGCATGGGCGTCGGCTTCATACCAGAAATTCTGTCGGAGACAAACACCACCGAGCGGCGCCCCGTCTATTACCGCATCATGGCCGACAACACCACCCGCCCCTACGTAATCGCCTACAAGAAGGGCGCAATCCTTCCGGCCGCAGCCTTAAACTTCATCGAGGTGGCCAAAAACGCCTTCTCCAACGGCGGCGGGGCAGCTCATTGACGCTGCCCCCGCCTCACTCCCGCGCTTTCCTCCACCCCCAACACCTCACCGCCCTCCCGTCCGTCTCAAGAAGCACCGCCCCGCACGTCCCGGTCTCCCACACCTCGATTTTCCTCTCCCTCAGCCGCTCCATCACACTCCCCGATGGGTGCCCGTAGGAATTCCCCACGCCGTAGGACACCACCGCAAGCCCTGGCTTCACCGCGTCCAAAAGCGCCTCGCTGCTGGACGTATCCGACCCGTGGTGCGCCACCTTCAGCACCTGAATCCCCTCAAGGCCGCTCTCCCCCCACTGGCCGATCATCCCCCGCTCGCACTCTGCGTCCATATCCCCGGTGAGCAGCATTCGAAATTCCCCGTACTCCGCGCGCACGGCCAGGGAATGCCGGTTCTTGTCCTTCTCCGTCTCCGCCCGCGGATCCCCCGCGTACAGGCATGAGAGCGTCAGCTCCCCCAGGCGGATCCGGTCCCCCTGCTCCATGTATACCACATCCGCCCCGCTCCTTTTTGCCGCCTCCCGCAGCTTATCGTAGTCCCCATGCCCTCTGCCCATCCGCGGCAGCACAACACATCCAACCGAAATCTTCCCCCTCTCAAGCAGCTCCAAGAGCCCGCTCACATGGTCCGCGTCCCCGTGGCTCACCAGCGCACAGTCGATATGCCCCAACGCCCGGCTCTCCAAAAACGGCTCCAGGCAGCGCTCCGCCAGGCCGCTCTCGCTGCTGCTCCCCCCGTCCACCAGCACCACGCCGCCCCGGCTCTCCAGCACAATTCCATCCCCCTGCCCCACATCCAGGCATGTGACTCTGAGCCCATCCCGTGGCCGCGGCAGCAGCGCGCAAAAGCACAGGCCGTACAGCAGAAAGATCCCCGTGAACCGAACCGCAAAGCTTCTTACACCCCGCCGTTTCCCCTCGCCCAATCCTTCCTCATCCCCATCTCCCGTTCCCCCGCCTTTCTTCCTTTTTTCTCCAGCAATCCCCCAAATTCCCACCATCATCCCAAATCCATACACCGCAATTCTCCCCCATCCCGGCCTCCCGGCCAGCAGACTGTACCCCGGAAGCTGCGCAAATCCCCGGCACATCCATTCATAAAACGCCAGCACATAATGCCCCGCTCCCACGGCGTACACCCCCGCAGGCAGCCAGATTCCCCCCAGGACAATCCCCAGAATTCCCGAGTACACCAGCACCGCCGCAAGCGGCACCACAAACAGATTTAGCACAAACCCATACAGGGGGTACCGGAAATAATGCCACAGCGTCACCGGCGCCAGCCCGATCTGCACGCACAGGCTGCAGACCAGCGTCCTCTGCCACCCGCGCTTCACCTCAAGGGCCCCGTTCAGCCAGCTTCCCAGCCCTCCGATGGCCCACACGGCGCCGAAGGACAGCTGAAACCCGCTCTGAAAGATCAGATACGGCTCCCGCCACAAAAGCCAGGCCCCGGCAAGCCCCATGGCGCTTAAGCAGTCGTAGCTCTTCCCCAGATATCCCGCGAGCCACAAACAGAGCGTCATCACCACCGCGCGCATCGCGGACCCGGAGCCCCCGGTCAGAATCCCGTAGCTCACCACCAGTGCCCCCGCGATCATCCCGGTCTTTCCCCGGTTTAGCCCGGCCCGACGCAGCATCAGGTAGATCCCTCCCCCCACGATCGACAGGTGCTGACCGCTGACCGCCAGCAGATGGGAGATCCCATGGCTGCGATACATATCCCTCATCTCCTGGTCCATGGACGACTGGTCCCCCAGCACCACCGCCTTAAACACCCCCAGGTCCTCCGGCGCGCAGACCTGCCGAAGCACGCCGCCACACCAGGCCCGGAGCCGCCGGATCCCCTCCAGATACGGCACCACCTGATCACTCTCCACCTCCATGGTCTCCCCGTACATCCGACAGGCCGTCCCCTTGGACCGATAGTAGCGGGCGAAGTCAAACTGTCCCGGGTTTGTGGCCTCCTCTACGGCCTCCAGCGTCCCCCTCACCCGCACCTCCATGCCGATCCCAGAGATCTCCCCCTCCCCGTACACCACCAGCTGTCCAAGCTCCCCGCTCACGTTCCCCACCTCGGCGTGGACCTCCCGAAGCCAGAGCTCCAGCTTCCCATCCTTCTCCGTGGCCCGCAAGACGCTCCCCCTCGCCGTCACCTTCACACCCTCCACCCGGCAAGCCCACTCCGCCTCACGCTCCAGCCTTCCCCTCACGCTCTCCGCCCGCCAGAATCCGGCCAGGAAAAAGACAGCCAAAAAAAGCAGAAGCACAACCGTGCCTCTGCTCTGCCATAAACCGGCCCTCGGGGCGCTTCGCGCTCCGCCTCCGGCTTTTGCAATCTGTTTTTCTGTCATCCGTATTCCGCCAAAAATCATTGCCCCAAGTGCCAACACAAAAAGAGCAAGAATTCTCCTGCGGTCCGCAGCCACATCCAGCAGAGCCAATACCTCTCCAAGTACGAAACTCCCTGCTAATCCAAGAAGCGGCCGTTTAATCGCTATTCCCCTTTCCCGTTTTCCTCAATATACTCCTCGTTCCGCTCAAAGGCGGTGTTTAACGAGACGACGTCCCGGAACATGGCGTCCTGGGAGCCGTTCACCAGAATCCGCACCTTTGTGACCGTGGTCAGCTCGCAGAGCGAATTCACGATGGAATAGATCGGAACATACTCGTTCAACTCCGGTTTCATATCCAAAAATGTGGAGTCAAAGTTAATATAACACACCGTGTCGTTCACTGTCAAATTCAAAATCTTTAGCTCCGACGGCAGCGTCGCGGCGTGCCCCTCCTCCTCCGGCCCGGCGATCAGCTGCTCCACCACCAGCTGCTCCAGGGACGTGTTGATGTTGTGCACCACCTCCCTGGTCTCCTTCACCAGCTTCCCAGTCGCCTCGTCGGCAAAATACAGGGCCAGCTCCGTCTTCTCGTAGGCGTTCACGTTGCTGGTGTTGAGGATGAAATCGCTGTTCGAGAGCATCCCCACCGGATTCCCGCTGCGGTCCATAAGCGGCTGGTCGGCGCTGTAGATATTGATGTAGTCCACCCCGTCCACCTGGGTCAGCATCCGGGTCAGCGCGGCGCGGCACAAAATCTCCCGTTCCGGCTTCATACTGCTGTAATTCGCGTCAAAGTACAGGTACAGCACCTGGTCCTTCCTGGTAAAGTGCTGGTAGACCACCTTGTCCGACAATGCCGGCTGGCTGTCCACGTCCGCCGGAACCTTCAAAAACTGCTCCATCAGCTCCCCGATGATGCCGTCCGTGTCCGTGGCGGCGGGCCGGTAGGCCCTGGGGGCCAGCCGGGTCATGGAGGAATCTAAGTAGTACACCCAGTACTCCCCCTTCTCCAGCGTCTCCTCCTTCGCCTCCGACTGCTGGCAGCCCGAGAGCTGCAGCACTGCGAACATGGCAACGGCGCACAGCAAATATTTGAACGGGGCAGCCCATCTCTCATGTCCTCTCATGGTCTGGCCTCCTGTCTCGCGATATAGGTTAGCGGAATCCGCATGGCAAAGGTCGTCCCCTCGCCCATCACGCTCTCCACGTCGATCACGCCGTGGTGCAGCTGCACCACGTTCTTGGTGATTGCAAGGCCCAGGCCGGTGCCGCCCACCTCCCTGGAGCGCGCCTTGTCCACCCGGAAAAAGCGGTCGAAGATGTGGTCCAGCGAGTCCTCCGGAATCCCGATCCCGGAATCCGCCACCTTGATGTAGAAATACTTGTGGTCCGCGTCCAGCGTGACGCGCACCCAGCCGGAATCCACGTTGTACTTGATGGCGTTCTCCACCAGGTTGGTGATGGCCAGGGACATCTTCACCTCGTCCACATCCGCCGTAACCTCCCGCATGCTCTCTAAGATCAGCTCCACGTTCCCCCGCTTGGCGATGGGGCGCAGGCGCTTTAAAATCTGCTCCAGCTGCCGGTTGATGTTCACCTGGGCGATGTGGATCTGGCTCTCCGCCGATTTGTCCATCTTCACCAGCGTCAGCAGGTCCTCGATGATCTGGTTCTCCCGGTCGATCTCGTCGGAGATATCCGCCATGAACTCCCGGTACAACTCCACCGGCGCGTCCTCCATCCCCATCAGCGAGTCCGCCAGAACCCGGATGGAGGTGATGGGCGTCTTGAGCTCGTGGGACACGTTGGACACAAACTCCTGGCGCGACTGGTCCACCGCCTTTAGCTTGGTCAGCGACTTCTGCACCGCCTGGCTGAGCAGACTGGTCTCCCGGTAGGTGTCCACCGTGATGTCCGCCTCCAGATCCCCCTGGGCCACCCGGTCAAAGGCCTTCTGCAGCCGCCTGAAGGGGCTGAGCACCATGTACGCCAGCGCGAAGGCCAGCACCACCAGGATGACCATGGCCACCATCAGGAAGAAGTTTGACTTTCCCTCCATCCGGTCCATCATGGTGTTGATGTTCTCCGTGGATGCCGTCACCACGATCACCCCGTCGATGCTCTTCTCCGAGAGCGGGTCGTAGACCGGGATGGTCTGGGCAAAATACTGCATCTTCCGGTTATAGTGGCTGCTGTTCTCCCCCTTGAAGCACTTGATCACTTCCTCCGAGATATAAAACTTCCCGTTTGCCAGGTTGAACGTGTCCTTCACCACCCTGAAATTGCGGTTCACCAGCACCACGCGCCCGTTGTAGATGTCCGCGATGGCCTGCATCTGCGCGTCGATCTGGTAGTTCTCCTTGCCGCCCGCCGCCATGTAGCCGAACCGCGTCATCTTATTGCTTAAAATCACGCACTGGCTCTGGATCTCGATGCTCCTGGCGTCCAGCTGGCTCTGCCGGAACGTCCCCAGCATCACCTCTCCCTGGGCAATAAGCGGCACCACCCCCAGGACGATGACAATCGCCGCCAGGGGTAGACGCATGCTGATTCCGTATGCACGAATTTTTTCCAATAACTTACTTTTTCCCAATTACTCCAGCTCCTCAAGCTTTTTGGTGCAGGCGATGGCCAGCGCGCCCGGCCCTAAATGACAGGCGATGCTGAGCGGCAGTCGGTCCATGTGTGCCGGTGTTCCCGGGTAAAGCTCCTGGATGGCGTCCATGAACTCCTTCACCGCCTCCTCGTTCTGGGTGTGGGCGAACTGCAGGTAGGTGTGCTTTGCCTCCTTGTCGTGAAGCCGCTCCTCCAGGTCATGGGCGATGGCTGCGGTCATGGTGGCCTTGGCCTGCTTGATGGTCCTCGCCTTGGAGAAGGCGTCCAGCTTGTCCCCGTCGATGCAGAGCACCGGCTTGATCTTTAAAAGCGTGCCCAAGGCCGCGGCCGCAGGCGTGATCCGCCCGCCCTTCTTCAGGTATTTTAAGGTGTCAAGTGTCACGTAGATGATGGACTCCTTCATGGTCCTCTCTAAAATCTCGCGGATCTGCGCGGCGCTGTACCCCCTGGCCGCCAGGTCCCTGGCGTCCAGCGCGGACTGGCGCTGCGTCACGGAGATGCGGTGATTGTTCACCACCTGAACCCTGCCGTCATAATCCTCCGCCAGCATGAGCGCCGTCTGGCACGCCCCGCTGAGCCCGCTGGACATGGGGATGTGCACGATCTCGTCGTACTCCTCTAAAAGGCTGTCCCATAAGTCTGTCACCGCCTTGGGCGAGGGCTGGGAGGTGGAAATGTCCGCCCCGGCCTCCATCCGCCGGTAAAACTCGTCCTGGGTCAGGTCGATCCCCTCGAAATAGGTCTCCCCGTCAATCATGAACGGCATCGGGAGGATCTGTATCCCCAGCTCCTCCGCCTGGTCCTGGGTAATTCCGCTGTTACTGTCCGCAACAATCGCTACTCTCATGATAAATTCTATTCTCCTTAATTTAAATTGACGTAAATGTTCAGTCCCACTATCACTGACTTCCCTCTCTATATCCCCTGGTTCAGCCGGTTGGCCGTGGTATAGAGCTGGTAATACATTCCCTTCAATGCCAGGAGCTCCTGGTGGTTGCCCTCCTCCACAATCTTGTTGCCGGAGAGCACCAGAATCCGGTCGGCTCCCTGGATGGTGGTCAGCCGGTGGGCGATGGTCAGGGTGGTGCGCCCCACTGCCAGCTGGTCTAAGGATTTGGACACCAGGTACTCGCTCTCATTGTCTAGCGCCGAGGTGGCCTCGTCCAGAATCAGGATGGCCGGGTTCTTTAAGAACACCCGCGCGATGCTGATCCGCTGCTTCTGTCCGCCGGAGAGCTTCACGCCCCGCTCGCCCACGTAGGTGTCGTAGCCGTCCTGCAGCTCCTCGATGAACTCGTGAGCTCCGGCCAGCTTGGCCGCGGCGATCACTTCCTCCTTAGACGCCCCCGGGCGGCCGTAGCTGATATTCTCATAGACCGAGCCCGAGAACAGGTACACGTCCTGCTGCACCACGCCGATGCTGGAGCGCAGGCTCTTTAGGGTCACCTTGCGGATGTCCTGCCCGTCGATGGAGATGGTCCCAGAGGTGGTGTCGTAGAACCGCGGGATCAGGTTGCACAGGGTGGTCTTTCCTCCGCCGGAGGGCCCCACCAGGGCCACCTTCTCCCCGGGCCGTATCTGAAGGGAGATGTCCTCCAGCACCGGGTTGTGGTCGTCCGGGTACTCGAAGCTCACATGGTCCAGGCAGATGGAGCCCTTCACATCCCGAAGCTCCTTCGCCCCCTTCTCGTCCCGGATATCCGGCACCACGTCCATAATCTCCGCGAACCGCTCGATTCCCGTCATACCCCGCTGGAACTGCTCCGCGAACTCGATGATGCGGCGGATCGTGGTCAGCAGCGTGGTCACATACATGGTGTAGGCCACCAGGTCGCCGGGCTCGATCTTCCCCTTGATCATGAAGATACCGCCGGCCACGATCACCAGCACGTACATGATCCCGTCAAAGGACCTTGTGGTCACCTGGAAGGCCGCCATGTACCGGTAGGCGTGCTTCTTGATCTTCATGAAGTCCCGGTTACTCTTGCCGAATTTTTCGATCTCCACCGGCTCGTTGGCGAAGGCGCGAACCACCCGGTTGCCCAGCAGCGTGTCCTCGATCTGCGCGTTCAGCTCGCCGATCTGGTTGCGCTGCCTGCGGAACGCCTGCTTCACCTTCATGTTGAACCAGGTGCAGGAGACCACCATGATGGGGATCATGGCGAATATTAAGAGTGTCAGCCCCAGATTGATCCGGGCCAGCACCACAAAGGAAACCACTGCCTTTAAAGCCGCGATGAAGAACTCCTCCGGGCAGTGATGGGCAAACTCCGTCACATCGAACAGGTCGCTGGTGATCCGCGACATGATCTGTCCCACCTTGGTATTGCTGTAATAACGATCGGACAGCCGCTGCAGGTGCTCGAAGGCGTCCTGGCGCATATCCGTCTCAATGTACACGCCCATCACATGGCCGGTGTAAGCCATGTAGTAGGCGGCCAGAGAATCGATAATCCGCAGCACCAGGTACAGCGCGCCGATGCTGATCACCGTCTGCGCCGTCAGGGAAGCCAAGTCCCGCATGCCCTCGTTGGTGATGTAGCGCAACATCATGGGCAGCACCAGCTCGCCGATGGTGGTAAGCGACGCGCACAGCAAATCAAAAAACAAAATCCGTTTATATTTTCCATAATAAGGCAGGAACCGCTTCAAAAGCTGCTTGGTCCGCATGCCCTTCTTCTCCGTATTGGCACTCACAACTGCTCTCTCCTGTAACTCTTCTTTATTTAATATCACTCCACCGCCTCGACCCTGCGGATCAGATCCATCGCCCACGCGTCGTCCACCGCCTGGCCGGAGCTTATGCTGACGATGGTCAGCTGATTCTTGTAGGCGATCTGGGCCGCGATCGTGTAGGAGGTCTCCTCGGCCCGCTCCCCCGCAGGAAGCGCCTCCGGCCGCTCAAAGGCCAGGCTCTCGCCCACTAACACCGCCTTGGTGACGGCAGGCTTTCCGGGGAGAAGCCGCTTTCCGGGCTTATAGACCGCGATCTTTCCGCGCAGCTTTCCGGACACAAACTCCTCCGTCCGCAGCACAGTCTCCCGGCCGAAGGGCTCCTGGCGGATCTGCGCCTCCTCCTCGGTCTTCACCGCACAGATGTAGTACTCGCGCCACGCCCCGTCCTCCTCGTCATAGTAGCGCTCCGCGTTTCCCTGGGTCCGCAGGTCGTAGAGAAAGCTCCCGGGCACCGCAAAGCGCATGCAGCCGATGGTGCGGTACAAAAGGCCGCGCCTGCACCCCAGGGGCTGCACCTCAACCATGGGGCTCACCCCGTCCAGGTTCACCGGCGCGTGTCCGTCCAGGGCGCACACCTCCCGGTACTCATCCAGCGGGAACGGCACCCTCCGGTCCATCTCCAGCGTCTTCTCCAACAGGCGGATGATCTCGCGGTTGATCAGCGCGTCCTCATTGCTGCGGGAGGACGGCTTAAAATAGCACTGCTGGTTTAACAGCACCAGCGCACAGTTTCGAAAATACCAGGCGTCCTTCTCCTCGCTGCACCAGATAAAAAAGTCCTTCGCGAAGGAGTTCGTGAGCCCGGACTGAACAATCCCTTTTAGCTCCAGAAAGCCAAAACCGCGGATGTGGGTCATCACAATCCCCGGCACCTCCTCGGGGAGGTAGTAATCCGAGGGCCAGCAGACCAGCTTTCCGTCCGCCGCGCCGGGCTGGGAGACCACCGCGTGGAGCAGCTTTTTAAACCACCCGTAGAAGTATTCCCTGCGCATGCGCTCAAAGTTCCGGTCCGCGTAAAAGCCGGTGGGATCCTTCACCGAGAGCTTTAGATTTCCCCTCGCCGCGTACAGCTCCAGGAAATAGATGACCGCGGCGTGAAACCCCGGCCCCGCGATGTTGGTCTGGCAGTCCCCCACCAGCTGCTTTTCCTTCCAGGTCATCCACAGAAAGCCCTCCGGGCACAGCTGATAGATCACGTAACCGGAGATCACGTCGCAGTGGTAGCCAAGCTCCTTCGCCAGGCTCTTGGCGAACCCCGCGGTCTGCTCGGCGTCCCAGGGCCTGACGCCCTTTAAGCTCATCCTCGGTTCCATTGTAAATGAAATGGTAATACTCATCCAAATAATCCTTTCAGGTGCATAGCTCCTTCTATTCTAGCTTATTTTAGCCCAAAATGGAAGCCAATTCTGTCACTTTCCATGCGGCTACTTTCCGCGCAGCTGCTCGTAGATCTTCCGGATCTCCTCCACGATCTCCGGGTGCATGAAATCCTTCAAATATACGATGTCGATCTGGCGGACCATGCTGGAGTTCTCGATGGGAATGACGGCCAGCCGCCCGGCGGCCGCCTCCTCGCGGCAGGCGCTTTTCGCGATCACCGTGATTCCCAAGTCCATGCTCACCAGTTCCTTGATCATGGCCACGTTGTCCAGCTCCATCATCACGTTGAACCCGTCCAGCGTCATCCCCCTGGCCGCCAGGTGCTTTTCAAACAGCTGCCTGGTCCCGGCGCTGCGGCTGCGCAGAATCAGCTTCTCGTGGCGGATGTCCTCCACGGAGGCGGTCTTGGCTCTGGCCAGGCGGTGCACCGGGGAGACGGCCAGGCAGAGGTAATCCGTGTCAAGCGGCGTGGTGACCAGGCTCTCGTCCGGCAGCGCGCCCTCCACCACCCCAAAGTCAAGCTCATATGTTTTGAGACGATTATAAATTTTTTGAATGGTGTTCATAGAAATGTTTATATGTATTTTGGGGTTCTCGTTGCAGAGGGTGGCCATCACCTGGGGCAGAATGGTCTCGCCCGCGGTGGGCGTGATCCCCACATTCAGATGCCCGGACCCGGTCCTGCTGTCCTCCAGCGCCTGGCAGGCGTTGGCGTAGATGGCCGCCGCGCGCCGGGCGTATTGTACGAGAATTTTCCCCTGCGGCGTTAATTTCAATTTATTTTTATCTCTATAAAACAATTTTATACCGAATTCTTCTTCCAGCAGCCGGATGTGATGGCTGACCGCTGGCTGCGTCAGATTCAATTTCGCCGCAGCTTTCGTGTAACTTCCCGTCTGGACCACCGCCAGAAGCGTATTTGCCTTTGCGTCAAACATCCCTGTCCTCCCTAGCGACATAAATATTTTTTATATCCCAATCAATTTATATCATTTGATTTTATCACCAAACGCTACTATAATCAAGCAAAACAAAGAAACAGCCCGCGCTCCAACGGGGGAAACGCGGATAAAAGCCGTTTATGTGTGAAGTGTTGGAAGCCAGCTGGCGGGACAACTCGCCGCCCGGTCTCCAGCATTTCACATGTACACGGCTTTGGGCTGCAAACACTTACATAATGAAAGGGGAGTATGAAATGTCTGAACTCTTATTAAATCTTCACGGATCCGGAATCATCCTTACAACGGCGATTATGCTGATCTCCGGTTTCCTTTTTACCCGCTTGACCAAGCTGGCGCACCTGCCGAATGTCACCGGCTACATCCTGTCCGGCGTGCTGATCGGTCCCTGGTGCCTGCACCTAATCCCGCAGGAGTACATCGCCCAGATGGATTTCATCACGGACGTGGCGCTTGCCTTCATCGCCTTCGGCGTGGGCAAATACTTTAAGCTGTCGGCTCTGAAAAAGAGCGGCATCGCCGTGGTCATCTTAACTCTGTTCGAGTCCCTGACCGCGGGCGTGCTGATCACCATCGTGATGCTGCTTCTGGGCTTATCCCTGCCGTTCTCGCTGCTTCTGGGCGCCATCGGCTGTGCGACCGCCCCGGCCTCCACCATCATGACCATCCGCCAGTACAAGGCAAAGGGTCATTTCGTGGACACCATCCTTCAGGTTGTGGCTCTGGACGACGCCGTGGCCCTCATCGCCTTCAGCGTTTGTGCGGCCTTTGTGCAGGCAACCGCAGGGGATGGCGGCATAAACATGACGCAGCTGCTCCTGCCCATCTGCTTCAATCTCCTGGCGCTCTTAATCGGCGGCGTCAGCGGCTGGATTTTAAGCAAGCTGATCCACGAGCGCCGCAGCAAGGACCACAGCCTGGTTCTGGCCTGCGTCTGCATCATGGGCGTGGCGGGCATCTGCTCCACCATGAACGTTTCGCCGCTTTTGGCCTGCATGGCCTCCGGCACCATCTACATCAACACCAGCGGAAACAAGCACCTGTTCAAGCAGTTGAACCAGTTCACCCCCCCGTTACTCGTGATGTTCTTCGTGCTGTCCGGCATGCGGCTTTCCATCCCCAGCCTGGTGAGCGCCGGCTTCGTGGGTGTGATCTACTTCCTGGTCCGGATCGTCGGCAAGTACTTAGGCTCCTCCTTAGGTGCGTGGCTGACCCACGCCACCCCTGAGGTGAAGAAATACTTCGGCCTGGCCTTAATCCCCCAGGCGGGCGTGTCCATCGGCCTTGCGGTGCTGGGCCAGAGAATGCTTCCGGCCGCCAGCGGCGAGATGCTCTCCACGATCATTCTCTCCAGCGGAATCCTCTACGAGATGGTCGGCCCGGCCTGCGCCAAAGCGGCCATCCGCCTATCCGGCAGCATCCCGGACAAAAAGTCCGAGTCGAAAAAGGCCGCAAAAAAAGTGGCCGCACAGGAACTGCCCTCCGAGAATATGGAGCTGGCTGCGCACCACTCATAATATAAAAACCAATTTGTATGGTTCAAAGGGCCGCTGAAGGGAAAACCTCCGGCGGCCGCTTTTTTGTGTCCACGAATGCGGTACAGCTGCTTCTTTAAAGCGAATTGAGCGTGTTGAGCGTATTCTGGATCAGCCGGTCGGCGAAATCCACCACGTCCTCAACAGGATCACCCATCCCGTCCGCCAGCCACTGCCCCAAAATCCCGCTGCAGCCCCTGGCCAGAAAATAGTACAGCCATTTTTTTTGGACCGGTGAGAGCGTTTCAAACTGTTTGTCCGTGTCCATCTCAATGTACTGGTATCCCAGGGCAAACACCCGCTCCTGAAAGTTTTTATCCCCATTCTCCGAAGAGAGAATCCGGTAGACCTCACCGCTGGCCTTCATGCGCTCCAGAATAAGCGCAAAAACATGCCGGAAGCCCTTTTCCCTGGATTCCTCCACCGTCACACGCAGCTCCGCCAAAAACTCCTGCTCCAGCTTCTCCAACAGATCGTAGGCGTCACTGTAATGTTTATAGAACGTGGCCCGGTTAATCTCGGACAGCTGGCAGATTTCTTTCACCGTCACCTTATTGACCGGCTTCCCTCCCAACAATTTCACAAAACTGTCCTTAATCACCATCTGCGTGTAGCGCACCCGCCCATCCGTCCGCATCTCCCCCACCGCCTTTCGACAATCTGTCTCAACCTGATACATCGCAAACATATTTCCACTTTGTGTTTATTATCTTGCATTCTCCGCCACATTGCCGGTTGAAGCGGCGGCCTGTTCTGATTATACTATAAGTGTGAAAGATATTCAACACATGTATATTTATTTTCGTTATGTTGCTATAAAGGACAGTCTCACCCGTGAACATGGTGTGGAGGTGCTGCCGTGGCAGCTTTCCTTCCCCCGCACCCATAGATAAATGAAAGGAGTACTTTTATGGCACTATTGGCAGAGCAGATAAGACAGTTGGGAATGGTCGCCGTCATCATGGCCTGCGCCCTGGGTGGAACCGTGGGCATCCTGAAATTGATCCGTTTTTTTCTTTCCTGGGATTTCCACTCTCGCAGACCCGGCCGAAAAAAATCAGCCAACGGGAAAAATGAATGAAACTGCAGAAACGCAGCCGCGCCGCAAAGGGGTGAATTCCTTTGCGGCGCGGCTATGTTTTCTGCATACGGAAAAATTCTGCAGGCCGTTTATTTAACCAACAGCGATTTGCCGGTCATCTCCTTGGGCTGCTCCATTCCCATCAGCTCGATCAGGGTGGGAACGATGTCGCACAGGGCGCCGCCCTCGCGCAGCTTGTAGGACGGATCCGCGTTCACCAGGATGAAGGGAACCGGGTTGGTGGTGTGAGCGGTGAAGGGCTCGCCGGTCTCGTAGTCCACCAGCTGCTCCGCGTTTCCGTGGTCCGCACAGATGAACATTACGCCGTCCACTTCCTTTATGGCCTCAACCGCGCGGCCCACGCAGGCGTCCACGGTCTCGATGGCCTTGATGGCCGCATCCTCCACGCCGGTGTGTCCCACCATGTCGGGGTTGGCGAAGTTGATGATGATCACGTCGTACTTGTCGGACTTAATCGCCTCAACCAGCTTGTCGCACACCAGCGGCGCGCTCATCTCCGGCTTTAAGTCGTAGGTGGCAACCTCCTTGGGGGAGGGAACCAGGATGCGGTCCTCGCCCGGGTTGGGCTCCTCAACGCCGCCGTTGAAGAAGAAGGTCACGTGGGCGTACTTCTCGGTCTCGGCGATGCGGACCTGCGTCTTTCCGTGGGCAGCCAGGTACTCGCCGAAGGTGTTGGTGATTCCCTCCTTCTTGAAGGCCACCAGCTTGTTGGCGATGGTCTCGTCGTAGTCGGTGAAGCACACGTACACCAGGTCCAGGCGCTTGGCTCTCGCAAAGCCGTCGAAGGCGTCGTCGCAGAACGCGCGGGTGATCTCTCTGGCGCGGTCCGGGCGGAAGTTGTAGAAAATCACGGAGTCCTTATCCTTAATTGTGGCAACGGGCTTGCCGTCCTTCACAACCACGAAGGGAACCACAAACTCATCCGCCTTGCCGTTGTCGTAGGAGGTCTGGATTCCGCCGGTAGCGCTCTCTGCGGTGTTTCCCTCGCCCTTGGTGAGCGCGTTGTAGGCCAGCTCCACGCGGTCCCAGCGCTTGTCGCGGTCCATGGCGTAGTAGCGTCCCATCACGGAAGCCACCTCTCCCACGCCGATCTCAGCCATCTTGGCCTCCAGCTGGGCCACAAAGTCCTTGCCGGACTCCGGCGGGGTGTCACGGCCGTCTAAGAAGCAGTGCACATACACCTTTTTAAGGCCGTTTCTCTTTGCCAGCTCCAGCAGCCCGTAGATGTGGGTGTTGTGGCTGTGCACGCCGCCGTCGGACACCAGTCCGAATAAATGCAGCGCGGAATCATTCTTCTTGCAGTTCTCCACTGCGGTCAAAAACTCCGGAACCTGGAAGAAATCCCCATCCTGGATGGATTTGGTGATGCGGGTCAGCTCCTGGTACACGATGCGCCCTGCGCCCATGTTCAAATGTCCCACCTCGGAGTTGCCCATCTGGCCGTCGGGAAGTCCCACGAACATGCCGCTGGCCTGGCCCTCAACAAAGGGGCACTGGCTCATCAGCTGGTCCATCACCGGGGTTTTGCCCTCGCAGACCGCGTTGTGATCGCAGTTCTTGTTCAGTCCGTAGCCGTCGAGAATCATTAATACGGTTGGTCTTTTGCTCATTTTTATATCTCCTTCTAAAGACACGGAAATGCTCCTCCCTCCAAAAAGCCGTTTAAAACAGGCTGTTTGCGGACGGAGAAGCATTTGCCTCACAGCATTTTATTTATTGTAGTTGACGATCTTTCCGAAATCCGGTTTCAGGGAAGCGCCGCCTACCAGTCCGCCGTCGATGTTGGCCTGGGCGAACAGCTCCGGAGCGGAGGAAGCAGAAACGGAGCCGCCGTACTGGATGCGGATCGCCTCAGCGGTGGCCTCGTCGTAGATCTCGCCGATGCAGGCGCGGATCGCAGCGCAGACCTCCTCGGCCTGCTCGGTGGTCGCAACCTTGCCGGTTCCGATGGCCCAGATGGGCTCGTAGGCGATCACAGCGGTCTTGGCCTGGTCCGCGGTCACGTTAAGGAATGCAATCTTGATCTGCTGGCGGATCCAGTCGATGGTGATTCCCTGCTCTCTCTGGGTCAGGGACTCGCCGCAGCAGATGATGGGGGTGATCCCGTGCTCAAATGCCTTGAGCACCTTCTTGTTCACGGTCTCGTTGGTCTCCGCGAAGTACTCGCGGCGCTCGGAGTGGCCGATGATCACATATTTCACGCCGGCGTCCACCAGCATGTTCGGGGAGATCTCGCCGGTGAAGGCTCCCTTCTCCTCGTAGTACATATTCTCAGCGCCGATCTGGATGTTGGTGCCCTTCGCAGCCTCCATCGCGGGGATAATGTCGATCGCCGGAACGCAGAACACCACGTCCACGTCGTCATTTACCACCAGGGGCTTTAACTCGTTCACCAGTGCAACCGCCTCAGTGGGGGTCATGTTCATCTTCCAGTTGCCTGCGATAATTTTCTTTCTTGCCATTTTGAAGCTTCTCCTTCTCTGTGGAATTGTCCTTAAGAGGCCCCCTTAAATCTCAGGGGGCCGCAGATACACACTAAATTATATGCCGACCGGCCGTCTTTTAGGCGTTGTCAGCAGCAGCCACGCCGGGCAGCTCCTTGCCTTCCAGGAATTCCAGGGAAGCGCCGCCGCCGGTGGAGATGTGGGTCATCTTGTCCGCAAAGCCCAGTCTCTTGACCGCGTTCACGGAATCGCCGCCGCCGATGACGGTGGTTGCGTCAGCCAGCTCTGCAACCGCACGGCAGATCTCTAAGGTTCCCTCTGCGAAGTTGGAGAACTCGAACACGCCCATCGGTCCGTTCCACACAACGGTCTTGGCGCCCTTTAAGGCTTCCTTGTACAGAGCGATGGTCTTCGGTCCGATGTCGAAGCCAGACCAGCCAGCGTCGATCACGTCCACTACCTTGTGCTCGGTCTCGTTGGAGAACTCCTTGCCCTCAACGTGGTCAACCGGAAGCAGCAGCTTTACGCCCTTCTCCTCGGCCTTCTTGACCATCTCCAGCGCGTAATCCAGCTTATCCTCCTCGCACAGGGAGTTGCCGATCTCCTGGCCCTGAGCCTTCGCGAAGGTGTAAGCCATGCCGCCGCCGATGATCAGGGTGTCCACCTTGTCGAGCAGGTTGTTGATCACGTTGATCTTGTCGGAAACCTTTGCGCCGCCCAGGATTGCCACGAAGGGGCGAACCGGGTTCTCAACGGCCTGGCCTAAGAACTTGATCTCCTTCTGCATCAGGTAGCCCACCGCGTTCTCCTTGGTGTACTTGGTAACGCCCACGTTGGAGCAGTGCGCTCTGTGAGCGGTTCCGAACGCGTCGTCCACGAACACGCCGCCGTCGCACAGGTCCGCTAACTCCTTGGCGTAAGCTTCCGTCGCGGCATCGCCCTCTTTGTACTTGGTCTCCTCGACTCTGTAGCGGGTGTTCTGAAGCAGCAGAACCTCGCCGTCCTTCAGCTCAGCGGCAACCTTTCTGGTCTCCTCGCCGGTCACCTGGGGATCGTCCACGAACTTAACTTCAACGCCCAGTCTCTCGCTCAGAGCAGGGGCAACGGGAGCTAAGCTCATCTCAGGAAGGGGCTGGCCCTTCGGCTTGCCTAAATGGGAGCACAGGATCACCCTTGCGCCCTGGTCAAGCAGCTTCTTGATGGTGGGAATGGCGCCGTCGATGCGGTTGTAGTTCTGAATCACGCCCTCTTTTAACGGCACGTTGAAGTCGCAGCGCACCAGCACTTTCTTTCCCTTTAAATCCTTCAGATCGTCAACAGTCTTCTTGTTTAACATGTCTATAATCCCCTTTCCGGTATTAAAAATGGGGCTTCATCCGCTCGCCGCGGAAGGCAACCCGGGTTTCACATAAAAAGGGTCCGGCCCAAACGACCGGACCCTTTCATGAGTCTACTTAAAATCATATGGATGTCTCGCGTGTCCGCGAAACGTCTGCGAGATTAGCCTAACTCAGCGAAGTACTTAATGGTTCTAACCATCTGGCTGGTGTAGGAGTTCTCGTTGTCGTACCAGGACACAACCTGAACCTCGTACAGGTCATCCGCGATCTGGCAAACCATGGTCTGGGTTGCGTCGAACAGGGAGCCGTACTTCATGCCGATTACGTCGGAGGAAACGATCGGATCCTCGTTGTAGCCGAAGGACTCGGAAGCAGCAGCCTTCATAGCAGCGTTGATCTCTTCCTTGGTCACGTTTGCCTTCTTAACAACAGCGGTTAAGATGGTGGTGGAACCGGTCGGAACCGGAACACGCTGTGCGGAGCCGATCAGCTTGCCGTTCAGTTCCGGGATAACCAGGCCGATCGCCTTTGCAGCACCGGTGGAGTTGGGAACGATGTTGGCAGCGCCAGCTCTTGCTCTTCTCAAATCGCCTTTTCTGTGCGGGCCGTCCAGAATCATCTGGTCGCCGGTGTAAGCGTGGATGGTGCTCATGATACCGCTCTGGATCGGAGCGTAGTCGTTCAGAGCCTTTGCCATCGGAGCCAGGCAGTTGGTGGTGCAGGAAGCTGCGGAAATGATGGTATCCTCAGCGGTCAGGGTGTTCTCGTTTACGCTGTAAACGATGGTCTTTAAGTCGTTGCCTGCGGGAGCAGAGATAACAACCTTCTTAGCGCCAGCGTCGATGTGAGCCTGCGCTTTATCCTTGGAGGTATAGAAGCCGGTGCACTCTAACACTACGTCAACACCGATCTTGCCCCACGGAAGGTCAGCAGCCTTGGGTTCTTTGTAAATGGTGATCTCTTTGCCGTCCACGATGATGCAGCCCTCGCCAGCCTCAACCGTGTGCAGGCCCTCACCGATATGTCCAGCGTATCCGCCCTGAGCGGTATCATACTTTAACAGGTGAGCCAGCATCTTCGGATCGGTCAGATCGTTGATTGCGACTACGTCATAACCTTCAGCTCCGAACATCTGACGGAAAGCCAGACGTCCAATACGTCCAAAACCATTAATCGCTACTTTTACTGCCATGATTCAATTCCTCCTAGTTTGAGATTGTTAAAAAATATATTATTGTTAAATATTAATCAACCTTCCTATATTGTAATCAATTTCGCTGTAAATGGCAAGTCCTTTTTTATTTTTTTATTGTTTTCCGGTTTTCAAACAATTATTCAGGTAAAAACTCTTTTATATGTGGCAAAAACCCTGTTTTAGGCGTTTTTGCCACCCGTCCCCTGGTAGAATCTGCCAGTGTCCCCATCCGCCGGGAGCGCTTGACTGCACATTATGTCCGGAGGGAGGCCAAGGCGCACAAAAATCCGCTTTCGAATCCGCTCTGCATGTGGTATAAGTAATACAGGCTTACAACTTAAAATTTACATTTTTCAGGAGAATATACAATGATCTGTGACTTTCACATGCACACTGAATTTTCCGGCGACTCCGAGGCGCCGGTCCGGGACCAGGTGGAGCGGGCCATCGCCCTTGGCATGCCGGAAATCTGCGTAACCGACCACCACGACTATGACAGCGGATTCTGCGACACGGATTTCACGCTGGACCTTCCCGCCTATCTGAAAGAGCTCGCAGAGATCCGCGAGGAGTACCGGGATCGGATCCGGGTCAACATCGGCGTCGAGCTGGGGCTCCAGTCCCACTTAAAGGAGTACTTAGACGTTCTGGTTGCCCAATATGGGGATTTTCTGGACTTCATCATCGGCTCCAGCCACTTCGTCGACCGCATGGACCCCTACGACCGCGCCTTCTGGGACGGGCGCACGGAGGAGGCGGCGTTTTCGCGCTTTTTCCAGGTCTCCCTGGAGCGCGCCAGAACCCTCGACTGCTTCGACGTGTTCGGCCATCTGGACTATGTGGTCCGCTACGCCCCCCATCAGAACAGCAAGTACAGCTACGAACGCTTTAAAGACGTGATCGACGACACACTAAGGGCCTTAATCCAGCGAGGAAAAGGCCTGGAGTGCAACACCGGCGGCTTCAAGTACGGGCTGGGCCACCCCAATCCCTGCGAGGAGATTCTGCGCCGCTACCGCGAGCTGGGCGGCGAGATCATCACCGTGGGCTCCGACGCCCATAAGCCGGAGCACCTGGGCTACGATTTCGAGCGCTGCAGGGAGCTTTTGAAGGCCTGCGGCTTTAGCTATTACACCGTGTTCCACAAGCGCAGGGCGGAGTTCCTTCCATTATAAATATGTAAGTGGACAAAAGGCCTGCCGGCCTCCCATTTAAAGGGACGCCCGGCAGGCCTTCCTTATCTGTACAAAATGATTTACGCTCCCACTGTCCCCGGCCCGTCCAGCCAGGTCTTGTTTTTCAGCGCTTCCTTCACATCCTTCTTGAACTGCTTCCAGGCCGCCTCGTCGTCCACAAAGTACTTGGGGCACACCTTGCCGTTCACATCGTAGTGGCGCATCAGATCGTTCTCGTCCAGCTTCAGCTGGCTGCAGAGCGCGGCGGTCAGCTTCACCAGCGAGTCGTAGGTGGCGTCCGTGTACTTTCCGGTCTCGTCCGGATGGCAGGTCTCGATGGAGATGGTGTCGTCGTTGCGCGGCGCGGCCGCGTAGGCCATCTCGGTGACCGGGATACACTGGATCACTTCCCCATCAAGGCCCACCACGAAGTGGGCGCTGGCTGAGGTTCCGCCCGCCTGCGGGTTCTGGTCCGCCAGGCTGTCGAAATAGTTCCGGTTGTTCTCCGCTGTGGAGCCGGGGTTCGCCACGTAGTGGATCACAATATTATTCACCCGTTTCAGCCGCACATCCGGCCTGGAAAATATATTCTTTCGGATAAAATCCTGCTTCACCCACTTGGGCACCTCAACCGCCTTCAAGTCCACGGTGTAGGGCCGCTCCCAGCCCCATCTGGCATATCCGCCGCCGAAACCGGCCGCAAGCCCGATCACCAGCGCAAGTATCACCGGAAGCACCGGCGACCGTCGGGCCCGCGAGCGCCGGGAACGGCTCTGGCGGCCAGCGGCGCGCTCGCCTCTTGTCTCATCCACTGTAATCTGGCGGGGAGGGCGCACACCGGGGGCATGCTCCTTGTGGTCTTCTCCTCTTTTTTCCGTCATCTCGTACTCCTCTTAACATGATCTCTTTTGTCTGCAGCAATACAACCAATATATCATTTTTCGAGCCAAAACACAATGGCGGTTGCTTTTTATTTGAGGCCGGGTAATATAATAAATAAAAATATTTTTCTCATTCTGCAACTTTTAGCCCGCCTTTATGCGTCTAACAGACAGAACGAACGGAAAGGAGGAGCGCATATGGGTTCCAAACAGGAAGCAGAGGTCGAACGCCTGCTGCTGGAAAATTATGAGACATACTACCGGCTGGCATACAGCTACGTGCGGCAGGAACAGGACGCGTTAGACATCGTGCAGGAGAGCGCCTACAAGGCGATCAAGGACTGTAAGCATGTCCGCAATCCGGAATACCTGTCCACCTGGATCCACCGGATTGTGATCAACACGGCGCTGGACCTGATCCGCAAACGCAAGAAGGAGGAGCTCTCCGACACCGTGCCGGAGGCCGTGTGGGAGGACAGCTACGAAAATGTGGATCTGCAGTACATGCTGACGCACCTGGACGAGCGCAGCAGGGCCGTGATTATCCTGAGATATTTTGAAGATATGAGGCTGGAGGACATCGCAAGCGCCATGGGCGAGAATCTGAACACCGTTAAGGCCCGGCTCTACCGCGCGCTCAAAAAGCTGCGGCTGGACTTTGAAGCCGGTCCCTACGCAAACTATGGAAAGGAGCAGGGAGGATGAATAAGGACGAAAAAACGGTCATGGACCATTTGAAACAGGAATATAAAGACATCCCGGTGCCGCCGCAGGCTAAGGCGCGGATCACACAGGGAATCAACCAGGCAAAGAGAGAAAACAATACGCAGAAACGAGGGAATGTGATGATGAAACTTATGAAGACAACCGGTGCAACCGCTGCCGCCGCCATGGTGGCAATCACCCTGATGGCCAATTTGAACCCCACCACCGCAAGCGCCATGGAGAAGCTGCCGGTGATCGGCTCCATCGCCAAGGTGGTGACCTTCCGCACCTTCGAGGATCAGACGAAGGATTTTGAGGCCAAGATCGATGTGCCCCAGGTGACCATCGACGGAAACAAGGAGACCGCAGTCAACAAATCCATCCAGGAGTACGCGGATGAGCTGATCGCACAGTACGAGTCCGATCTGGCCGCCAGCCAGGGCGAGGGGCACTACTCCATGGACTCCACCTACAAGGTGGTGACGGACAGCGACAAATACCTCTCCATCCAAATCGACACCACCCTGGCCATGGCCAGCGGAACCCAGTATGTAAAGATTTTCACCGTGGACAAATCCACCGGGAACGTGATCACCCTGACGGATCTGTTTAAGGATCACCCGGAGACCTTAAGCGCGATCAGCGAGAATATCAAGGAGCAGATGCGCGAGCAGATGGCGAAGGACGACAGCAAAACCTACTTCCTGGACAGCGAGTCGCCCGAGTGGGATTTCACCGGCCTAAAGGGCACGGAGAGCTTCTACTTTGACGGTCAGGGCCAGCTGGTCATCACCTTCGACGAGTACGAGGTGGCCCCCGGCTACATGGGCGCTGTGTCCTTTGTGATCCCCCAGTCCGTCACCGGGGCGTTATAAAAACGTCCCCGCAAAAACCTTCGCCACAGATCGCCGCCGATCCTGCGGGCAACAGCCTGGCCCCCGGCATATGATAGGGTGACAGGCAAAACGGAGGTTTTTATGCAGACCAATCAAATCACGCCAAGAATGGCGTTCACCCAGCTGTTGACCCAGAACCGGCCCCAGGCCATGGCCTGGGTCACCGGCAACTCCAAGGCGCCCCAGCTCAGCGGGCTGGTGAAATTTTACGAGACTCCATACGGGGGCGTCCTGGTAGAGGCGGAGTTTTTCGGCCTTCCAAACATTGACCAGGAGGGCTCCTCCGACTTCTACGCCATGCACATCCACCAGTTCGGCGACTGCTCGAACGGCTTCGCCAACACCGGGGAACACTACAATCCCACCAGCATGCCCCACCCCGGGCATGCAGGCGACATGCCCCCGCTTCTGGCCAACCAGGGCTACGCGTGGCTGTGCTTCTACGACAAGCGCTTCAATCTCCCGGATATCATAAACCGCTCCGTGGTGATCCACAGCGGCGCGGACGACTTCACCTCCCAGCCCGCTGGCAACTCCGGGGAGAAGATCGGCTGCGGAGTGATCCGGCCGGTGAGCGGGGACTAGAGAAGGTGGAATGCGGATTGCGTGAGGGGATGCGGGCCAAATGCCCGCCCCGCGCCCCCCGCTTTACGCTTTCTTTTGCGGTTGTTAAAGAATCCTTTAGCAATTTTATTTTTTCTTTATGACACGCTCAAAATTTGGACACAATTATCCCCTATACTATAAATCGTACAAGGCAAACGCCTTTTCAACATAAAAAAGCTTTTCATACCCAAAGCCGGCAAATCCCCCTTTTGCCGGCCCCCTCCTTTTTATGGGATAAATTTCTTTCCCCTCTTTCTTCTCGATTCCACATAAAAAATACCCAATGAAATCAAACTGAGATTGTGCTGAATTGCTTTGTGATTTTCCCCGCCCCATGGTATAATCATTTTATAGTGATTTCATTTGATTCCGGCGATAAGGAGGTATGATCATGGATGGCAAATTATCCTATTTAAAGAGGTATCTGGACGAGAGCAGCTACGTGGTGGCGCTCTGCGGTTCCGGCATGATGGAGGAAGGCGGCTACATCGGGGTGAAGAAGCAGACCCGCGACTATGAGATCGAGCGCGAGTACGGCTACTCCGCCGACGAGATCTTCTCCAGCGCCTTCTACAATACCCGGCCGGAACTGTTTTTCGACTTCTACAAGAAGGAGATGCTCCTCCACGCGCCGAAGCCCACCAAGTCCGGTCCGGCCCTGGCGGCATTAGAGCGCTTAGGCAAGCTGCACTACATCGTAGACAGCAACATTTACGAGCAGGCCCGGGACGCGGGCTGCAGCAACGTGATCAGTCTCCACGGGAGCATCAAACAGAACCAGTGCCCCCGCTGCAAGCGGATGTACCCCCTCTCCTACATCGCAGAGTCCAAACGCGTTCCGCTCTGCGAGACCTGCGGAATCCCGGTGCGCCCTTTAGTCTCCCTGTTCGGCGAGCAGGTGGACAGCCAGCTGATGACCCGGACCACGGAGGAGGTCACCAAGGCGGACATGCTGCTGCTCCTTGGAACCAGACTGGACTCCGAGGTGTTCCGCCACTACATCAGCTACTTTGAGGGCAAGTACATGGCCATCATCCACCGCCAGGACCACTACATGGACCATCTGGCGGACGTGGTGATCGTGGACGAGCCGAAGAATGTGCTGCCGGAGCTGGTGAAGCTTTATGGTGTTGAGGTTTAAAACCGAAGAAAAAGATCCCCCTGAGACCAACTGGTTTCAGAGGGATCTTTTTTCGCTTGTATGGCAATAATTACACGAACAGGGACAGAAGCACGCTTCCCAGAATCAGCATCAGCGCTCCGCCCAAGCGGGAGGAGACTGCCGCGAAGGGCATGAGCTCCATGCGGTTGGCAGCGCCCAAGGTGGCGATATCGCCGGAGCCGCCCATGTTGGACATGCACAGTCCGCCGGTGATGGCGGCCTCGATGGGATAGAAGCCCACCAGGTAGCCCACCGCGCCTGCGCCGATCACCGCGCCGACCACGACCGCGATCACAAGCAGCAGGTACACCGGGGTCAGGGCCGGGATCACGGCCTTCAAGCTGATCAGGCCGATTCCCAGTCCGGCCAGCAGCACGTTGGTGAAATTCTTGATAAAGAACTGGTACCACAGCGCACATTTTTCCTCGATGCTCTCCGGCAGAATCCCCAGAATCTTGACGATCACCATCAGGAGAATCATCCACGCGTAGGCGTGCACGCTGGGAACCGCCTTCTGGATCAGCTGGCCCAGCCCCAGAAACATGCCCGCAACCGCCATTCCGGTGGCAAACACGGATAAGTCGGCCAGGGGCTCTGCCTTCTTCGTCTCCTTCTCGGCGTAGGCCTCTCCCTTCCCGCGCATGATCATCCCGTTTCCGGTCAGCACCGGCTTCGCGCGCCCCAGCTTGTCGAGGAGTCCGCCAGCGATGATCGAGCAGGCATTGCCCAGGGCCACGGCCGGAGTCATGAGGGCCAGCATCTCGCCCGCGTCTCTGCCCATCACCTCCGCAAACATCTGGGACATGGGCACCGCGCCCGCGCTGGTTCCGCCGCCCATGATGGGCAGCGCCACGTAGAAGATGGCTTCCTGCATCCCAAAGCCCAAGAGGGAGCCCACCAGGCCCGCAAGCAGCATGGCAACCGCCACACCGCCCAGAATGCACGGGATATAGCGGAGGGAGGCGCGGATCAACAGCTTGCGGTCCATGCCGAAGATGCTTCCGCAGCAGAGCGCCGCCAGCGCAAAGTTGATAAAGTGGTTGTTCATAAAGTCCTTGGTGGCTGAGGCCGTCGCCTCCGGGATGATGCCGAACATCACCAGAGCCGCGCAGCCGAACAGCACCACACAGGAGCCGCCGCCCAGATAGTCCTTGACGATCGGGATCCGGTCTCCCACGAACCGCAGTCCCTCGCCGAAGACCAGGAGAAGCGGAATCTGCCCGGCGAGACTTCCCGGAAGGAAGTTAAAGTACATGGCCAGAACCACCAAAACCAAGAGTCCGATAAAGTAGGGCCAATCCATCCCCAGAAGCTTTACCTGTTCCTTTTTATTCATCCTATTATCCCCCATTATTTGATTGTGTCTGTAGGATCACTGCCTGTGATCTCCCCGGCAAGAGCGCTGTAGGCCGCCACGGCGGGCGAGGCCAGATACGCCTTTGCCAGGGGTGAGCCGTACCGCCCCAGGAAATTGCGGTTGTTGGTGCCGAGCATCACCTCATTGTCCCCCAGAAGCGCCATGGTCCGGCCCTCGCAGAAGGAGCAGTAGGGCGGCGTCACCATGGCCCCGGCCCGGACCAGATCCTGGATGTACCCCAGCCGCATCGCCTCCTCCATGATGGAGTTGGAGGCCGGGGTCACGACAAACTTCACGAATCGGCTGATTTTTTTGCCCCGCAGGATGTCCGCGGCTACTTTTAAGTCCTCCAGCCGCCCGTTGGTGCAGGAACCCAGGCACACCTGATCGATCTTCGTGCCCGCCACCTCTGACAAGGGCTTCACATTGTCCACGTAGGGCGGACAGGACAGCACCGGCTCCAAATCCTCGGCCCGGTAGCGCAGAACCCGCTCGTACCGGGCATCCTCGTCCGGCTTCACCCACGCGATCTCCTCGTAGTCCATGCCACAGTACTGCGCCGTCTTCTCGTCCGCCGCGAAGAGCCCGGTTTTGCCGCCGCACTCCACCACCATGTTGGCGATCGTCAGGCGGCCGTCTATGCTCAGGCTGTCGATGGCGGTACCGGTGAACTCCAGGGACTTGTAGGTGCCGCCCGCAGCCTTTAAATCCCCCAGGACCCGCAGGATGATGTCCTTGGCGTAGACGTTGTCCGGCAGCGTCCCGTCGATCTGGATCTTGATGGCCGAGGGAACCCGCAGCCACAGCTCCCCCTTTCCCCACACGTAGGCCATCTCCGTGTACCCGATCCCCGTGGAGAAGCACCCCACCGCGCCGTAGGTGGGCGTGTGGGAGTCTGTCACGAAGATGAGGCGGCCGGGCTTTGCGTAGCCCAGCTCCGGGATCAGCTGGTGCACGATCCCGCCGGTGGGATAAAAATGTTTAATCTTGTACTGCTCCACCAGTCTGTAGCCCGCCGACAGGCTCCTTGCGTCGCTGTCCAGGCAGGCGGGATTTAAGTGGTCGTGCATCACCACCACACGGTCCGGGTCCCAGACCTCCTTAAAACCCATCTCCTGGAACTTCTGCCCCAGGCGCTCCGTGTATATGTCGTGGGCCACCGCGTAGTCCGGCTTCACCACCACCAGGTCCCCCGGGCTCACATCCGCGAGGCCTGTATTTTTCATGATAATCTTCTCTGCCAAAGTATGTCCCATACCCGCGCCCTCCTATCGAATCCCGTTCTGCTTCTGGACGCTCTTCACAAGCCCGCCGTCCATGATGATCTGGTACAGGTTGTCGGCGATCCGGCCGATCTTGTAGTCCTTGCCGTTGCAGCACATCCTCCGGTTGATCTCCACCGTGACCACGTCGCCCTCCTTCACCTCGTCGGGCAGGTCGGCGCTCTCGATCAGGAGCAGGCCGTTGTTGATGGCGTTGCGGAAGAATATCCGCGCAAAGGACTTGGCGATCACGCAGCGGACACCGCTGGCCGCCAGCACCTCCGCAGCCTGCTCCCGGGAGGAGCCGCAGCCGAAGTTGTTGCCCGCCACCAGGATGTCCCCCGGCGCGATGAGCGCAGCAAGCTCCGGGCGCAGCGGCTCGAACATGTGGCTTCGGATCTCGTCCATGGTCTCATAGTTCAGATGCTGGGTGGGGATGATGATATCGGTGTCGATGTCGTCCCCGAACTTCCAAATTTTCCCTTTAAAACAGTCTGTCATCTCGCATCCCCCTTCAGCAGCCCTGTGAGCGCGCACGACACTGCGGTGGCTGTGGAGGTCAGATAGATCCCCTCCCCCAGCGAGCCCGCGTAGCCAGCGCTGTTGTACAGGTCGTTGGACACCATGTACTCGCCCTCGCCAATCCGGCTCTGCACCGCCGGGCTGGCGCACTGGTTTAACACCAGGCCACCGGCCTCCATGATGTCCGTCAGATATCCCCGGTCCGCGGCCTCTATGTAGATGTCCGTGGTGGCGGGGGCGACTGACAGTCGGAGTCCGTAGGCTACCTTTTTTCCTCTGACCGCCTCCGCGATTTGCCTGATGTCCTCCAGATTTCCACCGGCGGCGCCTCCCACGAACACGCTGCTCACCTTCAGCGGCTGACTGGCGGCCGGGTGTCTTCCGGCGGCCAGGCAGTTTCCGGCGGCCGGGTGATTACTCACCTCCGCGAGGTCGCTGATCCGGTCAAAGCCGCCGGGCAAAGCCGCCATGGGCCTCACCTGGGACAAATCCAGGGTATGGGCGCAGGCCCCGGCAGCGGTCTCAATTCCAGCCTCGCCCTCATCTCCTTCGCCAAAAATTGCCGACCGCGCTCCAGCTGCGGCAGCCACGGCGCAGAGCACCATGCGGTCCGCCTCCGACAGCTCTCTCCCGCCGGCAAACTCCACGATCCGCCCGGAAAGAGCGGCGGGCGTCAGCTCCCGGACCAGCGCCAGCGCGGCGTCCATGGCCTGGACTCCTGCGGGAAGCTTTCCTGCAAGCCGGACCGCCAGAATCCGGGAAGCGAGTGTTGTGTTGCCCGCAAAGTCCCCGCCCGGGGCCGCTTCCCCGCGCGCTGCCTCTGCGCCCATTCCGAGTCCGCCCAGGCGGACGCGCCCGCTCTCAAGCGCCTCCGCGAGCTCCCCGGGCTCCAGGCAAATCCCTAACGCTCCGCGCGCTCCGGCCATGGCTATAAGCGGGTCGCAGCCCACAGCCAGGCCGCCCCTTTGCATGCGGTCCAGCAGCAGGTGCCCGCACATGCCGGTCCCGTAGCTGAATTCCAGACCCATGTCCCGGGCAAACTCCATAAGCTCCCGCTGCTCCATGGAGCACTGGGGTGAGTTTGAGGGGACCGTTTGGTCGACCACCGCCAGGACCTTACCCGGATCCAGCACCGCGCTCTTTCTCTCCCTCATCCTCCGGACGGCCTTGAGGGCCGCCCCGTCATTGATCACATAACAGTCCACTGAAAATCCGCCGCTGTCTTTTTTTGCCTCTAACAATCGATCTGCGTACATCGCGTCTCTCCTTTTTTTCTACTGCGCCAGCTTCCGGTACTCCAGGTATTTCTCCCTGGCATAGCTCTCCGCCTCCGCGAGAAGCTTCTCGGCCTCCTCCGGGAAGGTCCGGTAGAGGGAGGCAAATCGCACCTCGCCCATGAGGAATTCCTTCAGATCCATAGTCGGCTCCTTGGAATCCAGAGTGAACGGGTTCTTGCCCTCCTTCTTTAAATCCGGATTGTAGCGGTACAGATTCCAGTATCCGGACTCCACCGCCCGCTTCATCTCCTGCTGGGAGCAGCCCATGCCCTTCACCAGCCCGTGGTTGATACAGGGGGCGTAGGCGATGATGAGGGACGGTCCCTTGTAGCGCTCCGCCTCCTCCATGGCCTTTACCAGCTGCGCCGGGTTCGCTCCCATGGCCACCTGGGCCACGTACACATAGCCGTAGGACATGGCCAATAAGCCCAGATCCTTCTTCTTGGTCTTCTTTCCGGAGGCCGCAAACTGCGCCACTGCGCCGATGGGGCTGGCCTTGGACGCCTGGCCGCCGGTGTTGGAGTACACCTCCGTGTCCACCAGAAGCACATTCACGTCCTCACCGCTGGCCAGCACGTGGTCTAAGCCGCCGTACCCGATGTCGTAGGCCCAGCCGTCGCCGCCGTACATCCAGACGGACTTCTTGGTCAAGTGCTCCCGGTTATGCAGGACCTCCAGGCGGAGCTCCTCCGCGGGGCCCTCAAGTTTAACCGCCTCCAGGGCTGCGGCCAGAGCCTTTCCGGCCTCACGACCTGCCTCCCCGTCGTCATAGGTGGAAAACCACCCGTCTATTGCCTCAAGAAGCGCTCTCACGCCACTGGCTTCACATTCTACCACAAGCCCCTTTAGCTGGTCAAGAAGGCCCGCCAGGCGTCCGCGCTGCTGATTCTCGGCCAGCGCCATGCCCAGCGCGAACTCCGCGTTGTTCTCGAACAGGGAGTTGGACCACGCGGGACCGTGTCCCTCGGCGTTTGTGGTGTAGGGGAAGCTGGGCATCGCCGCGCCCCACGCCTGGGTACAGCCGGTGGCGTTTGCCACGATCAGCCGGTCGCCGTAGAGCTGGGTCAGAAGCTTCATGTAGGGCGTCTCGCCGCAGCCTGCACACGCGCCGGAGAACTCCAGAAGCGGCTGCTCAAACTGGCTTCCCTTCACGGTGGCCTTGTTGAGGGGATTCTTCTTCACGGACAGGGACAGGGCATGCTCCCAGTTCTCCCGCTCCGCCATCTGTGTCTCAAGGGGCTTCATGGACAGCGCCTTCTCCTTGGCCGGGCACACGTTCACGCACACGCCGCAGCCCATGCAGTCCATGGGATCCACCTGCATGCGGTAGCGGTACGCCTCCAGCCCCTTGCCCTTGGCCGGGACAGTCTCAAAGGTCGCCGGAAGTGCAGAGGCCTCCTCCTCGCTCACTAAGAACGGGCGGATCGCTGCGTGGGGGCATGCGTAGGAGCACTGGTTGCACTGGATGCACAGGTCCGGATTCCAGGCCGGAACGTCCACCGCGGTTCCCCGCTTGTCAAACTTGGACGTTCCTAACGGCACTGTGCCGTCCTCGCGCCCCAAAAATGCGCTGACCGGCAGCTTGTCGCCCTGCAGGGCGTTTACGGGGCGCATGATGTTCTGCACGAACTCCGGGAGATTCTCACACGCGGGCTCTGCCTCGTCCACCGCGTCCTTCCAGCTCTCCGGCACCTGGATTTCCATAAGGCGCCCGATTCCCTGGTCAACCGCGGCAAAGTTCATGTTCACCACCTTCTCGCCCTTCTTCCCGTAGGACTTGACGATGGCCTGCTTCATGTAGTCCACGGCCTCATCGATGGGGATGATGCCCGCCAGCTTAAAGAACGCCGCCTGAAGGACCGCGTTGGTCCGGTTGCCCAGGCCGATCTCCTTGCCGATATGTACCGCGTCGATGGTGTAGAAGCGGATGCCGTTCTCTGCGATGTAGCGTTTCACCGCCGCGGGCAGCTTCTCCTCCAGCTGGGCGCGGTCCCAGGTGCAGTTGAGCAGGAAGGTGCCGTTTGGCTTCAGCTCCTGTACAATGTCGTACTTGTCGATGTAGGACTGGTTGTGGCAGGCCACAAAATCCGCCTTGGACACCAGGTAGCTTCCGATAATCGGCACCTGGCCGAACCGCAGGTGGGACCGGGTCAGGCCGCCGGATTTCTTGGTATCGTACTCGAAGTACGCCTGCACGTACAGGTCTGTGTGGTCGCCGATGATCTTGATGGAATTCTTGTTGGCGCCCACGGTTCCGTCGGAGCCGAGACCCCAGAATTTGCAGCTGACAGTCCCCGGCGCCACCACGTCCAAGGGCTCACCCAGCTTTAAGGAGGTGAAGGTCACATCGTCGTCGATGCCCACCGTGAAGTGGTTCTTCGTGTCCTCGCGCTTCATGTTCTCAAACACCGCCGCGATCTGGTCGGCCGTCACGTCCTTGATGGACAGCCCGTAGCGCCCGGCATAGGCCGCGATCTCTCTTCCCGCCTCGTTTAACGCGCCGCACACATCCAGGTACAGCGGCTCGCCCAGCGCGCCGGGCTCCTTGGTGCGGTCCAAAACGGTCAGCTTCTCCACGGTCTTTGGCAGCTCCTTGAGGAAGTGTTGGATGGAGAACGGGCGGTAGAGGTGCACCTGGAGAAATCCGGTCTTTTCGCCCCTGGCGTTTAAGTAGTCCACCGTCTCCTTGATCACGCCTGCGCTGGAGCCCATGGCAATGATCACATGCCTGGCGTCGGCTGCGCCGTAGTAGTTGAACAGCCGGTAGTCGCGCCCGGTGAGGCGGTTGATCTCATTCATGTAGCTCTCCACGATCTGGGGGAGCGCCTCGTAGAAGGGGTTGCAGGACTCCCTGGCCTGGAAGTACACGTCCGGGTTCTGGACGGAGCTTCGCATCACCGGCCGCTCGGGGTTTAGGGAACGCTTGCGGAAGGCGTCCAGGGCCTCGCGGTCCAGAAGCTTTCCCAGATCCTCGTAGTCCAGGACCTCCACCTTCTGGATCTCGTGGGAGGTTCTGAAGCCGTCGAAGAAGTGCATGAAGGGCACACGGCCCTTGATCGCCGACAAGTGGGCCACGCCTGCCAGGTCCATCACCTCCTGCACGGAGCCGGAGGCGAGCATGGCAAGGCCCGTCTGGCGGCAGGCCATGACGTCGGAGTGCTCGCCGAAGATGGAGAACGCGTGGGTTCCCACGGTGCGGGCGCTGACGTGGAGCACGCCCGGGTGAAGCTGGCCCGCCATCCGGTAGAGGGTGGGGAGCATGAGTAAGAGCCCCTGGGAGGCCGTGTAGGTGGTCGCCAGGGCACCGGTCTCCAGCGCGCCGTGCATGGCCCCGGCCGCCCCCGCCTCAGACTGCATCTCCATCAGCTTCACCGGCTGGCCGAACAGGTTCTTTTTGCCCTGGGCCGACCACACGTCCACCACCTCCGCCATGGGAGAGGAAGGGGTGATCGGGTAGATCGTCGCAACTTCCGTAAAGGCGTATGAGACATACGCCGCCGCCTCGTTACCATCCATTGTCTTCAATAATTTTCCCATCATTCAATCTCCTTTAGCTGTATATAATCGGCTGTTCCGTTCCGTCCATCACGCGCTTGGCGCCCTCGTTTAGCGCCTCCATCTCCCCCTCGCCCGGGAACAGGTACACCGGTGCGATAAAGGACACCCGGTGCATGATCCAGGCGGTGAGCCTGGGGGAGTAGGCCAGGCCGCCGGTCAGCGCGATGGCGTCCACATGGCCCGAGAGCACGGTGGCCATGGCGCCGATCTCCTTGCTGATCTGGTAGGCCATACCCTCGAAAATCAGCTTCGCCTCCTGGTCGCCCTCGTCGATTCGCTCCTCGATCTTTCTGGCGTCGTTGGTGTGCAGGTAGCTGACGCAGCCCCCGCCGCCCACCATCCGCTTCATGATCTGTTCCCTGCTAAGCCCCTCATCGAACACCATGCGCAATAACGCCTCGTTGGGGAGGGAGCCGCTGCGCTCCGGGGAGTAGGGGCCGTCGCCGTCCAGGCCGTTGTTCACGTCGATGGTCAGTCCCTTCTCGTGGGCCCCAACGGTGATTCCGCCGCCCATGTGGGCCACGATGCAGTTGATCTCCTCATACTTTTTGCCGGACAGGGCCGCCACCTTTCTGGCGATGGCCTTCTGGTTTAGAGGGTGCCACATGGCCTTGCGACGGATTCCCGCACACCCGCTGAGCTTTGCAAGCTCCGACATCTCATCGATGATCACCGGGTCCACGATGAAGGCCGGTATGTCTAGCTTTCTGCCAATCTCCCGGGCGATCAGTGCGCCAAGGTTGCAGGCGTGCTCGTGCTCGGCCGCGATCAGGTCCTCGCACATCTTGTCGTTGACCAGGTAGGTTCCGCCCTTGGGGAGGGGCTTTAATAAGCCGCCCCTGGCGGAGATGCACATCAAATCGTCCAGGGAGAACTCCTGCCCCTCAAGCATCTCCCAGACCGCCCTCAACCGGAACTGGTACTGGTCCGCAATCCGCTTAAAGGGGGCCAGCTCCTCCTTGCTGTGGACGATGCTCTCCTCGATCATCTTGTTGAATTTCTTAAACACCGCAACCTTCGTGGAGGTTGAACCGGGGTTGATCACCAAAATTTTATCCTTCATCTCATTCTCCTCCCGCATTCTGCCCCAACAGCAGCGCAAGGGCGATGCTGTTGAGCTTGGTCTCCGGCGAATCCGACCGGGATGTGAGCACGATGGGCGCTGCGGCTCCCACGATGGTCCCCGCGATCTGGGCCTTTGCCATGTACACCAGGGTCTTCCACATCACGTTTCCCGCCTCGATGTTCGGCATGAGCAGAATGTCCGCATGGCCGGGAACCGGGCCCTTTAAGCCCTTGTGTGCCGCCGCCTCGGGGCTCAGCGCCACGTCCAGAGCCAGCGGTCCGTCCACCGTCACGCCCTTAATCTGCCCCCTGGCGCTCATCTGCGCCAGCACCGCCGCGTCCATGGTGGGCGGCATAGCCGGGTTCACAACCTCCACCGCGCACACCGCCGCGACCTTGGGATCCTCGATCTCCAGCGCCCGGCACACCTCGCCGGCCGCCTCCAGAATCTTCACCTTCTCCTCAAGGGTGGGGTACATGTGCATGGCCGGGTCGGTCATCAGGATCAGACGGTCCATCTGCGGCACCTGGATCACCGCCATGTGGCTGAGCTCCCTGCCGGTCCGCAGTCCCCGCTCCTTGTTTAAGACGGCGCGCATGAAATCTGCTGTCCCGATCAAGCCCTTCATCAGCACCTGCGCCCGGCCCTCCCTGACAAGCGCCACCGCCCGGGCGGCCGCCGCTTTCCGGTCCGGCTCGTGGACCACCTCAATCTGGTCGGAGTGAACGCCAAGCTCATCCAGGGCGGCCTGAATCTTCTCCTCGTCGCCCACCAGGACAGCCGCCGCCAGCCCCAGCTCCACCGCGTCCTTCACCGCCGCTAAAACCGGCATGTCGTCCGCGGCCGCAACGGCGATGGTCTTTCTCCTGCCCGCTATCACCTTTTCATTGATCTCTCGGATTGTCCTCATCTCTCAACGCCTCCTGTCTTTCGCCTCAAAGTTCCTCGCTGCCGTCAAGCAGATCAAAAATCTCCACCGACGGGATCAGCTCCGACGCGCCACAGTAGAAGAATACCAGGCGCAGCACCTCCGACACCTCATCGGTGCTTGCCCCGTGCTTCAGGGCCAGTTTCGCGTGGGTTTTCACCGTGGTGGGAACCCCCTTGGAGCAGCCCAGGGCCATCAGCACCAGCTCCCGGTACTTTCTCGGCATCGCCGTGTTCTCCTCAGCGTTGCACATTTCGTACTGGCTGTTGAAGCCCTTTAGCAGTAATGGATCGTTGGCGCAGCGCTTGTGGAAATCCAGCAGGCTGCCGCCGCGTTTTTCCTTTAATTGGGTGAGGAGCTCCAGCCCCTCCCTTGTCTTCTCAGAATTTTCCTGTCTCATATAATCTCCTCTCAACCGTTCCGGTAACGTCTCTCTAAAAATGCCTCCCCGATCTGCGGGAACATGGCGTAGGTCAGCACATCCTCCTCATAGCGCGCCAGACCCTTATCCAAAAGCTCCTGCTTTAGGGCTTCCCAGCCCGGCGGGATCAGGCTTCCCGGCCGCTCTGTGTTCCTGGGGCCGTCCCCCAGCACGCGGCGGCTTAACTCCCCGTCAATCTCCCCCGGCGGCCGGCCGTACATTCCCTTTATGTAGTCCTGCACCTCCCTGGGGATGGTCTTGTAGCGCTCCCCCAGGATCACATTGAAGGTGGCCTGGGAGCCGACCATCTGGGCGAAGGGGGTGGCTAACGGCGGGTAGCCCAAATCCTTCTGGACCCGGTGGACCTCCTCGAAGATCTCCCCGATCCGGCCGTAGGCGTTCATTCCCTTTAGCTGGCTCTCCAGGTTGGACATCATGCCGCCGGGAATCTGGTGGTTCAGCACGCCGATGTCCACGCCCGTAAACTGGCTGGTAAACTCCTGATACTTCCCGCGAAGTTCCAGGAAATAGTCGTTGATCTCGCCCAACAGCCCCATGTCCAGTTTTGGATCGTAGGCCGTGCCCTTGAGGGCCGTGAGCAGGCTCTCAACGGGCGGGTGGGCCGTTCCCAGCGCCAGGGCGGACACGTCGCAGTCCACCACGTCGGCTCCGGCCCGGATGGCCTCCCAGTAGCAGATGTCCGCCATTCCGCCGGTGCAGTGGGCGTGGAAGTGAACCGGCAGGTCCACCGCGTCCTTCACCGCACGCACGGTCTCAAAGATCTCGTTGGGCGCCACCATCCCGGCCATGTCCTCGATGTGGATCGCACTGACACCCAGCGCAGCGTAATCCCTGGCGATCTGCACATATTTTTCCTTTGTGTGCACCGGACTGATCGTGTAGCAGATATTTGCGTCCGCACGCTTGCCCTGGCGCTTCACCGCCCGGATGGCCGTCTCCGTGTTCCGCACGTCGTTGAGGCCGTCGAACACCAGAAAAATGTCGATCCCGTTGGCCGCGGCCCGCTCCACGAACTTCTCCACAATGTCGTCCGGGTACTGCCGGTAGCCCACCAGGTTCTGTCCCCGCAGCAGCATGCGAAGCGGAGTCTTTTTCACCAGCTTCTTGAACTCCCGCACCCGCTCCCACGGGTCGTCGTCCAGATAGCGGATGGCCGTGTCAAAGGTGGCCCCTCCCCACATCTCCATGGACTCATATCCCACCTGGTCCATCTTCTCCAGAATGGGGAGCATATCCTCCGTCTTCACCCGGGTCGCCAGCAGCGACTGCTGTCCGTCCCTCCACTCCACACTTGAAATCCGTATGGGCTTTCCTGGCCCGCTGCCGTATGCCTTTTCCTGCTTTTTCCTGAAAAACACGTCCTCTACCTCTCTCACTGTTTGATCTGAATTGCAATGGTTCTTTTTAGTTTTGCGTTGTAGTTTTACGTTTTAGTTTATCGTTATACTCAGAATAGCGCGGGATGAACGGTTTGTCAAGTGGGTGAATCAAAAAAATTGAAATTCTGAATCGTGGAGGAATGGGCGGCCCTGGCGGCCGATTGTGTTCAATCAAAAAGGCAAGGAGCCCGAAATCTGCTTTTCACACAGATTTAAAGCTCCTTGTCTTTTTACGCATAGAACGGACTTATGTCTCCGTCAGCCACCGCAAAATCTCCGGCGTCCTCTTATCCAGATATTCCCAATCAAGCTCCGGCTCACTCTCCCGCACCACCATTCCGGGCAGATCCCCGGGGACCGAGGCCAGCAGCCTCCGGTTGGACTCCCCGTAGACATGTCCGGAGTTGACCGCCAGATAGATCCTCGGCAGATCCCCGGACTCCGACAGGCGCCTGATCGCTCCCGCGAAATCCTCCGGGCCGCCCGCTGTTGCCGTGAGTCCGCCGAAAATCGCCTCAAACTGCTCTCTCTTCTCCTCCAGGTGGTCCATCGCCCACTGTAAGTCGGCCAGGCCGGAGATGCTGAACAGAGCGCCGAACAGCTCCGGATGATTTAAGCCCAGCTTCAGCGCGCCGAAGCCGCCCATCCCCTTGCCGCCGATGAAGGTCTTCCCCCGCTCCCCGGACACCGGGAACATGCGCCGCACGTAGGGCACCAGCTCCCGGACGATATAGCTCTCGTACATCAGCTCCGTGAACTTCTGGAGCGCCTGGATCTCGGTGTCGCTCTCCCGGCTCTTGCTGTCCCGAACCTCATAGTCGGAGTAGAAGGACCGGTTGCAGTTTGGCATCACCACGGCCAGGCCCACCTGGTCCGCAAAACGGCACAGGCAGGTCATGTGCATCCACTCGTCCTGCCCCTCCGCCTCGTCGTGCAGCAGGAACAGCACCGGGTAATCCCGGCGGAAGGAGCCCTTTATCAGCTCCGGTGAGGCCGCGCTTCGCACGTGCTTTTTCTGGGGAAGAATGAGGGTGAAGGAGGTCTCAAACCCCACATACTCCGATTTATAATAGCAGGTCATCACAGACATTCCCCATCCCTCCTCTCATAGTAATCCTTGGCCAGCCAAGTGATAAAGCCCTTCAGTCCCGCGTCGTGCTCGCCCCAGCCGTGCACCCCCGGCACTACCAGGTGCGTGTAGTCCAGATCCAGCGTCTTGCAGTGCTCATGAAACCGCTCGTTGATCTCCCGCAGATAGTCGTCCGTCGTCCAGCAGTGGAAGATGCGCGGCTTCGGCCCCTGCCGCTTCTCAAGCTCCCTCGTCATATGGCGGAAGTCGTAGATGGAGCCCTCCACCTGCGGCGGCTCGCCGAACATTCTGCCGTGCTTCACCCGCAGGAAATCCCTGGTCTGTACCGCCCACACAATGTCCACCATGCCGCACTGGGCGCCGATGGAGCCGTACAGGTCCGGGTTGTTGAGCCCCGCGGTCAATGCGCCGAAGCCGCCCATGGACCAGCCGTAGACAGAGGTGTCCTCCCTGCGGTCGGACAGCGGGAACAACGTCCGCGTGATCTCCACCAGCTCGTCGCATATGTAGGTCCGGAACTGATATGCGTACCGGTAGTCGCCCTTGTGGTCCGTGTAAAAGCTGAAATCCCCGTTGGGCATAATCACGGCCAGCTCCGGAAACTGTTCCCGGATGATGGACACCAGGCCGGTGTCACGGACAATGGACGTAAAGTCGTGGATGCCCCCGTGAAGCAGGTAGAGCGCCGGGAATTTCCGGTCCGGATTCTGGTCCGCCACCGGCTTGTCCGGCAGAATCGCCATGTATCCCGTCTCCATGCCCAGGGCTTCCGAGTAAAAGCTTCCTTTAATTAATGTCATCTCAATGCCTCCTGTCTCTTCGCACTACGCCCGCTCTGCCTCTGCCCCCGGCACAGCCGCCGCGGACTTCTCGCGGTCAAACTTGGGACAGCCATACTTGTTGAGCACAAGAACCGTGATAAAGGGCACCGCGATGGAGGTGACGATCACCGCCGCTGCGATCTGCGCCGTAGCCATAGCCGCCGCCTCGGTCAGGGAAGCGTCGATGCCCGCAGCGATGGCCGGGGTCGCAACCGCGTTGGCCGCAACCGTGGCCGTGGCCATCCCCGCATAGCCCGGCCGGCGGTTGATCAGCCGGTCCGCCAGGATTCCGAAGAAGCCGCCCACCACGATGGTGATCACACCCAGAAGAATTCCGCTTAAGCCCGCGGTCAGGAGCTGTCCCAAGTTGATGCTGGCGCCCAGGGACCATGCCACTAGCGGCAGAATCAAGGACACGCCGGGCTTAAAGAACTCCTGGAAGCTGTGGTCCAGGTTGGCCAGAATCACGCCGATCAGCATGGGCGCCACGGCCAGCAGCATGGATTTAAGCGGGATGGACGCCAGTCCGGAGGCCCCCAGGGCCACCAGGCACAAGAACGGTCCGTCGTTGATGGTCAGCATGCTGTAGGCGCCCCAGTCGATCTCATCCCCGTACTCTCCGGTCAGCGCCAGGTAGACGCCTCCGTTGCTGTTGGTGGTACCCGCAAAGAAGGCCAGCGCTGAGATTCCGAAGAACCCGGCGGCTCCGAACAGCTTGGCGGACAGAACGCCCAACAGAAACCCAACCGCAAACTTGGTGATCAGCAGCACGCCGCCGCGCTTGATGGCCTGGGGCGCCTCCTTGAGCTTCAGCTGGGTGCCGCAGCAGAAAAAGATAGCCGCCGACAGCGTAGCCAGCGAGTTGGATGAAAACAGTGCCGAGAACATGCCTCCGGCTTTCAAAAGATCCGGCGCCACTGTGTTGATGACCGTGGCGAGCAGCATGGGAACGATCATGATTCCCGCAGGTATCTTCTTTAAAAAGTTCATTGTGTAATCCCCCTCTCAATTTCCTTCATTTCCCTCCTGCCTTTTTGTGTGCCGCTATCTGACTCACCCCCCCTCCTTATCGTGCAGCGGCGTTTCCGGTTACATTGGCAAGATTTAAGTTTTTCGTTGTAGTTTAACGCTATAGTTTAACGTTAGATTTATGATATCACCCAATATCCCGTCTGTCAATATCCATTTGAAATTTTCTTTGATCCCCCATCTATTGACAAATCCACCGGCCGGGATGTATGATATCCCTATACGTTTAACGCTTTACTAAAAGGAGAGAGAGTATTGTCCACTTTAAAAGATGTCGCGGCCATGGCAGGCGTCTCTGCCACCACTGTCTCCATCATCGTCAACGGGAAGGCGGATCAGAGGCAGATCTCGCAGCAAACCCGCGACAGGGTGATGGAGGCTGTGCGAAAACTGAATTATCAACCCAGCATCTCCGCCCGCGCCCTCAGGGGCACGGAAGCGCAGGTGTTCACCGTCGGCGTGTACTGGGTATCCGACTTCCGCTCCGCATTCCTGAGCCGGTTTATAAGCGGAATCCAGGAGCAAAAGCTGCGGTCGAAATTTAAGGCAAACATTGTGATTTGCCCCTACAAGTCCAATGAGCTGCACAAAGAAAAAAGCCTGTACCAGCTGAACACCTACAACGCAGTGATTATCGCCAACGCCTCGGAGAAGGACATGAATTATATCCACAAGCATCCCCTGCCCATCCCGGCGGTGATCAGCAACCGTGAGTCCTCCCTGTACCACACCGTCTCCATCGACAACCTGGAGCTGGGGCGCAAAGCGGCGCGCCATCTGATTGAGCGCGGGGTGCGCTCCGTTGGTGTCGTCTCCCTGAACAACTCCTATTTTTCCATGAACAGCTCCACCAAGGGCTTTCTGGAGGTGTGCCATGAGGCCCATCTAACGCTGCGGCCGGAGCACTTGATCTCCACCGGCTACACGGTGAAGGAGGGCGCGGACGCGGGCAAGGAGTTTTTGGCCAACGGCCCGCTGCCGGACGCAATTTTCTGCGACAACGATTCCAGCGCCATCGGGCTGGCCTACACGCTGAACCGGAACAATGTGCGCATCCCGGAGCAGGTCCAGCTGATCGCCACCGGGCAGGGGAATCCCAATTACACCCAGTACTACTCCCCGTCCGTGACCATCGTGGACGTGCCGCTGGAGCTTTTGGCCGCCAAGTGTCTGGAGATCGTGGAGAAGATCGCCAACCACCAGGCCGAGGAGCCGATCCACCTGCACTTCGATTCCACGCTCTTAAAGGGAGAGTCCACCATCGACCTCCCATAACGCAAAAAAAGGCCGCGCCCGGAACCTTTCCATCGGTTCCAGGCGCGGCCTGCTTGCATATTCTCTCTAATTCGGTTCCATCGGGATAATGATCGCTGCCAGGAAATAGATCAGCAGCCCCTTCCACGAAAATGCCAGGATTGCCAGCACCAGTCGGATGATGGTGGGATCCACGTTGAAATACTCGGCGATGCCTCCGCACACGCCACAGATCATTTTATTCCGGTTGGAACGGTACAGTCTCTTTGTCTCCATTGTGATTGCTCCCTTCTTCTACAGGCTGTCTATAAAATCTATTGTAATGTCGCCCACTCCGCACTCCAGCTCGATGGATTTGGAGGCCCCGTTGTCGATCTTTTTAAGCTTGCCGTACTTCTCCCCCGCGATCTCCACCATGCCCACGCCGCACTCGACCTTATAGTTGTAGTCCTTCACGCTTCCGACCAGCTTCATCTGGACGCGGCCCACGCCGGTTTCCACCTCCGCGTTTCCGTCCACCTGGCCGTAAAATTCCACATCTCCCACTCCCGTCTCCAGCTCCAGCTTGCGGGTCACGATGCCCTGGGCCTGGCAGGCCGCGGCGCCCATGCTCAACTCCACCTTGTCAAACACGCAGCCGCTTGGCACGGTCACCTGGATCTTAGCTTCCTTGCGGCTGTTTTTGTCCTTGCGCTCGATCTTCAGCGTGTCCTCTTCCATGTAGCAGTAGGTCTTTCCGGCGGGATCCTCCACCTTCACCTGGATTGTGTCCACATCCGCGCTCGTCACCAGGCGGACGCTCCCTTTATCCACCTCCAGGTCGAGCTTTCTGGCCCCCACAATGCTCCAGACGCCGTCGTCCGTCCGCTCTGCTGCGGGGGCGCCGGTGTTCTGGCCGTCCGAACCCTGCGGGTTCCCCAGGCCGGAGGGATTTCCGCTCTCCGGGTGATGGCTGCCGGAAGAGGTATCCGGCCCTGAGGGGGCTGAATCCTGGCCGGATCCGCCTGCGCTTTCCCGCCCATTGTGGTCCCACTCGTGGTCCTCCCAGAAATCGTCGTCCCAATGCGTGTGGTCCCAGGCCTCATCCCAGACCTCATCCCAGGCATCGTCCCATTCTCTTTCCCATTCACCGCCATGCCGTCCGGCGGCGTAGCGGACCGCCCGGTTAACGCCCTGCCGGATCCCTCCTGCAGTGCCGCCCATGGCCGCGGCGGCCGATACAACCCCAATTCCCGTCAGCAAAAACGCCAGACCGGCGATGGCACAGATCTTAATCAATTTCTTCATATTCAATCCCTCCTGCCCCTGTGTAATAGGCGATTCAGACAATCCGTGACACTTCGGAACAAAAACGGAACAAACCTTCCGTAAAACAGCAGCGACAGCGCCAGGCCGAGAAGGCCAAGTCCAATGCACACGGCCCCTGTGCCGAGCATCAGCGCCCCGCTCCAAAAGCTTCCAAACATCTGGGCAATCCCCCATGGGAGAAGCACAACGCCCGCGATCAGACAGCCGATCGTGGCAATTCCCAGAATCAGTAACAGTACCAACAGCAGTGCCAGCACGCAGCCGGCCAGGCCCCAAAGCCCTTCCCCGATGCTCCACAGCACCGGCCCCGCAAGCAGCACCAGGATCACCACCAGCACGATCTTTAGCACCCTGTTGGTCCGCGGCGCCCCATCGCGGCGGGTCCGCTCATCCGTTCCGCCGTGATCCGGCTCCGGCCCGGCCTCCGGCAGATCGTAGTGCCTGGCGACCTGATAGTTTGGATCCTTAAACCGCTCATCCTGGTAACCGCTCTCCGTGAACTCTCCGCCGTCCTCCAAATGTCCAGAGATTTCGGAGCGGATGATGGCGGCAATCCGCTCAGGGCTTCCGAACTCCCGGATCACCTGCTCCTCGTTCTCCGGCCCTGCCTCATCGAAATAATCTCTGTAGTACTGCAGTGCCTCTTCCTTTTCTTCGTCCTCGACATCCTGCAGCAGATACTCGAGCTCCCTCATAAAAGCCTCTCCGGTCATACATTCGCCTCCTCAAAGATCCGGGATATTTTTTGCGAGTATACGCTCCACTCCCCCCTGTACAGCTTTAACTGCGCCCGCCCGGTCTCCGTGATCTTGTAATACCGACGGTTTCTCCCGTCGATCGCCAGATCATAGACCTCCAGGCAGCTCTCCTTCTGGAGACGCCTGAGCACCGGATACAGTGTGGATTCAGATATGTCGATCACCCGGCGCACATCCTGGGTAATCCGGTACCCGTAGGTTCCCTCCTGCTCCCTCGACACCACCGCCAGCACGATTGCGTCCAACAGAGCGGATCCTGTATTAAATACCATGCGATCTCTCCTGTTCTTGATTTTTCAATATTGGTTTCAAAACTATATTATATCTTG
>USJW01000020.1 GCA_900555045.1 uncultured Clostridium sp. | reverse complement strand
AATAAAATATTTTTATTAATTTATACAACTTGTGATATGATAAAGGCAGATAAAAGGGCATTGGTCCTTTTTGGCTGTATCAATATAGAAGGTCACAAAAAAGCAGGAGGTTGCTAAATGAGCGTAAGGCGAATATTTGTGGAGAAGAAACCGGACTATGCAGTTAAGGCAGGCGAGCTGAGGGAAGAGTTAGAAAGCTACCTGGGACTGGATGATGTGAGGAATGTGCGTGTTTTAATCCGTTACGATATTGAGAACCTGTCGGAGGAAACATATAGGAAGGCATTGGGGACCATTTTTTCCGAGCCGCCCTTGGACGAGGTATATGAGGAGGAATTCCCAAAGAATCCGGGTGACCTTGTATTCTCCGTGGAATACCTGCCTGGGCAGTTTGACCAGAGGGCGGATTCCGCCGAGCAGTGCGTTAAGCTCTTAAAGGAAGACGAGGAGCCTGTCATCAGAACAGCAGCCACCTATGTAATCACCGCGCCCCTGACCGCGGACCAGGAAGCTGCCATCAAAAGCTTCTGCATCAACCCGGTGGACAGCCGTGAGGCAGAGGAGAGGAAACCGGAAACCCTGGTGACCGGGTTTGAGGTGCCGGAGGATATTAAGGATTTTGACGGTTTTACGGATCTTTCCCAAGAAGGCTTAAAGGCTCTTTATGATACCCTGAACCTGGCCATGACTTTTAAGGATTTCCTCCATATCCAGGCATATTATAAAAAAGAAGAGCGCAGGGACCCGTCCGTAACGGAAATCCGTGTTCTGGATACATACTGGTCCGACCACTGCCGCCACACCACGTTTTCCACTGAACTTAAGAATGTCAGCTTTACGGACGGGGATTACAGGGAACCCATTGAGGATACATATAAGCAGTATCTGGCTGACAGGGAAGTGATATATAAGGAACGGGACGATAAGTACGTCTGCCTGATGGACCTGGCCCTGATGGCCATGAAGAAGCTGCGCAGGGATGGGAAACTTACGGATATGGAGGTTTCCGATGAGATTAATGCCTGCTCCATCGTGGTACCCGTGGAAATCGACGGTGTGCAGGAAGAATGGCTGGTTAACTTTAAGAATGAGACACACAACCATCCCACTGAGATTGAACCATTTGGCGGCGCCGCCACCTGTCTGGGCGGAGCCATCCGTGACCCGCTGTCAGGACGTACCTATGTGTACCAGGCCATGCGTGTGACCGGGGCGGCAGACCCCACAAAACCATTAAGTGAGACGCTGAAAGGCAAACTGCCACAGAGGAAAATCGTAAACAGCGCTGCCCAGGGATATTCCTCCTATGGCAACCAGATTGGCCTTGCCACCGGATATGTAAAAGAGGTATATCATCCGGGTTATGTGGCGAAACGGATGGAAATCGGCGCGGTCATGGGCGCTGCCCCCAGAAAGGATGTGATCCGTGAGACTTCCGACCCGGGTGATATCATCATCCTTTTGGGTGGACGCACGGGCCGCGACGGCATCGGCGGGGCCACCGGTTCCTCCAAGGTCCACACCACGGCTTCCATTGAAGTGTGCGGCGCAGAGGTGCAGAAGGGAAATGCCCCCACGGAGCGCAAAATCCAGAGGATGTTCCGCCGCCCGGAGGTGAGCCGCCTCATAAAGAAATGCAATGACTTTGGGGCGGGCGGCGTGTCGGTTGCCATCGGGGAACTGGCTGCCGGGCTTAAGATTGATCTTGACAAGGTGCCGAAGAAATACGCGGGGCTGGATGGAACGGAAATCGCCATTTCCGAGTCCCAGGAAAGGATGGCGGTTGTGGTTGACCCGGCGGATGTGGACCGGTTCCTGGCCTATGCCGCTGAGGAGAACCTGGAAGCAGTGACCGTGGCAGTGGTGACGGAAGAACCGCGCCTGGTGATGAGCTGGAGGGGCAGGATTATTGTGGATATCAGCCGGGCCTTCCTTGACACCAACGGCGCCCACCAGGAAGCAGACGTGACCCTGGAAGTGCCAAACCGTGAGGGCAATCCCTTTGAGCGCAGGGAACCGGGGGATGTAAAGGCAAAATGGATGGAAATGCTGGCAGGACTGAACGTGTGCTCACAAAAGGGGCTGGTGGAGCGTTTTGACGGCTCCATCGGGGCAGGCTCCGTGTTCATGCCTTACGGAGGCAGGTACCAGCTGACCGAGACGCAGGCCATGGTTGCAAAGCTGCCCGTACTGAAGGGACACACGGATACGGTGACCATGATGAGTTATGGGTTTGACCCGTACCTTTCCAGCTGGAGCCCGTACCACGGGGCCGTATATGCAGTGGTGTCCTCGGTCGCCAAGATTGTGGCCGCAGGCGGCGACTGCAGCAAGATCCATTTCACGTTCCAGGAATATTTCCGCAGGATGAACTCCGACCCGGCCAGATGGAGCCAGCCTTTTGCAGCCCTTCTGGGCGCCTATGGCGCGCAGCTTGGCCTTGGCCTTGGGTCCATTGGAGGCAAGGACAGCATGTCCGGCACCTTTGACACGGAAGAAGGCGAGATCAACGTGCCGCCAACCCTTGTGTCCTTTGCGGTGGATGTGGACAGCAGCAGGCATATCATTACGCCTGAGTTTAAGAAACCAGGCAGCAGGATTGTGGAATTCAGGATTGCACGGGACCGTTACGATCTGCCGGATTATGCCCGGGTAATGGAGGGGTACACAAAGCTGCGTGAGGATATCCTGGCCGGCAGGATCATTTCCGCCTATGCAGTGGAAGGAAACGGCCTGGCAGAGGCAGTGAGCAAGATGGCATTCGGCAATAAGCTGGGTGTGAAGATAGAACACAATGTGGACCCAAGGGACTTCTTCGGGGCAGGATGGGGCAACATTGTCTGCGAAGTTGCAGAAGGCAGGACCGGGGAGCTTTCCATCCCATACACGGTCATTGGTGAGGTGACGGACAGCGGCGTGTTTGAGTACGGCGGCACGGTCATCACCATGGATGAAGCCCTCCGCGCATGGACCCGCACGCTGGAGGACGTGTTCCCCACTGTTACGGGCAGGTCTGCCTGCGGCCGGGAGGCCGTCCTGGAAGAAAAGCTTTACCGCAGTCCGGCAGTGTATATATGTGACCATAAGCTGGGGCAGCCAACCGTATTCATTCCTGTATTCCCGGGCACCAACTGCGAGTATGACAGCACGAAGGCATTTGAGCGGGCAGGGGCAAAGGTGGTTACAAAGGTGTTCAGGAACCTGGGCGCCGAGGATATCCGGCAGTCCGTTGATGAGTACAGGAAAGCCATAGCGGGCGCCCAGATCGTGATGTTCCCCGGAGGCTTCTCCGCAGGGGATGAGCCGGAAGGCTCGGCCAAGTTCTTTGCCACCGTATTCCGCAACGCGGTGATGAAGGAGGAACTGGAAAAGCTGTTAAATGAGCGTGACGGACTGATGCTTGGCATCTGCAACGGTTTCCAGGCCCTGATTAAGCTGGGGCTTGTGCCGGAAGGCAGGATTGCGGAGCAGGGACCGGATTCGCCAACCCTTGCCATGAACACCATTGGGCGCCATGTATCCAAGATGGTATACACCAAGGTGGTGTCCAACAAATCCCCATGGCTGGCAGAAGCAGGGCTTGGCAGCGTATACTGCAACCCGGCATCCCACGGCGAGGGACGTTTTGTTGCCAATGAGGCATGGCTCCACAGGCTCATGGCCAATGGACAGGTGGCAACCCAGTACGTGGACCATGAGGGCAATATCACCATGGACGAATACTGGAACCCCAATGGCTCCTACATGGCCATAGAGGGCATCACCAGCCCGGACGGACGCATTCTGGGCAAGATGGCCCACTCTGAGCGGCGCGGGGAATCGGTGGCCATTAACATTTACGGGGAACAGGATATGAAGATATTCGAATCAGGAGTAAAATACTTCCAGCTGTAATTAAGTGATGTATGAGGGGCTGGATTGGACATGGAAACAGGGAATACACGGCTGACTTGGTTTCGGCCGGGCATTCCCTGTTTGCGGTGGGGAATCAGGATATCAGTTTATAGCACTTTCTGGTAAGCCAGCCTTAGATCCCCTTTTTCCGTCCCTTCCTGCAGAATCAGGCTGCCGCATAGGCGGTAACCGCTTTTTTCCAGGGCACGCTGCATGGAAAGGTTGTCCGGATGGGTGTCAATCCGGACATTGCGCCATCCCTGGGACCTGGCAAAGTCCTCCGATTCTGCGAACAGCCTGGCGGCCAGTCCCTGGCCCTTGCGGTTTTCTTCCACACATACGCGGTGGAAGGCAGCGTATGGCCCATCATTGAGCCATGCGCCGTCTATGTCCCTGTAACTGGCCTCCGGCCCCTGGACCACGGTTATCATTCCGATGGCCTGCCCTCCCACATCCAGCACATGGACGGTTTTCCGGCCGATGGCCGCAAGAAGCCCCGGACCGTCCGGGTCCCCCTTCTGCCACTGGTTGATGCCCCTGGCCCGGAAAGAAACCTTGGCCTGCTCCACCATGGAAAGAAGCCGGGGCAGGTCATCCTTGTCTGCTAAACGGTATATCATATGGTACCTCCCTGATCATAAGTCTGATTGATGTTCCGGCCGGACAGGATACTGGCCGTTATTGCATAAGGCCAGTATATAGAAGGAAAACAGCATCCGTCAACCATTAGTTTGCCTAAAAGCAAAAAGGCCGCGTTCCCCAACCCGTTCTTGATTTTTTGCATCATGGTGTTATACTGGAAAGTAGCATTTTCCCGGATCCCCAATGGAGTGCCGGGAGGGACCGGGCAGGAAGAAAGGAGATCTTGATTATGGAAACAAAACTGACCAGGGAACAGGCGCTGGAGGCACTGAAGAAATACAACAAGGAGCCGTTCCACATCCTTCACGCACTGACTGTTGAGGGGGCCATGAGATGGTTTGCCCAGGACCAGGGCTTTGGGGATGAGGCGGACTTCTGGGGTCTTGTGGGTCTGCTTCATGACATTGACTTTGAGATGTATCCGCAGGAGCACTGCATCAAGGCGCCTGAGCTGCTGAAAGAGGCGGGGGCAGAGGAGGATTTCATCCGTGCGGTCTGCTGCCATGGGTATGGCATCATGGTGGACATTAAGCCGGAACACCAGATGGAGAAGATACTGTTTGCAGTGGACGAGCTGACCGGGCTCATTGGCGCAGCGGCCAGGATGCGTCCGTCCAAGAGCGTGATGGACATGGAGGTGTCCAGCCTGAAGAAAAAGTTCAAGGATAAACGGTTTGCCGCCGGATGTTCCAGGGATGTGATCCAGGACGGGGCAGAAGCCCTGGGATGGAGCCTGGAGGAGCTGATGGAAAAGGCAATCCTTGCCATGCGTTCCTGCGAGGAATCCGTGAATGGACAGATGGCACAGCTGACGGAATGAATGTTCAAACACACACTAAGGCGTGATTGGACATTCATAGGCGCCGTCCGCACCCCGCCCGGGGAGAATGGATGCCCCTTCCCCTTTGCACAGATAATGATGCGATGATCTGCAAGAAAAAATAGGTTACATATTGAAAAGTGTCGATGAATATCTTATAATTAGGGTGAATCGTTGGATAACTTGTTGCACATTGAGAAAGAAGGGGTGTTATGTATGCTATGTATTATGTGGCTGTCGGTTCGCTGGCCGCACTGGCCTTTGCAGCCTGTATGTTTTTCAGGGTTAAGAAGGAACCCGGGGGCAGCAAAGAGATGCTGGGTATCTCCAGCGCGGTACAGAAAGGTGCTAATGCGTATCTGAAGCGTCAATACAAAGGCGTAGGAATATTTTTTGCCGCGGTTTTTGTCATCCTTATGGGAATGGCAATCTGCGGCTTTTTGAGTTTTTTTACACCTTTTGCTTTCCTGACAGGAGGATTTTTCTCCGGACTGTCCGGTTTCATCGGCATGAGGACGGCTACCATGGCCAACTGCCGGACCGCCCAGGGCGCTTCGGAGAGCCTGAACAAGGGCCTGAGGGTTGCGTTTTCTGCCGGATCCGTCATGGGGTTCACGGTGGTCGGCCTGGGGCTTTTTGACCTGACTGTGTGGTATTTCATACTGAATATGGCCTTTGGCGCCCTGCCTGAGGGGGAACGGATTGCCCAGATAACAGCCAACATGCTGACCTTTGGAATGGGTGCGTCCAGTATGGCCCTCTTTGCAAGGGTGGGCGGAGGCATTTTCACCAAGGCCGCGGATGTGGGCGCGGACCTGGTGGGCAAGGTGGAGGCGGGCATTCCCGAGGATGACCCCAGGAACCCGGCAGTGATTGCTGACAATGTCGGGGATAACGTAGGCGATGTGGCCGGAATGGGCGCTGACCTTTACGAGTCCTATGTTGGTTCCATTGTTTCCACATCCGCCCTGGCAGTGGCCGCGGGCTACGGCGTCAGGGGAGTGGCTGTGCCCATGACGCTGGCTGCCCTGGGCGTGGTTGCATCCATTGCAGGAACATTTTTCGTGAACACAAAGGAGGACGCGACCCAGAAAAACCTGCTGACAGCCCTGAGGACAGGGACCTATATCAGCGCCGTTCTGGTGGTGATTGCAGCCTTTTTTGCCATCCGCATCCTGCTTCCGGGACAGATGGGGGTATATGCGGCCATTCTGTCCGGCCTGGCTGCAGGTGTGGCAATCGGCGCCATCACGGAATATTATACATCAGATTCCTATTCACCCACCAGGAAGCTTGCTGCCTCCAGTGAGACCGGCGGGGCCACGGTCATCATAAGCGGACTGTCCCTGGGAATGATGTCCACGGTGGGGCCTGTTGTCGTTGTGGGGATTTCGGTCCTGGTCAGTTATTTCTGCGCAGGAGGCAAGGGTGACTTTAACGCAGGGCTTTACGGCGTGGGCGTTTCCGCTGTTGGAATGCTGTCCACCCTGGGGATTACCCTTGCAACGGATGCCTATGGCCCGGTGGCGGACAATGCGGGAGGTATTGCTGAGATGACCCATATGCCCGGGGATGTCAGACGTAAGACAGATGCCCTGGACTCCCTGGGCAACACCACGGCTGCCACCGGCAAGGGATTTGCCATCGGTTCCGCGGCCCTTACGGCCCTGGCCCTGATTGCGTCCTATATTGACAAAGTAAGGCAGATCGCGCCGGGACTGGATCTGGACCTGTCCATCACCAATCCTCCGGTGCTGATCGGACTGTTCATCGGCGGCATGCTTCCCTTCCTGTTCGCATCCCTGACCATGGAGGCGGTGGGCGAGGCGGCCCAGTCCATTGTGGTGGAAGTGCGGCGGCAGTTTAAGGAGATAACCGGGCTGATGGAAGGAAAGGCCGAGCCGGATTACGGCGCATGTGTGGATATGTGTACCAGGTCGGCCCAGAGGCTTATGGTCGCACCGGCCATGGTGGCGGTGGCGGTTCCCGTGGCAGTGGGGCTTCTGCTGGGGCCTCAGGGCGTGGCAGGACTTCTGGCAGGCAACACGGTGACCGGTTTTGTGCTGGCCGTGATGATGTCCAATGCAGGCGGGGCCTGGGATAATGCCAAGAAGTACATTGAGGGCGGCGCTTACGGGGGAAAGGGCAGTCCGCAGCACAAGGCAGCGGTTATCGGTGACACGGTAGGCGACCCCTTTAAGGATACCTCCGGGCCGTCCATCAATATCCTGATTAAACTCACATCCATGGTGTCCATTGTATTTGCAGGACTGGTGGTGGCGGTGCACCTGCTGTAGGATTGGCCGGGGACGGCAAACATTTTCCACAAAGAAAGTCCGTCCTGTAAAAACAAATGTCCTCTGTACGCAAATTTTTTCATCGAAACCTATTGACATCCTTGATAAAGTAAGGTATTATTTGCACTTGTAACGCAGTAAAGGCCAGAGCGTGTTTTATTTTGTTAAGAATAGAGACAGTGCAAAGTAAGAGCAAGGGAGACAGATACGATGAAAAAAGTGGTGAAGTTCGGCGGAAGTTCGTTGGCCAGCGCAAGGCAGTTCAAGAAGGTTGCGGATATTATCAGGGCTGACAAGTCCAGGAGATATGTGGTTCCTTCCGCACCAGGCAAGCGGAGTGACAAGGATGAGAAGGTTACGGATATGCTGTATGCCTGTTATGATGCGGTGGCAGAAGGCAGGTCCTACAAGAAAATCCTGGAGAAGATCAAAAGCAGGTACATGGATATCATTGACGGCCTGAACTTAAACCTGAACCTGGACCACGAATTTGAACGGATAGAGGAGGACTTCCTGGCAAAGGCAGGAAGGGATTACGCTGCTTCCAGAGGCGAGTACCTGAACGGTATCGTGGTTGCCAATTATCTGGGATTTGAATTCATCGATGCCGCGGAAGTGATTTTCTTTGACGATAACGGTAATTTTGAGCCTGACCTGACCAATAAGGAGCTGTCCGAGCGCCTGGAGCATGTGGAGAAGGCCGTTATCCCGGGTTTTTACGGTTCACGCCATGACGGAACGGTCAAGACGTTTTCCAGGGGAGGTTCCGATGTCACCGGCTCCATCGTGGCAAAGGCCATCCATGCGGATATGTATGAGAACTGGACGGATGTGTCCGGCGTGCTGGTCACGGACCCAAGGATCGTGGATGACCCAGAGGTCATTGAAACCATTACATACAAGGAGCTGCGCGAGCTGTCCTACATGGGCGCCAGCGTGCTTCATGAGGATGCCATCTTCCCGGTGCGCAAGGAGGGGATTCCCATTAATATCAGGAACACCAACCGGCCCGAGGATAAAGGCACACTGATCGTGGAGAGCACCTGCCGCAAGCCGCGCCATACCGTTACCGGTATTGCCGGCAAGAAGGGATTCTGCTCCATCAACATTGAAAAGGCCATGATGAATGCCGAGGTGGGATTTGGCAGGAAGGTCTTAAGCGTATTTGAGCAGTACGGTATTTCCTTTGAGCACATGCCTTCAGGTATTGATACCATGACCGTATATGTGCATCAGTCTGAGTTTGAGGAGTATGAGCAGTCCGTGATTGCAGGCATCCACAGGGCAGTGGAGCCGGATACGGTGGAGCTGGAGTCTGACCTGGCATTGATTGCAGTGGTTGGCCGGGGCATGAGGTCCAACCGCGGCACGGCCGGAAGGATATTCTCAGCACTTGCCCACGCAAGGGTCAATGTGAAGATGATTGACCAGGGTTCCAGTGAATGGAATATCATCATAGGCGTGGAGAATGACGATTTTGAGACAGCTATCCGCGCCATCTACGACATTTTCGTGATTACGGAGCTGTGATAATGGATGACGCCTGTGCCGTCCGGGCGCAGGGATACAGGATGGCTTAGATGAGGAATGGAGTGGCACGGTGGGATACCGTGCCATTCTTTTAAGACACGGTCCGGGAAAACAAAAATCCACGCTGGGTCAGGAGAGGATGGAAGATGGGGAATATCGATGGCAGATGTGATAAAAAGGCTGTGATGAAATACGCCGGGGCTTTTATTGCCTGGGTGATTGGCTCGGGCTTTGCAACCGGGCAGGAAATCCTCCAGTTCTTCACAAGCTATGGCTATTACAGTTATGGTGTGGTGGTACTGAACCTGGTTGGGTTCCTGTTTCTGGGGAATATGCTTATGACCACGGGATATGCCCACAAAAAGGACGGCGGATTTAACCATTTTACCTATTATTGCGGAAAAAGGGCGGGAACCTTTTATTCATGGCTGGTCCTGGGGACCTTATTGCTGCTGATTGCCGTCCTGGTCTCAGGGGCAGGCGCCGCCCTGTCTGAGTATTATGGGCTGAACCGGTATATTGGCTCCCTGATTATGTCGGCCCTGGTCTTAGGGGCATACCTGGTTGGGTTTGAGCGCCTGATCCGGATTGTGTCTGCCATCGGTCCTGTGATTATTGTATTTACCTTGTTTGTGGGGGTGGTTACCGTGATCCGGGATTTTGGGAACATCACCCAGGCAGGGGAGTATGGGACGGCGCTGGCAGGGCTTCGGCCATCGCCCAGCTGGATGGTCAGTTCAGTTTTGTACCTGTCCCTTAATTTCCTCAGCGGCAGTACGTATTTCACCGCCCTGGGAATGACTGCCAAAAGCAGGAAGGACGCAAAATGGGGGGCAATCTGGGGCGCGGCCACCCTGGTCCTGTCAATTGCAATCATGAACACGGCCATCCTGCTCCATGGCGGGACAGCGGCGTCCCTGTCCGTACCTACCCTGTATCTTGCAAAGGAAATTTCCTTTGTGCTGGGGGCCGTGTTCTCCATCGTACTGGTCCTGGGCATTTTTTCCTCCTGTTCCACCATGATGTGGACGGTCTGCAACCGGATTCCCCTGCCGCCGGGAACCGGAAGACACGGCATGGCTGCGGCGGTAACCGTATTTACCTATATCCTGGGCATGCTTCCATTCGCTAAACTGGTGAACCTGTTCTATCCCCTGGTGGGGTACCTGGGCCTTGTGTTCGTTGCCTGCGTCCTATACAGGGGCATAAAAGGATTATTTGTTCTCCAATGATAAAAAGTATGGTATACTGGATAAAATAGTAAAGAGCCTATGGTGATGCGCTTCAAGACAAGGAGGAACTGCATATGCTGGAAAAGATTGATTTAAATAAAACCGTGGATAAGAAATCGTACCGCAGGGTGATGGATGAGGCCTCCCGGAAACTGGGGCTGCTGCAGCGGGAGTGCAAGGCAGCGGGGATTCCGGTCATGATTGTGTTTGAGGGCATGGGAGCAGCCGGCAAGGGGGTCCAGATCAACCGGCTGATCCAGTCCCTGGACCCAAGAGGATTTGACGTGTATGCCTGCGACAGGCCCACTGAGGATGAGCAGATGCGTCCCTTCCTCTGGCGTTACTGGACCAAGACCCCGGCCAACGGCAGGATTGCCATATTTGACAGAAGCTGGTACCGCAGCGTGCAGGTGGACCGGTTTGACGGACTGACGACCGAGGACAAGCTGGAGGGCGCCTATCAGGACATCCTGTCCTTTGAAAAGCAGCTGAGCGATGACGGGATGGTCATCATCAAATTTTTCCTGTATATTGATAAGGAGGAACAGAAAAAGCGGTTTAAAAAGCTGGACGCTTCCAAGGAAACCTCCTGGAGGGTCACAAAGGAGGACTGGGAGAGGAACAGGCACTTTGATCGGTATCTCAGGATAAATGAGGAGATGCTTGAGAAGACAGACACGGATTATGCGCCGTGGGCCATCATTGAGTCGGTGGATAAGGATTACGCGGCCACCAAAATCGTGTCCTCTGTCATGGACAGGCTTCAGTACGAACTGGAGAAAAGGAAGGCCTTAGCAGACAGTAAGACAGTGGGTACGGCGCCGGCCACCACCAGGGAGCGCTTTAAGAACGGCGTGCTGTCCGGGATTGACCTTTCCAAGAGCCTGACAGAAGAAGCGTACAAGGAGCAGGTAAAAAAGCTTCAGAAGCGGTTATCCGAACTGCACAGTGAACTGTACCGGTTAAGGATTCCCGTGGTGATCGGGTTTGAGGGCTGGGATGCAGGCGGCAAGGGCGGGGCCATCAAACGTCTGACAAGCCAGCTGGATCCCAGGGGCTACCGGGTGAACCCCACGGCAGCGCCCAATGACATTGAGAAGGTGCACCACTATCTGTGGCGTTTCTGGAACAATGTGCCAAAGGCGGGCCATATTGCCATCTTTGACCGCACCTGGTACGGCAGGGTCATGGTGGAACGGATTGAGGGGTTCTGCAGCGAGGCGGAGTGGAAACGGGCATACCAGGAAATCAACGAGATGGAATCCCACATGGCCAATGCCGGCGCCGTGGTGCTTAAGTTCTGGCTCCATATTGACAAGGATGAGCAGGAGCGCAGGTTCAAGGAGCGCCAGGCAGATCCCATGAAGCAGTGGAAGATAACGGATGAGGACTGGCGCAACCGCGAGAAGTGGGACGAGTATGAGGAAGCGGTCAACGAGATGCTGGTGCGCACTTCCACCACCTATGCGCCATGGATCGTGGTGGAGGGCAATGATAAGCGGTATGCCAGGGTAAAGGTCTTAAGGAAGGTTGTGGATGCCCTGGAAAAGAAAATTAAGGAAGTAAAAGAAAAAAGATGAGCAATACAAAAGAGATCATAATTGCAGGCGGCGGGGCGGCGGGCATGGTTGCCGCCATTGCCGCGGTAAGGGAAGGCGCGCATGTGCACCTGTTTGAGAAGAATGAGAAGCTGGGCAAAAAGGTATTCATTACAGGCAAGGGGCGCTGCAATGTGACCAATGCCTGTGATATGGAGGAAATGCTGGCAGCGGTGGTGAATAACCCCAAGTTCCTGTACAGCAGCTTTTACGGGTTTACAAACCAGGATATGATGGAGCTGCTTAAACAGGCCGGACTCAGGCTGAAGGTGGAGCGGGGCGGCCGCGTATTCCCTGAGTCGGACAAGTCATCTGATGTAATCGCAGCCCTTTCTTCTATTTTAAAGAGGGAGGGGGTGGAAGTCCGCCTGAACCACAGGGTGGAAGGTCTGGCCGTGGAAGACGGCGTGTGCAGGGGAATCCGTGTGGGCGGCCGTGTGCAAAGCGGGGACCGCGTGATCGTGACCACGGGCGGCCTGTCCTATCCGGCCACCGGCTCCACGGGCGATGGATATGGATGGGCCAGGGAGTGCGGCCATAAGATCACAGACCTGTCCCCGGCCCTGGTGCCTTTTGAGGCAGGGGAACTGGATACGGTAAAGGAACTGCAGGGGCTGTCCCTTAAGAACGTGGAGGCGGCCATATACGCTGGCAGGAAAGAGCTGTACCGGGATTTCGGGGAAATGCTGTTCACACATTTCGGCGTCAGCGGCCCGCTGCTCCTGAGCGCCAGCTCATTTGCAGCCAAGGCCATCAGGAAACAGCCCCTGCGGCTGGTCATTGACCTTAAGCCGGCGCTGACAAGGGAGCACCTGGATGAGAGGATCCTGCGGGACTTTTCAGAAAGCAGGAACAGGCAGTTTAAAAACTCGCTGGCCCATCTGTATCCGGCCAAGCTGATTCCGGTCATCATAAAGCGCAGCGGCATTGACCCGGATAAAAAGGTCAATGAAATCACGAAAGAGGAACGGTCCGGACTGGTGCGGACCACCAAGGAACTGGAGTTTACCCTCACAGGCCTCAGGGATTACAAAGAGGCAATCATTACCCAGGGCGGCATATCGGTCCGGGACGTGAATCCCGGGACCATGGAATCCAAGCATGTCCGGGGGCTGTACTTTGCAGGGGAGATACTGGATCTGGATGCGGTTACAGGCGGGTATAACCTGCAGATTGCATGGTCCACGGGCTGGGCTGCCGGCAGGGGGGCTGCCAGGGAATGAAGCTTCAGACACGGCTTGAGGCGTGCAGCGGGCGGAAAGCAATTTTTAAACACGCTCTAGATACAAAAAGACAGGAGAGGAACTGGATACATGGGACATTTTAACATAGCAGTGGATGGTCCGGCAGGAGCCGGCAAAAGTACGATAGCCAGGATGGTGGCAGAAAAACTTGGATTCGTGTATGTGGACACAGGCGCCATGTACCGAACCATGGCATTACATTTTATCCGGCTGGGAATCAGCCCCGGGGATGAAGAAGCCATTGCCCGCGCGTGCCGGGATGTGGATGTGACCATCTGTTACAAGGACGGGGCACAGCAGGTCATGCTGAACGGGGAAAATGTCACCGGCCTTATCCGCACCGAGGAGGTGGGCGGCATGGCTTCGGCCACCTCCGTTTATGCGCCGGTAAGGAAGAAGCTGGTGGAACTCCAGCAGGAGCTGGCAAGAAAGACGGATGTGATCATGGATGGCAGGGATATCGGTACCTGCGTGCTTCCGGATGCACCTGCCAAGATTTATCTGACCGCCTCGGTGGAGGTACGGGCAGGCCGCCGGTTCAAGGAACTGACGGAAAAGGGCGTGGGGGGCACCCTGGAGGAGATTGAGGAGGACATCAGGGAGCGCGATTACCGGGATATGAACCGTGAGCACTCCCCGCTCAGGCAGGCCGAGGATGCCGTTCTGTTAGACAGCTCCGGGATGACCATTGAGCAGGTGGCGGATGCCATTATCCGCATTGCCTGTGAACGCGGTCTGGAGGTGGGCGCGTGAGCCGGGAAAGTACGGGGCGCCAGGTAGTGGTGGCAAAAAGCGCAGGCTTCTGCTTTGGCGTGGAACGGGCAGTGGACCAGGTGTACCAGCAGATAGACGCCCTGAAGGCAGGGAAGGCCAAAGGCCCCATCTACACATTTGGCCCCATCATACACAATGAGGAGGTTGTCAAGGACCTGGAGGAAAAGGGGGTCATGGTGCTGGAGGATGAGGCCGCCCTCAGATTCCTGCCAAAGGGACAGGGAACCGTGATCATCCGCTCCCACGGCGTCAGCCGCCATATTTATGACATCCTTGAAGGGCGCGGGGTGGACATAGTGGACGCCACCTGCCCCTTTGTGAAGAAAATCCACCGCATTGTGTCGGAGCACTCCGGGGCAGGGGAAGCGGTCGTGATCATCGGCAGTCCGGACCATCCGGAGGTGGAAGGAATCAGGGGATGGGGGAATGAGTACACTACGGTCGTAAAGGATGGGGTGGGGGTGGATAATTATGTCCTTCCCCAGGGCAAAAAGCTTTGTATCGTGTCCCAAACGACATTTAATTACAACAAATTTAAAGAATTAGTTGAAAAATTTTTAAAAAAGGGTTATGATAGTAGTGTTTTAAATACGATTTGCAATGCAACACAGGAAAGACAAGTGGAGGCGGCGAAGATTGCTTCTCAGGTAGACGCCATGATTGTGATTGGCGGAAGGCATTCATCCAATACCCAGAAGCTATATGAAATTTGCCTCAAGGAGTGTAAGAATACGTCTTACATTCAGACACTCGGCGATTTAGATCCTGATAGTGTATCTTCTGTGCGCAGCGTAGGTATTACAGCTGGGGCATCCACCCCAAAAAAGATTATTGAGGAGGTTCATACCAGAATGGCAGAGCAGAGTTTTGCAGAGTTATTAAAAGAAGAGGAAGAATCCACCAAACCAATACGTACAGGAGAGATAGTCACTGGTCAGGTCATCGAAGTCAGCAAAGATGAGATTATTCTGAGTATTGCAGGTAATAAGTCCGAAGGAGTTATCACCCGTGATGAGTACAGCAACGACAACAATGTAGACCTGACCACCAAGGTACAGGTTGGTGACGAGATGGAAGCAAAGGTCATCAAGCTGAACGACGGCGTGGGAATGGTATCTTTATCCTATAAGCGTATGGCGGCAGACAGAGGAAACCGTCGTCTCGAGGAAGCGTTCGAGAACCAGGAAGTTTTAACCGCAAAGGTTACACAGGTTCTGGATGGCGGCCTGAGCGTGGAAGTGGAAGGCGTACGGGTATTTATCCCGGCAAGCCTGGTTTCCGACAGCTACGAGAAAGACTTATCCAAGTATGCCGGACAGGACATTGAGTTCGTGATTACCGAATTCAATCCCAAGAGAAGAAGAATCATCGGCGACCGCAAGGCCCTCTTAGTTGCCAGAAAGGCAGCGATGAAGGAAGAGCTGTTCGCAAGAATTCAGCCCGGCGATGTAACCGAGGGCGTTGTGAAGAATGTGACCGATTTCGGCGCGTTCATCGATTTAGGCGGAGCGGACGGCCTGCTGCACATCTCCGAGATGAGCTGGGGCAGAGTTGAGAACCCGAAGAAGGTATTCAAGGCCGGCGAGCAGGTAAGAGTTCTGATCAAGGACATCCAGGGCGAGAAGATTGCTCTGAGCTTAAAGTTCCCGGAGGCAAATCCGTGGGTTACCGCTGCAGACAAGTATGCAGTCGGCAACATCGTAGTTGGACGTGTTGCACGTATGACCGATTTCGGCGCATTCGTTGAGCTGGAGCCGGGCGTAGACGCGCTGCTTCACGTATCCCAGATCTCCAGAGAGCACGTGGAGAAGCCTTCCGACGTTCTGAAGATCGGCCAGGAGATCGAGGCCAGAGTCGTTGATTTCAACGAGGCGGACCACAAGATCAGCCTGAGCATCAAGGCGCTGATGGGTTCCGGCCAGGAGCGCATGGAAGATCCCGATGTGGCGGATGTGGACATCGACAGCTACCAGTAATTAATAATTCGAAAGAACACAATAAAAGCAGTTCCCGATTGGGAACTGCTTTTTTGTGCCTATTTCATGGACGGGTTGAGCAGGAGGGAGGCCACGAAGATTCCGTCCTGGTACTCGTACTTTAAGATCCCGTTGTGCCGCTCTGCCAGGTTTCGGACGGAGGCGGTGCCCACGCCGGGGCCGGGCCGCTTGGAGGATAAAAACAGACCCTCCCGGGTGCGGATCGGGTGGGAATAGGTGTTTTTGATGACCAGGGACAGCATGGACTGGCCGGACATGGCGGCGCGGACCTCAAGGCGCGGCTGCCCGTCCGTCTGGCGCAGGCAGGCCTCCACTGCGTTCTCCAGCAGGTTCCCCAGGATGGTGCAGAAATCGATCTCCGGAAGCGGGAGCTCATCGGGGAGACGGATGTCCGCCGTGATCTCTGTGCCGTTTGATTTGGCCTGGTCCAGATAGTAGCAGAGCAGCGCGTTCACCGCCGCGTTGGAGGTGTACTCCTCCACGCCGATGGGGGTCAGGGCGTCGAGACAGTCGGAGAGGTAGCGCCTGGCCGCCTCCGTCTGGCCGTGGTCCAGGATGCCGATCACGGCGGCCAGGTGGTGGCGGGTATCGTGGCGGACCTGGCGGGAGCGCTCTAAGCTCTCCTGAAGCCGGCGCATCTGCTCCCGCTGCGCGTTGGCCAAAAGCTCCGAGGTGCGGAAGCGCTCCCGGATCATGTGGTTCTCCGCCGTCTCCGCCAGGCTCTTTAGCATGACGGTGTGGACGGTAAACATGCAGACCACCCAGCCGATGGACGGGAGCAGATCGTAGTCCGTGTAGTAGAGGATGTCTCTGGAGAAGGTGTTGTAGCCCAACAGGCGAAACATCAGGAACAGGGACAGCGGGACTAACGGAAAATAATTCCAGATAAACAGCGGGCGTGTCAGGTCCACGGCCCGGACCAGATACCGGTGCAGCAGAAAATAGGCGATGCCCACCAACAGCGACAGCGCGGCCAGGTAGACGAAAAGCTCCGGCATCCCCACCCGGTAGGTGGGCCGCCCCGCGTAGCGAAGGCTGTTGACAAACAGGGAGAAGATTCGGGCGGTATCCACAAAGTTCCGGTAGAGGAACACGGTGTAGACGATGATTCGGATGTCCATCCGGGTGATCAGCCAGCAAAAAAGGAGGCCGGACACTACGATGACCATGATGAAGGGGATGTGCCGCAGTTGGGTGGACTCCAGGAGCCTTGAAAACCACAGGCCCAGGAGAAACACGCTGAGCGTATAGAGCCCGAAAATGCCCGCGACCGCCGACCGGGAGAATTTTCGCTCTCTCGGGAATGTCAGCAGAAACGGGCATATGATAAACAGCATTTCCAACAGATAGGTAAAAAGCGGCAGCAGCCTTGACGATGCCATTATTTTCCTCCGTTCAGGCGCCTGAACTGGTAATCCGCATACTGTTGGTGGATGTCCAGGCGCATACTGCGGGAGATCGGGATCCGGTCCCCGGTGGTGAGGACAAATTCGTTTTTCTCCATGGTGAGGACACGGTCCATGTTGATGATGCAGTTGCGGTAGCAGCACAGAAACCGGGGATAGCACAGGAGCAGCTTGGAAAAATCTTCGAATCGCATGTAGGTCCGGTGGATTCCCTGCTCCGTGTGGATCAGTATGTAGTGGTTGGAGTAGTCGGTAAAGCAGATCTCGTCCAGCGGAATCTTGACCATGATGCGGCTCTCCTTGACCTCGATGTAGCGGCGGGGCTGATCCATGATCTCCCGCACGTACTCCATGGTCCGGCAGAACCGCTCGTAGGCGATGGGCTTGAGCAGATAGTCTAACGCCCTCACCTCGTAGCCCTTTAGGGCGTAGTCCTTGCTGCCGGTGGTGAAGACGAGAATACAGCGGCTGTCGTCCTGACGTATTTTTTCCGCGATGCGAAGGCCTGCCGCTTCCCTGGAGAGGTAAATGTCGATGAAGACAAGCTGGTAGGCCCGGGGCTTCCAGGCGGCTAAAAAATCGTCGGCCGCGGTGAAAAGTTCGGTCTGTTGGTATATGTGCGCGGAGCTAAAATAAGAATTGATGTAACCGGATAACTGGCGCGCTTCTTCTATGGAGTCGTCTATGATTGCGATGTTCACGGCATTTATCCTTTCGTACAGTATGAGAGCGGCAGTTTGACGTGCCGCTATTTTGCGAAATATTTAGTCTTATATTGGAATAAGTATAATATAGAATAGGGGAAAAAGCAAGGATTATCGGGTCCCGCTGTATAGGGAGGGCAGGCCTGGGCATACTCTTTTGTAGAATTCCGGGGCCTCCTTTGGGGCTTAAACGGATGTGAGAAAGGAGCACGGTAAACTATGCCGAAAGCAAAGAAAAATGAACCCTTTGACCCGAAAAATCTGACACCCCAGGAGCAGCTCAAGTTCGAGATTGCCCAGGAGCTGGGACTCGCAGACAAGGTGATCATGGGGGGATGGCGAAGCCTGACAGCCAAGGAGAGCGGAAGGATCGGCGGCCTGATTACCAAGAAAAAGCGCGAGATGAAGCGCGACGCGATGGAGCAGGAGGCGTAAGGCAAGTCCCGGTTGCAGTTGAAAACGGCGGCCTCATCGCTTATACTTAGACTGAGAAACAGCCCGGGCGCACCTGCCCGGCGGACGGAGGATACAGGAATGAGACTGGGGATGATCAGCTTTACCGCAGGGGGCACGGCGCTCCTTGGGAGCCTGGCTGTGCGGCTTGAGGCTAAGGGCATCGCGTGCCATGGCTATGTGCCAAAGCGGTACTGGACGGATGAGATGGGGGCCGGGGGGATAGAAATATCCGGAGACGGCGGCGCGGGTCGCTTTGCAGAGCGCATGTTCGCGTCAAAAACCCCCATGCTGTTCGTCGGGGCCGCGGGAATCGCGGTGCGCGCCATCGCCCCCTGGGTGCGGGATAAGATGAGCGATCCGCCGGTCCTGGTGATGGATGAGGCCGGGCGGTTCGTGATCCCCATTCTGTCCGGCCATGTGGGGGGCGCCAACGAGCTGGCCCGCCTTATCGGGGACTGCTGCGGGGCGGTGCCGGTGATCACCACGGCCACGGACGTGAACCACGTGTTTGCGGTGGACGTGTTCGCCGCAAGAAATGAGCTGGCGATCACGGACCGGGAGGCGGCGCGGCACATTGCGATGGATCTGTTGGAGGGCCGCGAGGTGGGCTTTTTTGACCGGTGCAGCGCAGAGATGTTCGGACGGGGGGGCGACGGGCGGATTATTGATGGCCGGCTTCCTGCCGGATGGCTTCCCGCCGGGTGCGCTGCGAAGCCATGTGAGCGCAATATCTGCATCAGCGTGGAGGCGGATCCGGGGATTCCCGGGGAGAACCTGGTTTTAGTGCCCCGGGCTGTGGTGCTGGGGATCGGCTGCCGAAGGGGAATCTCTGTGGAAGCGCTGCGGGGCTTTGTGGAGGAGACGCTAAAGGGTGCGGGGATCCGGCCCGAGGCGGTGGCGTGCCTTGCCTCCATCGATGTGAAGCGGGATGAGAGGGCGATCACGGAGCTGGCGGCGGGGATGAACTGGAAATTTATTACATATTCGGTGGAGGAGCTGGAGCGGGTTCCCGGGGAATTTTCAGAGTCCGCGTTCGTCCGCCAGACCGTGGGCGTGGGCTGCGTGTGCGAGCGGGCGGCCATGGCGGCGGCTCCGGGCGGGCGGCTCCTGTTCGGAAAGCAGGCGGGGAGCGGGGCGACGGTGGCCGCGGCGCTGCGGCCAATACGGCTGCGGGCAGAGTGAGATTGGGCGGAGAGATCCGCCTTTCTTCTGTGCCTGTGCACAAAAAAACGGCAAAACCGTTTCGATAAACAGTTTTGCCGATCGGATAAGTGGAACCGAAGGGACTCGAACCCTCGACCTCCTACATGCGAAGCAGGCGCTCTCCCAGCTGAGCTACGATCCCGTAACCAACGATTGATATCATAGCATAAAATTTCCAAAAGGTAAATAGTTTTTTTGAAAAGATTGAGATTTTTTTTTCAGTATGGTATAACTTACAGGTGAGATTAGTGTGCTTAGAGGACAGCGATGGAAAATACATATATTTATAAGCAGCAGAAAAAGTTGAGGTGTGGTTATACCACTGGCACATGTGCGGCAGCGGCTTCTATGGCGGCTGCCGTCCTGTTGTTGGGGGACACGCAGGTGCGCGAGGCGGCAGTGAAGCTGCCCCGGGGGACGGACTTGTCCCTGGCGATCCAGGACTGGGAGCGCGGGGATGGATGGGCTTCCTGCGCGGTGATCAAGGACGCCGGGGACGACCCGGACGCGACGGACGGGATAAAGATCTGCGCCAGGGTCAGCAAAGCTTTGCCGGACCCGTGCGGCGACGGTGGGTGGTATGAACATAAAAATGGAGATGTCTATCTGCTTTTGACGGGTGGAGTGGGGATTGGTGTGGTGAAAAAGCCTGGATTGAGCTGTGAAGTGGGAAAATGCGCGATCAACCCGGTGCCCAGGCAGATGATTTTTGAACACGTGGAGCGGGTGTGCCGGGAGTTCCACTACTCCGGCAGCCTCTGGATTGTGATATCTGCGCCGGAGGGGGAAGCCCGGGCGGAGAATACGTTCAACAGCCGCCTGGGGATCGAGGGCGGAATCTCCATCCTTGGGACCACGGGGATCGTGGAGCCCATGAGCGAGGAGGCCCTCCTCGCCACCATACGGTTAGACATCCGCAGGCAGGCGGTGGACGGCCGGGAGGTGCTGCTTTTGACGCCCGGTAATTACGGGGAGGCGTTTCTTCGCGAAAGCCTGGGGATTGACCTTGGGCGGGCCGTGAAGTGCAGCAACTACATCGGCCAGGCCCTTGACATGGCGGAGGAGGAGGGGATGCGCACCATCCTGCTTGTGGGACATGCCGGGAAGCTGGTGAAGGTGGCCGCCGGGATCATGAACACCCACTCCCTGATGGCGGACGGGCGCATGGAGGTGCTGGCCGCCCACAGCGCGGTGTGCGGCGCGGACGCTGATCTTGCAGAGCGGATTCTGGACGCGGTCACCGTGGATCAGGCGCTCTCTGCCATGGAGGAGGTGCCGGGACTGCGCGGGGCGGTGATGGAGCGGATCGTTGGGCGCATGCACGCACACTTAAAACGGCGGGCGGGCGCTGGTGCGGCCGTCGAGGCAGTGACGTTCACCAACGAGCGGGGAATTTTAGGCTGCACGGAGGGTGCAGAAAGACTGATAGAGATGATAAAGGCAGGAGGATGAAGGATGGTACATATTGTCGGAGCGGGGCCGGGAGCGCCGGACCTGATCACGGTCAGAGGACAGCGTCTCCTTGGGGAGGCCGATGTGGTGATCTACGCGGGATCACTGGTGAACCCGGAGCTTTTGCGGGAGGTGAAGCCGGGCTGCCGGATTTATGACAGCGCGCGGATGACGCTGGAGCAGGTCATGGACGTGATACGCGAGGCGGAGGAGGCGGGTCTTATGACAGTCCGGCTGCACACCGGGGACCCCTGCCTTTACGGCGCGGTGCGGGAGCAGATGGACGCCATGGATGAGCTTAAAATCGCCTACGAGATCTGCCCGGGCGTCAGCTCCTTCTGCGGGGCGGCGGCGGCCCTGGGCATGGAGTACACGCTCCCGGGAGTGTCCCAGAGCGTGGTGATCACCCGGATGGCGGGGCGCACGCCGGTGCCGGAGCGGGAGTCCATCCGCAGCTTTGCGGCCCACGGGGCGGTGATGGTGGTGTTCCTCAGCGCCGGGATGCTGCGGCACCTGGCCGATGAGCTGATGGCGGGGGGATACCGGCCCGACACGCCGGCGGCTCTGGTATACAAGGCCAGTTGGCCGGAGGAGAAAACCTTCGTCTGCCGGCTGGATGAGCTGGCAGAGACCGCAGAGCGGGAGAAGATCTCTAAGACCGCCCTGGTGATCGTGGGGGACAGCGTGTCCCAGGCGGGGTACGAGCGCTCCAAGCTGTACCACCCGCAGTTTACAACCGAGTTCAGAAAGGGGGAGGATGCCTGATGGCAGGAATCTTATATGTAGTTGGGATCGGTCCGGGCGACGCCGGGCAGATGACGCCCCAGGCGGATGAGGCCATAAGGGACAGCCAGCTGCTTGCCGGCTACACGGTGTACGTGGATCTGGTGCGGGAGCGCTACCCTGAAAAGGAGGTGCTCACCACGGCCATGACCCAGGAGGAGAAGCGCTGCCGCATGGCCCTCGCGAGCTGCGCGGAGGGAAAAAACACCGCCATGGTTTGCAGCGGGGACGCGGGCGTGTACGGGATGGCCGGGCTGGTGCTGGAGCTGGCGCCGGAGTATCCGGATGTCACGGTGCGCGTGATCCCCGGGGTCACGGCCGCCTGCGCCGGAGCCGCTGTGCTTGGCGCGCCGCTGATGCACGACTTCGCCGTGATCAGCCTCAGCGACCGGCTGACGCCCATGGAGACGATTTTAAACCGGTTGAGGCTGGCCGCCCAGGGGGACTTTGTGATCTGCCTCTACAACCCCGCCAGCAAGGCCAGGAGCAATTATCTGTCCATCGCATGCGAGGAGCTGCTGGGCTGTCGGAGCGCGGATACGGTCTGCGGCGTGGTGCGAAATATCGGCCGGGAGGGGCAGGAGTACCGGATCATGACCCTCGGGGAGCTGAAGGACTGGAAGGCGGATATGTTTACCACCGTGTACGTGGGAAATTCCTCCACCCGGCGCATCGGGGACTATATGGTGACGCCAAGGGGATACCGACATGAGGGCTGAGGCCGCGCGTGAAGCGCCGGTTTCGGTGCTGCCGGCTCCAGTGCTGCCGGTTCCAGTTCTCCTGTTCGGCGGGACCACGGAGGGGCGGGAGCTGGCGCAGGCGCTCATCGGGCGTGACGTGCGAACGATCCTGTGCGTGGCGACGAAGTACGGCCGCGAGGTGCTGGGGGAAGCGCTTCTGGAGAACCCGAACCTTGAGGTGCGGGTGAGGCGGATGGACGCCGGGGAGATCGCAGAGCTGATCCGCCGGGAATGCCCGGCGCTTGTGATCGACGCCACCCACCCCTACGCGGACCAGGTGACGCACAATGTGCGGGAGGCCTGCGAGCGCACGGGAGTGCCGCGCGTGCGGTGCCTGCGGCCGAGGTGCGAGGGGACGCGTGCGGGGGAACAGGAGAATGCCGCCGCTGGCTCGGCGATCCGCTTCGCGTCCGCCGGGGAGGCGGCCCGCTGGCTGGCAAAGCGGGACGGGAAGGTGCTCGTCACCACCGGGAGCAAGGAGCTGGAGGAGTTTTTGATTTTGGAGGAATTTGAACAGCGGGTGTATGCCCGGGTGCTGCCGACAGTCCCGTCCCTGGAGGCCTGCTTAAAGCTGGGACTCTCAGGGCGGCACATCATCGCCATGCAGGGGCCGTTTTCGGAGGACACCAACCGGTCGCAGCTGGAGGAGTTCGGCTGCCGCTACCTGGTGACAAAGGACACAGGGGACAACGGGGGATTTGGCGAAAAGCTGCGGGCCGCCGGGGCTGCCGGTGCGGTGGCGCTGGTGATTGAGCGCCCTGAGGCGGAGAGCGGCATGACCGTGGAACAGATTTTAGAGCGCGTGGATCAATGGAGGAGGTCAGACAATGGGTGAGAAAAAAATTTCAATTGTAGGCGCAGGCATGGGGGGAGCGGACCAGCGGACCGGAGTGGGTGCGAGACGCCTTAGGGAGGCGCAGCTTGTGATGGGGGCAAAGCGCTTGGTGCAGGATGTCCTGGCAGACCCCTGTGGGCGGACCGTGTTTGACTCCCACCGGAGCGGGGAGATGGTGGAATTTCTAAAATCGGCTGAGTGGTCGCGGGCCGTTTTTTTGGTGTCCGGTGACACCGGCTTTTACAGCGCGGCCAAGGGGGCGCTGCGGGCCTTTGAGGAGCAGGGCTGGGAGGTGGAGCTGGTGCCCGGCATCTCCTGCCTGTCCTGGTTTGCGGCAAGGCTTGGGAGAAGCTACCAGGACCTGGCGGTGCTCAGCTGCCACGGGCGGGACACGGACCCGGCGGCGTGGGTTCGGGAACATCCGGCCTCATTTCTGCTTTTGGGCGGAAAGACCGGGGTGCGGGAGCTGTGCCAGGGTTTGATCGCGGCGGGGCTTTCCGATTGCAAACTCTGGGTGGGGGAGAACCTCTCCTACGAGGATGAGCGGATCGAGTCCGGGACGCCGGAGCAAATACTCGGGGCGGAGGGGGAGCGCCCCTTCGGCAGCCTGTGCTGTGCGGTGGTGGAGAACCCGGAGCCCGTTTCGGAGAGGAAGCTCTTTTCCTTTGGGCTTGCGGACAGCGAATTCCTTCGGGGGAAGGTGCCGATGACAAAATCCGAGGTGCGGGCGCTGTCCCTGTCCAAGCTGCGCCTGACGCCCGGCGCGGTCTGCTACGACGTGGGCTCGGGAACCGGTTCCGTGGCGGTGGAGCTAGGGCTCTTTTTAAAGAGCTGCGGCGCGGGAGCTGTGTACGCAGTGGAGAGAAAGCAGGAGGCTCTGGAGCTGACCGAGGCCAACGCCCGAAAATTCCTCGGAAATTGGGAGGGCTTTCACCTGGTGGCCGGGACGGCTCCGGAGGCGTTTAAAGGCCTGCCTGCGCCCACCCACGTGTTTCTTGGGGGGAGCGGCGGCCATCTGGAGGAGATCCTGGAAGCGGTGCTGAAAAAAAATCCCAGGGCGCGCATCGCCGTGAACGCCCTGACCTTGGAGACGCTCTCCGAGCTTCTGACCTGCCGGAAGCGCTTCCGGTTTGAGACCTGGGAGATCGTGCAGATCGCGGTGAGCACGTTCCATGAGGTTGGCACTTATCACATGCCCCAGGCGGCGAACCCCGTGTACATCGCGCTGATGCAGAATCCTGCCGCCGGGGAGGCAGACGTATGAGGGGAGTCCTGCTTTCCGCACCCTCCAGTGGGAGCGGGAAGACCGTTGTGACGCTGGGGCTTTTGGGGCTGCTTAAGAAGAGGGGGGTGAGTCTGGCGGCATTCAAGTGCGGGCCGGACTATATTGACCCCATGTTTCACCGGCGGATTTTGGATGTGGAGAGCTGCAATCTGGACAGCTTTTTCCTGCCCCCAAAGGAAGTGCGCGCTCTGGCCGAGAGGAGGCTCAAAGAGCACGCAGGTCCTGACGGCCTGGGCGTCGTGGAGGGCGTGATGGGCTATTTTGACGGCCTGGGCGGGGTGTCCCTTCAGGGGAGCTCCCTCGAGATGGCTGAGATCCTGGACGTGCCGGTGATCCTGGTGGTGGACGGGCGCGGAGCCAGTCTGTCGCTGTTGGCGCTGATCCGTGGCTTTTTAGACTATCTCCCGCCGGATGAGACGCCAAGGCCCAGCCGGATTGCGGGGGTGATCCTAAATCGGGTGACCGCCGGGATGTACGGTTTACTAAAAAAGACCATCGAGGCGCAGCTCCCGGTCCGCTGTCTGGGCTTTGTTCCGAAGCTTGACTGGCTGCGGCTGGAGAGCCGCCACCTGGGCCTGGTGCTGCCGGGGGAGGTGGAAGGGCTCAAGGGGCAGATGGAGCGCCTGGCCGGGGAACTGGAAAAAACGCTGGATGTGGACGGCATATTGGGCTTGGCCGCGGAGAATGGGGGGCGGCAGAGGGAGGCAAGGGGGGAAGCGGATGAGGCGACGGACGGTGGAATGGATGACGAGGATGTGTTCGCCGGGGCACCGTTAACCGAGCCAACCTCTCTCAAGCCCGCCTTCCGCCTCGGCATCGCCATGGACGAGGCGTTCTGCTTCTATTACGGAGAAAACCTGCGGCTTTTGGAGCAGGCGGGGGCGCAGCTGTGCCCGTTCAGCCCGCTGAGTGATGTCGGGCTTCCGGAGCGCGTGGACGGGCTTCTCTTGGGGGGCGGTTACCCGGAGCTTCACGCGGCCCGGCTGGCAGAGAACGCTTCCATGCGGGAGGCGATCCGCAGGGCGGCGGAGCGCGGCATGCCGGTTCTGGCGGAGTGCGGGGGCTACCTCTACCTGTTGGATCAGCTGGAGGGGGAGGACGGCGCGCTCTACCCCATGGCTGGTGTGTTTGAGGGAACCGGCCGCAGGGAGCGGTCGCTGCGGCATTTTGGCTATATCACGGTGACGGCGGGCGAGGGGGGACTTTACCTGGCGCCCGGGGAGCAGGTGCGGGGCCATGAGTTCCACTATTGGCACTGCAGTCTGGACGAGGAACAGTCGGTCATGCGGGCGGATAAGCCTACGGGAAACCGTTTTTGGCCCGCCATGCGGGTGAAAAATGCGGTTCTTGCGGGATTCCCGCACCTGTACTACCCGTCTAAGCCGGAGCTTGTGCGGCGGTTTTCGCAGGCGTGTGCGCTCTGGCGCAGACAGAACCCAGACCATGTATAAAAATTGTTGAATGGAAGGCTGGTAACACAGATGGAGAAATTGGAACATATCATCCGGGAAATCACGGCGGCGGATGCAGAGGCGGCGTCCCTTGCCAAGGCGCGCTGGGACAGTGTCGCCAAGCCGCTAAACAGCCTTGGAGTCCTGGAGCAGGATCTGATCCGCATCGCTGGGATCCGTAAAACTCCCCACTTTTCTATCGGGAAAAAGGCCATTGTGGTCATGTGTGCGGACAACGGCGTCGTGGCGGAGGGGGTGACCCAGACCGGGCAGGAGGTGACCGCCATCGTGGCGGAGCACATGGGGGAGCGAACCTCCTGCGTCTGCCGGATGGCGGCCCAGGCCGGGGCGGATGTGATCCCGGTGGACATCGGGATCGCCGGGGAGGTGTCATCCCCCGGAATCCTCAGAAGAAAGGTGGTCCCGGGAACCCGCAACTTCTGCAAGGAGCCGGCCATGACATACAGTGAGACGGTGCTCGCCCTTGAGACAGGGATATCCCTGGCCGGGGAGATGAAGGAGCAGGGATACGATCTGCTGGGATCCGGGGAGATGGGGATCGGAAACACGACCACCAGCAGCGCGGTGCTCTCCGTGCTGTTAAACCAGCCGCCGAGCCGCGTGACGGGCCGCGGCGCCGGGCTGGACACCCCCTCGTACCGGCGAAAGATCGCTGTGATCGAGGAGGGCATCCGCCTGCGAAAACCAAACCCGGAGGACGGGATCGATGTGCTCTCGAAGGTGGGCGGCCTGGACCTTGCCGGGCTTGCGGGGCTCTATATCGGCTGCGCCTACCACCGAATTCCGGCGGTGTTAGACGGGCTAATCTGTGCGGCGGCGGCCCTGGCGGCGGTGCGCATCTGCCCGGCTGTGGGGGATTATCTTCTGGCCTCCCACGTGTCGGCGGAGCCGGCGGGGGCCATGGCCCTTGAGGCGCTGGGGCTTTCGCCGGCCATCAATGCGGGCATGTGCCTGGGCGAGGGGACCGGTGCGGCCGCGCTGTTCCCGCTCCTCGACATGGCCTTTGCCATCTACGACGGCATGAGCACCTTCGGCGAGATGCATGTGGAACAGTATCAGCCGCTTAAATAGGAATGAGAGAGGAATGACGGAGATGTTCACACTGGTGACAGGGGGGAGCGGCAGCGGAAAATCCGAGTATGCGGAGGCGCTGGCCGCCGGCTGCGGCTGCAAAAACAGGTGGTACCTGGCGACGATGGAGGTCTTCGGGGAGGAAGGACGGCGCAAGGTGGAGCGCCACCGGCGTCAGCGGGAGGGAAAGGGCTTTGCGACCCTGGAGTGCCCGCGGGGGCTGAAAAATCTTCGGATCCCCGGTGATCCAGGGGACACTGCGGTCCTGTTGGAGTGCGTCTCCAACCTGGCTGCCAACGAGATGTTCGGAGCCAGGGATGCGCTGGGCGAGGGGACCGGCGCTGCCCGCGCAGAGCGGGAGGTGCTTGAGGGGATCCTCTCCCTGGCGGACAAGGCCCGGGAACTCGTCGTGGTCACCAACGAGGTGGGCGGCGACGGGGTGGAGTATGAGACAGAGACGCAGGATTACATCCGGCTGATGGGCCGAATCAACTGCCGTCTGGCAGAGCGGGCGGACCGGGTGGTGGAGGTGGTCTTTGGAATCCCTGTGCTGCTTGCCGGGGCGGCTTTAGAGAAAAATTCCGACTGCGCGGCGGAAGGGGGCGGACTGGGGTGAACGGACTGTATTCATTGATCATTGCGGTGTCCATGTACTCGAAGGTGCCCATGCCGCGGGTGGATTGGACGAAGGAGCGCATGGGCTATGTGATGGGCTGGTTCCCGGTGGTGGGCCTCCTGGAGGGGGCCGCCCTGTGGCTCTGGATGTGGGCGGGGACGGCCCTTGGGGTCACGCTTACAGCGCGCGCGCTGGTGGCCGCAGCGCTGCCCCTTCTGATCACGGGAGGGATCCACATGGACGGCTTTCTGGACACCATGGACGCCATTCACTCCTACGGGGAGAAAGAGAAAAAGCTGGAGATTCTGAAGGATCCCCACGTGGGGGCCTTCGCGGTGATCGGCTGCGGCGGATATTTGCTTCTCTACACGGCGGCGGTGTACGAGGCCGTGGCCACGGGAATGTGGCCGCTTGCCGTTTCGCTGTATGTGACAGAGCGGGCGCTCAGCGGCCTCTCGGTGGTGTTCTTTCCCTGCGCAAAGAAGAGCGGACTGGCCGCCACCTTCTCCGACGGCGCCAAGCGGCGGGCGGCGGGGATCGGCCTGGGAGTCTGGCTGATCGCGGGCCTGGGGATTGCGGTGGCTGCGGCACCCGCAAACGCCTGGATTGCTGCCCTTGGCCTGCTCGCCGTGCAGGGGATGGTCTTTGGGCACTATCGCCGCATGTCCATCCGCCAGTTCGGGGGCATCACCGGCGATCTGGCTGGATATTTTCTTCAGACCGCGGAGCTTGCCGGATTTGCCTGGCTGGCGCTCGCGGGGCACCTGTGGTTCGCGGGATAGCGCGTGGGTTGCGGGGCATCTGCGGTTCGCGGGATAGTGCGTGGGTTGTAGGCATTTGGCGGGACAGTATATTGTTCACAGGACAGCAAGAAATGAGTGAAAGGCGGTAGCGTTTATGATTTTGGTGACAGGCGGTATGGCCCAGGGAAAACGGGCGTTCGTGGAGCGGCAGCTTGCCGGGGAAGGGCCGGTTTCGTGGGTGGACGCAGCGGTGGCGACGGAGGAGGAGCTTTGCAGCGCCTCTTTTTGCTTCAATTTCCACGCATTCGTGCGGCGGGCCTTATCCGGCGAGGTGGAGGTGGATTTGAACGCGCTCGTGGGGCGTCTCCTGGCAGAGAGGCCTAAGCGGGTGATCGTTGCCGACCAGATCGGCTGCGGCATCGTGCCCCTGGAGCGGGAGGAACGCCTGTACCGGGAGGAGACCGGGCGGATCTGCTGCCGGCTGGCCGCGGGGGCCTCCCAGGTGTGGCTCATTACCTGCGGAATCGGCAGGCGGATCAAGTAGAGGGGAATTGGGATACTGAGCAAATGACAGGACAGGAGAGTAGACTGCATGTTTGGACTTGAGATGGGATGGCGCGCGCTTGCGCTCCTTCACGGCGCAGCGCTTTTGGGCGGCTGTGCCCTTGACTGGATATTCGGGGATCCCAGGGCGCTGCCGCACCCGGTGCGCCTTATGGGGCGGATGATCGGCGGGCTTGAAAGGGCGCTGCGCCCGCGGTTTGCGGGGCGAGAGAGGACGGCAGGGCGCATACTGGTCATAGCGATGTGCCTGGCGTGGACTATCTTTCCGGGAGCGCTTTTGACGCTCCTTGGAGCCGTGTGTTCGCGGCTTGCGCAGCCGGCCGGAGGGATTCTCTTCCTGGCGGTGGAGAGCGCGCTGTGCTACCAGCTGTTGGCGGCGCGGGATCTGCGCGATGAGAGCATGAAGGTGTGCCGCTCCATGGAGGCGGGGGACGTGGAGGCGGCCAGGGTCAATGTGTCCATGATCGTGGGGCGCGACACTGCGCCGCTTGACGGGGCCGGTATTTTGCGGGCGGCGGTGGAGACCGTGGCGGAGAACGCCTCAGACGGGGTGATTGCGCCCATGCTGTACATCGGGCTTTTGGGGCCGGTGGGCGGCTATCTCTACAAGGCGGTGAACACCATGGACTCCATGGTGGGCTACAAGAATGAGCGGTACCTCTTGTTTGGGGGGGCGGCCGCGAGGTTGGACGATCTCTTCAACCTGATCCCCTCGCGGCTCACCGGGGTTCTGTTCTGCCTCTGCGCCGGGATTCTTCCGGGATTTGACGGGGCGGGGGCCTGGCGGATCTTTCGCAGGGACCGCTATAACCATGCCAGCCCCAACTCGGCCCAGTCGGAGGCCGCCTGCGCCGGTGCGCTGGGGCTCAAGCTGGCCGGGGATGCGTGGTATTTCGGAGTGCTGCACCGCAAGCCCTTTATCGGCGACGCGCTGCGGCAGGTGGAGCCCGCGGACGTGCGCCGGGCGAACCGCCTGCTGTTTGGGGCGCAGGTTCTGTTTCTGGCCTTCTGGGCGGCAATTGTCCTGCTTGCGGCGGGATGAACATGACAAGGAGGAATGACGCGATGGAATATCAGCACGGCGGGGATGTCTACAGCCAGGAGGTGGCCCTGGATTTTTCTGCCAACATAAACCCCTTTGGGATGCCGGAGGCGGTGCGGCGAGTTGCCGCGGAGAGCCTCGCAAGGAGCGACATCTACCCGGACAGCCGCTGCATGGCCCTGACGGAGGCCCTGGCCTCCTTTCACAAAGTTCCACGGGAGTGGGTGAGCTGCGGGAACGGGGCAGCGGATCTGATTTTTGCGCTGGCCTTCGGGGTAAAGCCCGCCCGGGCGCTTGTGACGGCCCCGGCATTCGCGGAGTATGAGCAGGCTCTGGAAGCGGCGGGATGCCGGACCGAATGGCTGGATCTTAAGGAGGAGGACGGGTTTGTGCCGGATGTGGGCGCGCTTTTGGGGCGGCTTGACCCGGGCGTGGACCTGCTGTTTCTCTGCAACCCCAACAATCCCACCGGGGTTGCGCTTTCCCGGGAGTCGGTGGAGCGCCTGGCCGGGGAGTGCCGGAAGCAGGGGATCATCCTGGCGGTGGACGAGTGCTTCTGCGAGTTTTTAGACCACCCGGAGGAGCACTCTGTGATCTCGCTTCTCGGAACCTACCCCAACCTGTTTGTGCTCAAGGCGTTCACCAAGCTCTACGCCATGGCCGGGCTGCGGCTGGGCTACGGTCTGTGCTCCGATTCGGGCCTTCTTGAGACTCTGGCGCGGGTGCGTCAGCCCTGGAGCGTGTCCGGGGTGGCCCAGGCGGCCGGGGTGGCGGCGCTCAGGGAGCGGGCGTATGTGGAGCGCTCGCGGGCGGTGATCGCCGCAGAGCGGGAGTGGCTTAAGGGGGAGCTTTCCCGCCTGGGCTTTAAGGTCTACGGCTCGAACGCGAATTATATCTTTTTCCGGGACGAGAGGGCTGTGGGAGGGCCGGCGGAGGGCCGCGGACTGCTCTACGAGGAGATGATGGACCGCCGCATTTTGATCCGCTCCTGCGCCAACTACAGGGGCTTGGACAACACCTACTACCGCATCTGCGTGCGCCTCCACGAGGATAACCAAGTGCTGATTCATGCCCTCGGCGAGGCGCTGGGTGCGCGGGCAGAGCTTGACATTGCAGGCAAACGTAAAAGACAGGAGTGAGAGACAATGGCGAAGGCGATTATGATACAGGGGACCATGTCCAACGTGGGCAAGAGCCTCATTGCGGCGGGGCTCTGCCGCATCTTTAAGCAGGACGGCTACCGGGTGGCGCCCTTTAAATCCCAGAATATGGCGTTAAATTCCTTCATCACGGAGGAGGGGCTGGAGATGGGGCGCGCCCAGGTGGTCCAGGCGGAGGCGGCGGGCGTTAAGCCGACCGTGGACATGAACCCCATCCTTTTAAAGCCCACCACCGACGTGGGAAGCCAGGTGATTGTGCGGGGCGTGCCCATCGGGAACATGAAGGCCCGGGAGTATTTTGCATACAAGCGCCAGCTGATGCCGGTGGTGATGGAGGCCTACCGCCGACTGGAGGAGGAGTACGACATCATTGTGATCGAGGGGGCGGGGAGTCCGGCTGAGATCAACCTAAACCATGAGGACATCGTGAACATGGGCATGGCGGCCATGGCGGATGCGCCGGTGCTTCTGGTGGGGGACATCGACCGGGGCGGGGTGTTTGCCCAGCTCTACGGCACGGTGGCCCTCCTGAAGCCCGAGGAGCGGGAGCGGGTAAAGGGGCTTGTGATCAACAAATTCCGCGGGGACAAGACCATCCTGGACCCGGGAGTGGGGATGCTTGAGGAGCTGTGCAAAATTCCGGTGGCCGGGGTGGTGCCCTACATGGCGGTGGAGTTGGAGGACGAGGACAGCTTGAGCCGGAGCTTAGAATGCGGGAGCGGGGAAGGCGGGGAGACGCTTCCTGAGAATGCCCCCTTCGTGGACATCGCGGTGATTCGGTTCCCGCGGATCGCCAATTTCACGGATTTTGACGCCCTTAGGTCCATCCCCTGCGTGCGCGTGCGCTTTGTGGACCGCCCGTCAAGGCTTGGGGAGCCGGACCTTGTCATCCTCCCTGGGACAAAGAACACCATTAGCGATCTTCTGTGGCTGCGCAGCAGCGGCCTGGAGGCGGCCGTGTTGAAGCTGGCCGCAAGAAACGTCCCGGTCTGGGGAATCTGCGGGGGCTACCAGATGCTGGGCGAGGAGGTGATCGACGAGAAGCAGCAGGAGGGCGGACCGGTGAGCAGGGCCGCGGGCCTGGGGCTTCTGCCGCTCACCACCTGGTTTGAGGAGGAGAAGGTGAGGACCCGCGTCACCGGCTCCTTAGGGGAGCTTGACGGGGCGCTGGAGCTTCTCTCGGGAAAGACCATCACCGGGTACGAGATCCACATGGGCCGCACGGCCATCTCCGGCGGGAGAGGTCCCGAGGACACGGCGCGGCTGGTGGATTACCGCCTGGAGCCGGAGATCTGCCGCCCCCTGGGCTATCTCATGGAGCAGCAGTCGGACTCCAAGCGGGTGAAGGCTGATGGCTGGAACCGCGGAAATGTCTACGGCTCCTACGTGCACGGCATCTTCGACGACCCGGAGGCGGCCCGCGGCCTGGTGCAGGCGCTTCTAAAGCGGAAGGGCCTGGATGAGAATCTCGCCGGGATGGCGGACTACAGCGTGTTCAAGGAGATGCAGTACGAGACGCTAGCGAGGGGACTCAGGGAGAGTCTGGACATGGAGCGGATCTATGAGATCATGGGGCTAAAAGGAGGCAGAGAACATGAAGATTGAGCTGGAGCAGGTGCTGCCCGGGCAGATTGAGGCCAGGAGCTTTTCCATCATCGGCGACGAGCTGGCGCAGATGGGGCGGACGCTTGACAAGGAGAACGAGCTTGTGATCAAGCGCTGCATCCACACCACCGCGGATTTCGAGTACGCGGACAGCCTGGTGTTCTCAGACCACGCGGTCCGGGAGGGAATCCGGGCGTTAAAAGCGGGGGCGCACATCGTGACGGACACCCGGATGGGCTGGTCCGGGGTGAACAAAGGACGCTTAGGGGCGCTGGGGGGCGAGGCCCTCTGCTTCATGGCGGACCCGGATGTGGCGAAAACCGCCCTGGACAATGGCTCCACCCGCGCGGCGGCCAGCATGGACAAGGCGGCCGCTCTGTATGGCAGGGGGGGAGAGCGGGAGAATATTCCCTGCATATTCGCGGTGGGGAACGCCCCCACGGCCCTGGTGCGTCTGTACGAGCTGATCTCGGAGGACCGTCTGCGGCCCGCCCTGGTGATCGGGGTTCCGGTGGGGTTTGTCAATGTGGTGCAGTCCAAGGAGCTGATCCTCTCGCTCCCGGACACCCCGCATATTGTGGCGAGGGGGAGAAAGGGCGGCAGCAATGTGGCGGCGGCTATCTGCAACGCGCTGCTGTACCAGTGTTAGGCGGCGGCCCTGGCGCCCTTACACAGCGCCCGCAGAAAATCTGTGGCCCCGGTTGCTGGAACGGCGCAAATATTGTATACTGATTGAAAGATTGCGGGCGGCAATCAATTCTGACCATTTATTTTTCGGGGAAGAGGGGTTTTACACATGGATTTATATCGGATTATTCTGGTGGACGACGAGGAGGAGGTCCGCAAGAGCATCATCAAGAAGATCGACTGGAGCGCGGCCGGTTTTCAGGTGGTGGGGGACGCGGAGAACGGCGAGGAGGCCCTGGAGCGCATCGAGGCGCTGGAGCCGGACGTGGTTCTGACGGACATCCGCATGCCCTACATGGACGGCTTAACCTTGGCGGAGCGGGTCAGACAGCGCTTCCCGTCCACCAAGATTGTGATTTTTTCCGGGTACGACGATTTTGAGTACGCCAAGCGCGCCATCAAGCTGAACGTGACGGAGTACATCCTAAAGCCGGTGAATGTGGAGGAGCTGACGGCCATCCTGAAGCGGATCAAGGCCAATCTGGACGAGGAGATCGAGCAGAAGCGCAACGTGAGCCTGCTTCGGGAAAATTACCGCAAGAGCCTGCCGATCCTGAGGGAACAGTTTTTGAATGACCTGATCAACCGCCGGGTGAACGAGTCGATGCTGGAGACGCGTCTTAAGGAGTACGACATCCCCATCGCGGGGGCCCAGAAGTGGGTGGCCGCGGTGATCGACATCGAGCCGGCTCAGAAGAAGGAGGGCGAGGGCCTTCCGCTCCACCGGGAGAGCAACTTAATCCCCATCTCCGTCATGCAGATCGTGGAGGAGAAGCTGCGGGATTACTGCCGCTTCACCCTGTTTACCTCCAACTGGGGGCCGGACTCGGGGATCACGGTGATCGCGGCCATCGACGAGGACAACACCCAGACGGGCCTCATCGACGTGCTGGGCGATATCTGCAAGGAGACGCGCAAGATTCTGGAGGTGCCCATCACCATCGGAATCGGAAACCGCTGCATGGATCTGTTTGGCATCGGCGACTCCTACAAGGCGGCGGTGGACGCGCTGGGCTACAAGTCCATCGTGGGCAGCGGGAGCACCATCTACATCAACGACGTGGAGCCGGGGGACGGCGGCAAGCTGTCCTTTGACAGCCGGGACGAGGCGGAGCTGACCGCCGCGGTGAAGTTCGGGCCCCAGGAGAAGATAGAGGCCGCCGTGAAGCGCCTGACCGGCAAGATGAGCGGCGCCAAGGTGCATTTGAGGCAGTACCAGGCCTACATGCTGAGCGTGGCCAACTGCATTGTCCAGCTGATGCAGCAGTATGACCTGGACATGGCGGAGATGTTCGGGGAGGGACGGGACTACGCGGACACCTTCACCGTGATCCCGAAGATGCAGAAGCAGGAGGAGTTCAGCCAGTGGCTTCTGCCCATCGCCCTGCGCATGAACCAGGCCATGAACCAGGAGCGCGACAACACCATGAAGCAGGTGATCATGGAGGCCAAGCAGTACATCCAGGACAATTACCAGGACCCGGATCTGTCGGTGGAGAAAATCTGCCGCCATCTGCACATGAGCCCTGCCTACTTCTCCACCATGTTCAAGAAGGAGACCGGCCAGGCCTACATCGCCTATCTGACGCAGGTGCGCCTGGACAAGGCGGTGGAGCTTTTAAACAAGACGGACGACAAGACCTACGTGATCGCGGCCAAGGTGGGTTACCAGGAGCAGAACTACTTCAGCTACGTGTTTAAGAAGCGCTTCGGCGTGTCCCCCACCAAATTCCGGGGGGCCAAGTAGCAGCGCAGACACCAAGGAGGGCGGACATGCCTATAAAGAAGCGCCGGTATCCGTTCCAGAATACCAGCATCCGCTACACAATTTTCATCTATTTTACGGTGGCCGCCCTGGCCGCCAGCATCTTCATCGGTATCTCCATGTACAGCCGGATGTCCGGGCAGATGTCGGCCACGATCCAGGAGGAGAACCAGATTTTAATCAACCAGCTGTCCAGGACCACGGACACCTACCTGCGCACCATCATGAAGCTGTCCGACTCCCTGTACTACGGCGCCATCAAGAACGCGGACCTCTCGGACGGCTCCATCAACCGGGAGATCACTCTTCTCTACGACAACAACAAGGACAACGTGGAGAATATCGCGCTGCTCGCAAACGACGGACGGCTTTTGGAGGCGGTTCCGGCCGCCAGGCTTAAGACCAACCTGGACGTGACGGGGGAGCCCTGGTTTCAGAATACCTTGGAGAAGACGGAGAACCTGCACTTCTCCATCCCTCAGGTCCAGTATATTTTCGACACGAACGAGAACCAGTACCGCTGGGTGATCTCCATGTCCCGGGCGGTTGAGATCACCCAGGGCCCCTACACGGACCAGGGCGTCCTGCTGATCGACATCCGCTACAACAGCCTGGAGCAGCTCTTCGACAGCGTCTCCCTGGGAAACGGCGGCTACGTGTACCTAATCAGCGGCAGCGGTGACATCATCTACCACCCCAAGGCCCAGCTGATCGACTCGGGGCTTGCGCGGGAGAACAACCTGCGGGCGGCCGGCTATCGGGACGGAAACCATGAGGAGCTCTTTGACGGGGAGAAGCGGCTGGTGACGGTCAAGAGCGTGGGCTACACCGGCTGGAAGATCGTGGGCGTGACGCCCATGGACGGCATCGCATTAAACAACCTAAAGACCAAGCTGTTTGTGGTGTTCATCATCGCCTTCATTCTGTTTATCCTGACCATCATCAACTCGTTCATCTCCACCAGGATCACGGATCCCATCAAGGAGCTGGAGAAGTCGGTCAACGAGATCGAGGAGGGCAATCTTGAGACGAACGTGTACGCCGGGGGTTCTTATGAGATCCAGCACCTGGGGGCCTCCATCCAGAACATGGCCCGGCAGATCCGCAGGCTGATGGACGACATTGTGGCGGAGCACGAGTCCAAGCGAAAGAGCGAGTTCGACACCCTGCAGTCCCAGATCAACCCTCACTTCCTGTACAACACGCTGGACATCATCGTCTGGATGATCGAGAATGAGCGCCAGTCCGAGGCCGTGAAGGTGGTGACGGCCCTGGCCAGGTTCTTCCGCATAAGCCTGAGCAAGGGCAAGAGCATCATCACGGTGCACGACGAGCTGGAGCACGTGCGCAACTACCTGATGATCCAGTCCATGCGCTACAAAAATAAATTCACCTACTCCATCGAGGCCCAGGAGGGCGTGGAGGAGTTGGCCAGCCTTAAGCTCATGCTGCAGCCCCTGGTGGAGAACGCCATCTACCACGGCATGGAGTTCATGGACGGGGACGGCGAGATCCGCATAAAGGCGTGGCGGGACGGGGACGACCTGTACATGAGTGTGGCGGACAACGGGCTCGGAATGACCGAGGAGCAGGTGGAAAATCTGTTCTCCGCCGCGGACCACGTGCCCTCGAGGCGGGGCTCCGGCATCGGCGTGCGCAACGTCAACGAGCGGATCAAGCTCTACTTCGGCAAGGATTACGGCCTGTCCATCGACTCGGAGCCGGACGAGGGGACCACGGTCATGGCGCATCTGCCGGCCGTGCCCTACGGCCAGGTGACGGAAAAACAGGTGTAGGGAAGAGGAAGAAGATAGAAGGAGTGCTGTGATGAATGCAATGTCCAAAAATGAAAAAATACTCTGGGCCGTGTCCGCCTGCGCCCTGGTGCTTCTGTTTTTGATGTCCTCCACGGACCTGATCATCAAGGAACGAAAGGTGGAAATTTATCCCATATCCGTGGTCATCGAGGACGTAAACGACGATTACTATGCGGGATTCCGCAAAGGGGTGGACAAGTCGGCCCTGGAATACCACGCGGACGTCAGCTTTATCACGCTGTATGAGCGCAATGACCAGGAGCAGCAGATGGAGCTCGTGAACCGGGAGATCAAGGACGGGGCCAAGGCGGTGATTTTAAGCCCTGTGAACCAGCAGGAGACGGTGCTGGCGCTGGACCGTACCGGACTTAACAGTCCACTGGTGATTCTGGGTTCCCCGATTCCCAACGAGACCATGGCGGCGAATGTAGCGGTGGACGGCTACGAGATGGGAAAAAAGCTGGGGGAGGCCGCCGCGGCCAGCCAGCCGAGGGAGAACCCGGTGTACCTCTTCACGGAGGGACTGGCCTACGGCTACAACCTGCGGGTGTACGACGGGGTGCGCACCTCCCTGGAGGAGGCGGGCTTTACCTGCAAGCTGGTGGAGCGCCAGAATGAGGACACCTTCCGGCGGATCATCGAGGAGATGGTGTACCCGGGGAGCGCCCGGGCGGCCGTCGTGGCGCTCGATGCGCCCACCCTCCGGGAGACGGCCCTGATTTTGGAGGACAGCAGCGTCTACCGCAGCCACATCACCGGGCTCTACGGCGTCGGCGGCACCACCGCGCTCTTAAATCAGCTGGACAAGGGGATTATCCAGGGGTTAGTGACCTACAACCGGTACGACGAGGGCTATCTGAGCGTGAAGCGGGCGGTGGAGGCGATCCAGGGAATCCGGCAGAGGGATCAGATTCTGCTGGAGACCTACTATATTGAGAAATCCCATCTGCGGGACAAGGAATACGAGAAGATGCTCTATCCCTTGGATTGACGCCGGTGGCGATAGCAGGGAGGAAAATTTATGGGGGCACTTAAAAACAAGTGGCTGTTCGGTGTGATTGCGCTCTTTGTCGCGGCCGCTGTGGCGGCGGCCGGGATCGCATTCTGGAACATGGAAAACAAGAAACCTCAGCCCAAGACGTCGATCCGCGTGGGCGTGACGCTCTACCGGGGCGACGACACCTTCATCAGCACGGTCCGGGCGTCCCTCGAGGAGCGGGCCAAGGAGTATGAGCAGGAGACCGGCATCAAGGTGGTGATGGACATCGTGGACGCGAAGCTAAACCAGAACACCCAGAACAGCCAGGTGGAGCGCTTTATCTCCCTGGGCTGCGACGTGCTCTGCGTGAACATCGTGGACCGCTCCGCCGCCTCCATCATCATCGACAAGGCCATGGACGCGGGGATCCCGGTGGTGTTCTTCAACCGGGAGCCGGTGGAGGAGGACATGAACCGCTGGGAGAAGCTCTACTACGTGGGGGCAGACGCCAAGGAGTCCGCGGTCTTACAGGGGAATATCCTGGTGGAGGCCTACAGAGACGACCCGCGCACCCTGGACTTAAACGGGGACGGCTTAGTCAGCTACGTGCTCTTGGAGGGGGAGACCAGCCACCAGGATTCTTTAATCCGCACCGAGTGGTCCATCCAGACCTTGAAGGACGGCGGTGTGCCCCTAGAGAAGCTGACGGGCGGAATCGCCAACTGGGAGCGCAGCCAGGCCTCCGCCTGGATGGAGCAGTGGCTGAAGGAGTACCCGGGGCAGATCGAGCTTGTGATCTGCAACAACGACGACATGGCCCTCGGGGCCATCGACGCCATGAAGCGGGAGGGCGTCACCAAGGGCACCATCAAGGTGGTGGGCATCGACGGCACGCCGGTGGGAAAAGAGGCGCTGGAGTCGGGGGATCTGTTCGGCACGGTGGAGTCGGCCAAGGAGCTGTACGCGAAGGTGATTTTCGACATCGCGGCGGCAAACGCCATGGGACAGGAGATCCCGGAGGACATTGTGCTGGACGGCGGAAAATACTACCGATGCCCGCAGTATGCACTGACCGGTGAGAAATAGGGAGAAATTTGGGACAGCCTTGTGCAAAATGGGGGAATGCCTGGTTGCACAAGGCTGTTTTTTGCTCTTTGGGACTCAAAAATGCGAAAAAGGAATTCGAAAAATATGAAAAAAATATCACATTAGACAGAAAATCAAAGAAATTTCATAATGGACCGTAAAAAATCATATAGAAAATTGCATAATCTGGAACTATAATTACCTTGTCGTTAAGATAAAAGTAACAAATACGACAGAAAACCGAAAACTCAACAAAGGGAGGATTACAAACATGAGAGTATTAAGAAAAGTTACCGCAGTTGCAATGGCTTCCGCAATGGTATTTTCTATGGCAGGTTGCGGCGGCGGAGCGAAAGAGACCACCGCAGCAGCTACCGAGGCTCCGAAGACTGAGGCCGCTACCACCGAGGCCGCAAAGACTGAGGCTGCCAAGGAGGCCGCCACAGAAGCCGCTACCGAGGCTGCAAAGGCAACGACCGGCGACTATGCTGACAAGAAGGTCGGCATCAGCATTTACAAGTTCGACGATAACTTCATGACTCTGTACCGCACCGAGTTAGAGAGATATCTGACCCAGGACCTGGGCTTCAAGAAAGAGAACATCACCATCATGGATGGCAAGAACGACCAGGCTGAGCAGACCAACCAGATCGACAACTTCATCAACCAGGGCGTAGACGTTCTGATCCTGAATCTGGTTCAGGCTTCCTCCGCTCCCAGCGTTACCGACAAGTGCCATGCGGCGGGAATCCCCGTTGTATACATCAACCGTGAGCCGGATGCTGCCGAGGAGCAGAGATGGACTGACGAGGGAATCAAGGCTACATACGTAGGCGCAGACGCCAGACAGTCCGGTACCTTCCAGGGCCAGGAGATCGCAGAGCTTGAGAACCACGGCGATGCAAACGGCGACGGCGTGACCAGCTACATCATGGTTCAGGGCGATCCCGAGAACGTGGACGCACAGTACAGAACCGAGTTCTCTGTAAAGGCTTTAACCGACGCAGGCGTGAAGGTTGAGGAGCTGTTAAAGCAGAGAGGTGACTGGGATCAGGCGAAGGGCCAGCAGATCGTGCAGGACGCTTTAACTCAGTACGGCGACAAGATCGATGTTGTGTTCTGTAACAACGACGCAATGGCTCTGGGCGCTCTGGCAGCAATCCAGGCAGCCGGCAGAACCGTTGGCGAGGACATCTACATTGTAGGCGTGGACGCTCTGACCGAGGCAGTTCAGAACGTAATGGAAGGCAAGATGACCGGTACCGTATTTAACGACCACATCAGCCAGGCTAAGACCGCTGCTGACATCGCATGCGATTACTTAAATGGCGCGGACGTTAAGAACGTGAACATGGTAGACTACGTAAAGGTTACCAAGGACAACGCTCAGGAAATCCTTGACATCGTGAAATAATCGTTCACAGAGTAGAATTTTTCAGGTGTGTCTGTCTGGCACACCTGATTTTATGAAAGGAGATAACGGGATGGCAGAGTACAGATTGGAAATGCGGGGTGTCAGCAAAAGCTTCCCCGGCGTCAAGGCTCTGGACAGGATCAGCCTGAAAGTCCGGCCGGGCACTGTGCACGCCCTGATGGGCGAGAACGGCGCCGGCAAATCCACGCTGATGAAGTGCCTGTTCGGAATTTACAAGATGGATGAGGGGGAGGTCTACTTAGACGGGGAGAAGATGAACATCTTAAACCCGGACGACGCCCTGCACAAAGGTCTGGCCATGGTGCACCAGGAGCTTCAGCCCATACCGGAGCGATCCATCGCCGAGAACATGTATTGCGGCAGATTTCCGACCAAAAGCATCGGCCCGCTGAAAGTGATTGATCACAAGAAAATGAACGAGGAAGCGGAGAAGTGGCTGCGGGACGTGAAGATGAATTTCGACCCCAAGGCCAAGCTGGGCACTCTGTCCATCTCGCAGATGCAGTCTGTAGAGATTGCAAAGGCCGTATCCATGGACGCCAAGGTGGTGATCCTGGATGAGCCTACGTCCTCTTTGACGGACAATGAGGTGGAGGCGCTGTTTCGCATCGTGCGGGACCTAAGAGACCGCGGCGTTTCCCTGATCTACATATCCCACAAGATGGCGGAGATCCGCGAGATCGCGGACGACATCACCATTATGCGCGACGGCACCTACGTGGGCAGCTGGGCCGTGAAGGACATCAGCGACCAGGAGATCGTAAAACAGATGGTGGGCCGCGAGCTGACCAACATCTACCCGCCCAGGGACAATGTGGCCGGAGATGTGGTGCTGGAGGTAAAACACCTGTGCAGCATCCACGAGCGCTCCTTCCAGGACTGCAGCTTTGAGCTGCACCGGGGTGAAATCCTCGGCTTCGGCGGCCTGGTGGGCGCACAGCGGACGGAGCTCATGGAAGCCATCTTCGGCATGCGCCATGTGGCGAGCGGCGAGGTGCTGATGAACGGCAAGCCCATCAAGGTGGCCAGACCCCAGGACGCCATCCGCAGCAACATCGGCATGATCACCGAGGACCGGCGCGGCACCGGAATCATCGGCTGTCTGTCCATCGCGGACAACGTATCCATTTCCTCCATGGACCAGTACCTGGACATGGGATTCGTGCTGAACCACAAAAAAATTGAGCAGCTGGTCAAGGACAACGTGGCGAAGCTGAGCATCAAGACGCCCAGCAGCAAGACCACCATCCAGTCCCTCTCTGGAGGCAACCAGCAGAAGGTAATTATTTCCAGGTGGCTGGCCAACAACCCGGATGTGCTGATCATGGATGAGCCCACCCGAGGAATCGACGTCGGCGCCAAGTATGAGATTTATCAGATCATGATCAATCTTGCGAAGCAGGGGAAGGCCATTATCATGATTTCCTCCGAGATGCCGGAGCTGATCGGTATGTCCGACCGCATTGTGGTCATGTGTAATGGCAGGATTACCGGCGAGGTGTCCGGTGAAGAAGCAACTCAGGAGAATATCATGAGCCTGGCTACCAAGTTTTAGCCGAAGGAGGACGTAGGGATGGATAAAAAGAAAATAAATGTCAAAGATTTTTTAATTAACAACGGAATTATCATGCTGCTGGTCATCATGGTGGCATATGTGAGTATCACGAAGGACAATTTCTTCAGCTTTAACAACATGAAGGGTATCGCCCTCAACTGCGCGCCCCGTTTCATCATCGCCTTCGGCGTCAGCGGCTGTCTGATCACCCGCGGCACGGACCTCTCCGCAGGACGCTGCGTGGGTCTCTCCGCCTGTATCGCAGGCACCCTGCTTCAGGACGCAAACTTCGCCGGACGGTTCTACCCGAATCTGCCGGATCTGCCTGTGGTCCTGGTGATGTTAATCTGTATCGCCGTCTGCTGTATTTTCGGTCTGATCAACGGCATGGTGATCTCCTTCCTGAGCGTGCCGGCATTCATCGGCACCCTGGGCATGCAGTTAATCGTTTACGGCGTGGTGCAGGTTTACACCAAGAACGTTCCGCTGGGCGGCTTCCGCAAGGACTTTGTGAACGTCGGCACCGGCGCTCTGTTTAAGACCCAGTCCTTCCCCGGCATCCCGTACCTGTTTATCATCGCGGCGATCGTGGGCGTGATCATGTGGTTCGTGTACAACATGACCCGCCACGGCAAATACATGTACGCAATCGGCGGCAATGAGAGCGCAGCCGAGGTGTCCGGCGTAAACGTGAAGAAGACAAAAATCATCATCTACGTGACCGCAACCGCTCTGTACGCGCTGGCAGGCTTCCTGTTGGCCGCAAAGACCGCTGGCGCCAGCACCAACATGGGCCAGGGCTATGAGCTGGAGGCCATCGCAGCATGTACCATCGGCGGCGTATCGGTTAACGGCGGTATCGGCAAGATCTCCGGCGTAATCGTCGGCGTGCTGGTGTTCGAGCTGTTAAAATCCACCCTGCAGTTCTTGGGCGTGGACCCCAACTACCAGTACATCCTGCAGGGCGTCGTGATCGTGGTCGCAATCGCTCTGGATATCCGCAAGTACATCGTGAAGAAGTAATTGCCTATGGATGAGAGAGAAAAGACACCGGAGGAGCGCATGCTGGAGCTCGAGGAGGAGAACCGGCGGCTGAAGGAGGAGAACACAGAGCTCAAGTCCAAGCCGCTCAAGGAGAGCTTCTACGACCACATCCACGTCTCTGTCCGGACCATGGATATCATCATCGGCTGCCTGTGCGCCCTGTTCTTTATCGTACTGGTCATGGGGCTGGCAAACCGGTGAATCGCAATCGCCCGCAGGCTTCACCCGGGGCCCATTGGATTCAAGAAAACGCTGCTGTCCACGTCCGGACGGCAGCGTTTTTTGACGGAAATTGCACCGCTATTTTGCGGGGATGAAGGGCACGTCCCCGTTACTTAGGCGGCTGTTCTGGTATTCGCCGGTGAAGGTCACGTCCTCGGTGAACCACTCCGGGGGGACGAAGGCGTTCGCCTCCTCCTCGGTGGGAAATTCCACCTCCGCCAGCACCAGGCCCTTGTAAACTCCGCCGAACACGTCCAGCTCGATGGTTAAGTGGCGGTAGGCGCCGTCCATGGGGATGCAGTAGCGGGTCTTTGTCAGCACGATGCCGTCGGCCTTTTCCAATAAATGCAAATAGGCCTGCTCGTTTAACGGGAGATTGTACTCCTCTCTGGCTAAGAGACCGCGGCCCTTGTAGGTGAGATAGTAGGCGTCCCCGTCCTTCCTCACGCGCACCACCGGGTCGGTGCAGAGGTAGGCCTGCTCGATGGTCCGGGACGGATAGAAGCGGATGTTCTCCGGGATCTGTCCGATTCGGTATTTTCGCTCAATTTCCATTGTTTTCCTCCTTGCTCTGGGCATTCTGACAATATCATATCATGTAGTTTTCCGGTAGAACAGCAAAATTATCAAAAATAAAAAAAAGGCTGGCAATTTCGCGCATCCATGCTAGAATGTTTAATGAGATTAAAGTCTGGGAAGGAGATTGTCATGGCAAAGGTTTATGCATTTGTAGCGGAAGGATTGGAAGAGGTGGAATGTCTGGCCGTGGTGGACGTTCTGCGCAGATCTGAGGTGGAGACCAAGCTGGTGTCCTTGACGGGCGAACGGCTGGTGACCGGATCCCACAACATCAGAATCGAGACGGACGCCCTGTTCGAAGAGGTGAATCCGGACGAGGCGGATGTCCTGTTCCTTCCGGGCGGCATGCCGGGGACGCTCAATTTGAGGGCCCACGAGGGGTTGGCGGCGGCTCTGGAGAAGGCCAACAAGCAGGGCAGACGCATCGCCGCCATCTGCGCCGCTCCCAGCGTGTTGGGAGAGAGAGGGCTGCTAAAGGGCCGCACCGCTACCTGCTACCCAGGCTTTGAAGACCGGCTTATGGGAGTCTCCTACACCCTGCAGGGAGTGATCACGGACGGAAATATCACCACGGGCAGAGGCCTCGGCTACGCGCTGGACATGGGATTGGAGCTTGTCCGCCTGCTCCAGGGAACCCAGCAGTCCCTAAAGATTAAAAAGTCGATCCAGTACGACCAGTGCTGAGAGGCAAAGCCAACTTCTGTGCCAAGCATTGCATCATTCCCCTTTTTCGGGATGCAGCGCTTGGCACAAGTGTTTTCCGGGCTGGTGTGCGCTTCGGCGGTCCGCAGAAATTGAATAAAAATATTAGAAAAACATCGCAAATTCATAAAATAATACTGGAATTTTATGAATGAGCATGCTATAATGGTACATTGAAGTGTAGCGCCCTCGGGAAATGGGCGAATCACATATATTTTAAGGAGGAACCCATAAAATGAGTTTACAAGTGGAGAAATTAGAGAAAAACATGGCAAAGCTGACCGTGGAGGTGCCGGCGGAGCAGTTTGAGAACGCAATCAAGAAAGCTTACAATAAGAACAAGAACCGTTTCAACATTCCGGGCTTCCGCAAGGGCAAAGCGCCCCTGGCGATGATCGAGAAGATGTACGGTGTTGGCGTTTTCTACGAGGATGCCGCGGATGAGGCGATCAATGAGACCTACGCGGACGCCATGAAGGAGAGCGGACTGGACATCGTTTCCAGACCGGAAGTGAGCATCGAGCAGATCGAGAAGGGCAAGTCCTTTATCTATACCGCAACCGTAGCCGTGAAGCCGGAGGTGACCCTGGGCGAGTACAAGGGCATCGAGGTGGAGAAGGCTGACGCAACCGTGAAGCCCGAGGACATCGAGGCTGAGCTCAAGAAGGTACAGGAGCAGAACGCCAGACAGCTGACCGTTGAGGACAGGCCTGTTGCCGACGGCGACCAGGTAGTGATCGATTTCGACGGCTATGTGGACGGCAAGGCGTTTGACGGCGGTAAGGCTACCGATTACGCGCTGACCATCGGCTCCCACGCGTTTATCGACACCTTTGAGGAGCAGCTGGTTGGAAAGAACGTGGGCGAGGAGTGCGAGGTCAACGTGACCTTCCCGGCTGAGTACCACGCAGCTGAGCTGGCTGGAAAGCCCGCAACCTTCAAGGTAACTGTGAAGGAGATCAAGGTCAAGGAGCTGCCGGAGCTTAACGATGAGTTCGCCGGAGAAGTTTCCGAGTTTGAGACCTTAGATGAATACAAGAAGGATATTGAGGCGAAACTGTCTGAGAAGAAGCAGAAGGCCGCTGCTACCGAGAACGAGAACCGCGTGGTTGACAAGGTAGTGGAGGGCGCCACCATGGAGATTCCGGAGCGCATGATCGACGGACAGGTGGAGAACATGGTTCAGGACACCGCCCGCAGAATGCAGAGCCAGGGACTTGACCTGGAGATGTACTTAAAGTACACCGGCATGACGCTGGAGCAGATGAAGGAGCAGATGCGTCCCCAGGCTGTGAAGCGCATCGAGACCAGACTGGTTCTGGAGCAGATCGTGAAGCAGGAGAACATCGAGATCTCCGACGAGCGTCTGGACGAGGAGATCGCCAAGATGGCGGCCGCTTACCAGATGGAGGCTGACAAGCTGAAAGAGTACATGAGCGAGCAGGACAAAGTGCAGATGAAGGAAGATCTGGCTGTTCAGGAGGCAGTTGACTTCCTGGTAGCGGAAGCGAAGTTAGTATAATTACGTAAGAGAGCGAGGGGATTCTTGGGGTCCGATTTGGCCTGCTGGGAATCTCCTTGGTTTTATGAAACCCGAAATCGTGTGACAGACAGGAGGATCTGATTATGAGCTTAGTGCCCTATGTCATTGAACAGACCAGCCGCGGAGAGCGTTCCTACGACATCTATTCCCGGCTGCTGAAAGAACGTATTATTTTCCTGGGAGAGGAAGTGAACGACGTGTCCGCCAGCCTGGTGGTTGCGCAGCTTCTGTTTTTGGAGGCCGAGGATCCGGGCAAGGATATCAATCTCTACATCAACAGCCCGGGCGGCTCTGTGACCGCGGGAATGGCGATCTACGATACCATGAACTACATCAAGAGCGATGTGTCCACCATCTGTATCGGCATGGCGGCCAGCATGGGCGCATTTCTGCTCTCCGGCGGCGCAAAGGGCAAGCGGTTCTCCCTGCCTAACTCCCAGATCATGATTCACCAGCCCTCAGGCGGTGCCCAGGGCCAGGCGACCGAGATCAAGATTGTGGCCGAGAACATTTTGAAGACCAAACGGAAACTGAATGAAATTTTGGCGGCCAACACCGGCAAACCGCTGGAGGTCATCGAGCGGGATACGGAGCGCGACTACTACATGAGCGCTGCTGAGGCCAAGGAGTACGGCCTCATTGACCAGATCATCACCAACCACTGACCCGGCCCCAATTCTGTGAATGAAAGGTAAGGAGAAATATGCCAATTAGGACAGATGACACGATCCGCTGCTCGTTCTGTGGAAGAACGCAGGATCAGGTGCGAAAGATGATTGCCGGAGCAGGCAACAACAATGTATATATCTGCGACGAGTGCATCGAGCTGTGCTCGGAGATCCTGGAGGAGGAGCTCGACGGCCAGGAGGAGGAGACTGCTCCCGGACTGGGAGATATCCGGCTGTTAAAGCCGAAGGAGATCAAGGCGTTCTTAGACGAGTATGTGATCGGGCAGGATGCCGCCAAGAAGGTGCTCTCCGTCGCGGTCTACAACCACTACAAGCGGGTGACTGCCTGCCAGCACGTGGATGTGGACGTTCAGAAGAGCAATATCCTGATGGTAGGCCCCACGGGCTCCGGTAAGACCTATCTGGCCCAGACTCTGGCCAAGATCTTAAACGTTCCCTTCGCCATCGCCGACGCCACCGCACTGACGGAGGCCGGCTATGTGGGCGAGGACGTGGAGAATATCCTGTTAAAGCTGATTCAGGCGGCGGACTACGACATCGCCCGCGCGGAGTACGGCATCATCTACATCGACGAGATCGACAAGATCACGAAGAAGTCGGAGAATGTCTCCATCACCCGCGACGTGTCCGGCGAGGGCGTGCAGCAGGCTCTCCTTAAGATTCTGGAGGGAACCGTTGCCAGCGTGCCGCCCCAGGGCGGAAGAAAGCATCCCCACCAGGAGCTGCTTCAGATTGACACCAGCAATATCTTATTCATCTGCGGAGGCGCGTTCGACGGCCTGGAGAAGATCGTGGAGGCGCGCTTAAACGCCGGATCCATCGGCTTCAACGCGGAGATCGTGGATAAGGGCGATTTAAATATCGATGAGCTGCTGCGCAAGGTGGAGCCCAAGGATCTGACCAAATTCGGCCTGATCCCGGAGTTTATCGGCCGCGTTCCGGTGATGGTATCGCTGGAATCTCTGACCAGGGACGCGATGGTCCGGATTCTGTCGGAGCCGAAGAACGCGCTGATCAAGCAGTATCAGAAGCTGCTTGAGCTGGACAATGTGAAGCTGGAGTTCACACCGGACGCACTGGAGGAGATCGCGCAGCTGGCGGTTGACCGCAAGATCGGGGCCAGAGGCCTGCGCTCCATTATCGAGGGTGTGATGATGGACCTGATGTATGAGATTCCCTCCGATGAGACCATCGGAATCTGCACCATCACCAGGGATGTGGTGAAAAATAGAGCCAAACCGGAGTTGGTGTACCGCGATGTTCCGGCAAGTCCGCGCAAGACGCGCGAGCGTGCCAGGGGGGACAACAAGACAGGTGAAATTGCATAAAACAAGTTAAAAGGAAGGCCGCTGCAAATCGGATAGAAATTCACATATCCTACTCGTTGCAGCGGCCTTTTGAAGGATACAAGAGGTGAACGAAAGCGTATGGAAGAACAAATAAGGACAATGCCTGTGGTGGCATTACGGGGGTTGACCATACTGCCCAAGATGGTAATGCACTTTGACATCACCAGGCCGCGGTCCGTGGCCGCGGTGGAGAAAGCCATGGTCGGGGACCAGAAGGTCTTTTTGGTGACGCAGAAGCACCCCGAGGTGGTGGAACCGGATTTAAACGATTTATTCCAGGTGGGGACGGTGGCTGTGGTCAAGCAGCTGGTGAAGCTTCCCGGAAAGGTGGTCCGTGTTCTGGTGGAAGGGCTGGAGCGCGGCGAGCTGCTCACCTTTGACAGCGAGGAGCCGGCGTTGATCGGCCAGGTGGGTTCTATGGGCGCGGAGGATGAAGATCTGGACGCCCTGACCCAGGAGGCCATGCTCCGGATCGTGAAGGATAAGCTGGAGGCCTACGGGCAGGAGAATATCAAGTTTGCCAAGGAGCTGCTGCCCGGGCTTCGGATGATCCAGGAGTTAAGCGAGCTTTTGGACCAGATTGCCATCCAGCTGCCCTGGGACTACACGGTCCGCCAGGGTGTGCTGGAGAGCGGCTCCCTGGAGGCGCGCTACGAGGTGATCCTGCGGACGCTGATGTCTGAGATGGAGATCTACCGGATCAAGAAGGAGTTCCAGGAGAAGGTGAAGGCCGACATCGACCAGAACCAGAAGGAGTACATTCTTCGGGAGCAGCTGAAGGTGATCCGCCAGGAGCTGGGCGAGGACAACGCCATGTCCGACGCGGAGGAGTACCAGAAGAAGCTGGCGCAGCTGAAGGCGGACAAGGAGATTAAGGACAAGCTGACCAAGGAGATCGAGCGGTTTCGGGGAATGCCGGCGGGAAGCCAGGAGGCCAACGTGCTGCGCACGTACATCGAGACGCTGCTGGAGCTCCCGTGGAAGAAGGTGTCCAAGGACAACGACGATTTAAAGCACGCGGAGCAGATCTTAAACGCGGACCACTACGGCCTGGACAAGGTGAAGGAGCGGATCCTGGAGTACCTGGCGGTGCGCACGCTGACGAAGAAGGGCACCAGCCCGATTATCTGTCTGGTGGGACCGCCCGGAACCGGAAAGACGTCCATCGCCCGGTCCGTGGCCAGAGCGCTGAGCAAGAAGTATGTGCGCATAAGCCTGGGCGGCGTGCGGGACGAGGCGGAGATCCGCGGACACAGAAAGACCTACGTGGGTGCCATGCCGGGCCGTCTGGTGGACGGGCTGCGGCAGGCCGGTGTGAGCAATCCCTTAATGCTGCTTGATGAGATCGACAAGGTCAGCAGCGACTACAAGGGGGATACCTCCTCTGCGCTTTTGGAGGTGCTTGACGGTGAGCAGAACGTGAAGTTTCGCGACCACTATGTGGAGCTGCCCATCGACTTATCCCGCGTGCTGTTTATCGCCACCGCGAACACCACCCAAACCATCCCGGGTCCGCTGCTGGACCGGATGGAGGTGATCGAGGTCAACAGCTACACGGAGAACGAGAAGTTCCACATCGCCAGGAATTACCTGGTGGGTAAGCAGCTGGAGCGGAACGGGTTAAAGCGGGAGCAGGTCTCCTTCTCCGACAAGGCGCTGGAGAAGATCATCCACAACTACACAAGGGAGGCGGGGGTCCGCAACCTGGAGCGGCGCATCGGCGATATTTGCCGCAAGGCGGCCAGGGAGTTCCTCGAAAACCACAGGGAGTCCATCAAGATCACGGAATCCAACCTAGAGAAGTATCTGGGCAAGGAGAAGGTGACCTTCGAGGACGCCAACGAGGAGGACGAGGTGGGCATCGTGCGCGGCCTGGCCTGGACCAGCGTGGGCGGCGATACGCTTCAGATTGAGGTCAACGTGATGCCGGGCAAGGGAAATCTCCTCCTGACCGGCCAGATGGGCGACGTGATGAAGGAGTCCGCCCAGACCGCCCTGACCTTTGTGCGGTCCATCTGCCCGGACTATGAGGTGGCGGATGATTATTTTGAGAAACACGACCTGCACATCCACATCCCCGAGGGCGCGGTGCCCAAGGACGGCCCCTCCGCGGGAATCACCATGGCCACGGCCATGCTCAGCGCGGTTACGGGCAGAAAGGTTCTGGCCAAGGTGGCCATGACCGGGGAGATCACCCTGAGAGGGCGTGTGCTTCCCATCGGTGGGCTGAAGGAAAAGATTCTGGCGGCCCGGATGGCCCACATTCAGAAGGTGCTGGTGCCGGACAAGAACCGGCCGGATATGGCGGAGCTCTCCAAGGAGATCACCAAGGGCCTGGAGATCGTGTATGTGCGGGATATGCGCCAGGTGCTTAAGGAAGCGCTGGCCCAGTGATGAAAAGGAGTTTACTGATATGATTATAAAAAGTGTCAACCTGGAGACGGTGGTGGGAGTCACCAGCCGCCTCCCGGACAACCACCTTCCGGAGTTCGCCTTCGCGGGAAAATCCAACGTGGGCAAGTCCTCGCTGATCAACGCGCTGATGAACCGGAAGGCCTACGCCAGGACCTCGTCCCAGCCGGGAAAGACCCAGACCATCAACTTTTACAACATCAACGACGCCCTGTACTACGTGGACCTGCCGGGCTACGGCTACGCCAAGGTGTCGCTGGAGGCCAAGGAGAAGTGGGGGAAGATGATCGAGCGCTACCTGCGCCAGTCCCCGATGTTAAAGATGGTCTTTCTCCTGGTGGACATCCGGCATGAGCCCTCAGCCAACGACAAGTCCATGTACGACTGGGTCGTGTACAACGGCTACCACCCGGTGATTATCGCCACCAAGCTGGACAAGATCAACCGCAGCCAGATCCAGAAACAGGTGAAGCTCCTGCGCCAGGGCCTGGGCATGGACAAGGACGGAATCCTGATTCCCTTCTCCGCCGAGACCAAACAGGGCAGGGAGGAAATCTGGGACCTGATCGAGCGGGTCATGGCGGAGACGGTTCCCGGCGAGGAGAGCGCAGACGGGGAGTAGGGTTCGCTTCCGGGGAGAGACGGCCTGAACCGGCAGAAAAAATTAATATGCGCATCCGTGAAATGTAAAGATTTCTTTTAGCGGATTTGTTATACTGTAGATGACAGAGCAGATTAATTGGATTCGGGGGAAAGGAGCGGTGTTATGATCACCATATTCAACCGGAAGGAAGTGTACAGCACATACTCTATAGAGAGCCAGGCCAAGGCCAGGGCGGCGCTGGAGCATCACGGCATAGACTACGTGATCAGTACCACGGGCGGCATGGCCCGCAACTACGGTTCCGGCGCCATTGCGACGAGCCGGTTCGGGACTGATCCCAGAAGCAGCATTCAGTACCGCATCTTTGTGAAGAAGAAGGATATCGATCTAGCCGCCGCGGCCATCGAGGGAAAATTGGATAGATTGTAATAAAATGGAAATTTATGAGCAGCCAAAACTGGCAGGAATCATAAAAGGAGCAGGGCCGTTGATCGGGGTTCTTGATCAGC
>USJW01000019.1 GCA_900555045.1 uncultured Clostridium sp. | reverse complement strand
GTGGAAGGTTTGGCTCCGATCAGGAAGACGCGCAGACGGTGGAATAAAATTACAGACATGCTCTAGTATAGCGCGGCCCGGCGGCGGTTTCAACTGTCTTTTGCGTTTGTGGGAAGCATTTTCCGGGAAACAGGCGGGAGCACCGCCCCTGAAAATAGTTGGGCACGCTCCGAACCCCGGCGCGTTTCGCACAAAAACAGGGAAAGCGGTTTTGCTCCGCTTTCCCTGAAACAATGCGTAATTCTTCTGATAAAACCCAGCCGGTCAATGGTGGAACAGCCGGATCCCCGTGAAGGCCATAACCATGCCGTACTGGTTGCAGGTCTCGATCACCTGGTCGTCCCGCACGGAGCCGCCGGGCTGCGCCACATACTTCACGCCGCTCTTGTAGGCCCGGTCGATGTTGTCCCCGAAGGGGAAGAAGGCGTCGGAGCCCAGCGCCACGCCGGACATCTGATCCAGCCACGCGCGCTTCTCCTCCCTGGTGAACACCGGCGGCTTCACCTTGAAGGTGCGCTCCCAGCGGCCGTCCGCCAGCACGTCCATGTAATCGTCGCCGATGTACACGTCGATGGCGTTGTCGCGGTCCGCCCGCTTGATGGAGTCCACAAAGGGCAGATTAAGCACCTGGGGCGCCTGGCGAAGGAACCAGTTGTCCGCCTTGTTGCCCGCCAGGCGGGTGCAGTGTACTCTGGACTGCTGGCCCGCGCCGATGCCGATGGCCTGGCCGTCCTTCACGTAGCAGACGGAGTTGGACTGGGTATACTTTAAGGTGATTAAGGAAATCATCAGGTCGATCTTGGCGGAGTCCGGAAGGTCCTTGTTCTCCGTCACGATGTTTAAGAGCAGCTCCCGGTCGATCTTTAAGTTGTTGCGGCCCTGCTCAAACACCACGCCGAACACCTGCTTGCGCTCGATCTCCTCGGGCACGTAGTCCGGGTCGATCTGGATCACGTTGTAGTTGCCGTTCTTCTTGGACTTTAAGATCTCCAGCGCCTCCGGCTCATAGCCGGGAGCGATCACGCCGTCGGACACCTCGCGCTTGATCAGCTTTGCGGTGTCCACGTCGCAGACGTCGGACAGGGAGATGAAATCGCCGAAGGAGGACATGCGGTCCGCGCCTCTGGCTCTGGCGTAAGCGCAGGCCAGGGGGGACAAATCGCCCATGTCATCCACCCAGTAGATCTTCTTTAAGGTGTCGCTCATGGGCAGGCCCACCGCGGCGCCTGCCGGGGATACGTGCTTGAAGGAGGTGGCCGCCACAAGGCCGGTGGCCTCCTTGAGCTCTTTCACCAGCTGCCAGCCGTTTAAGGCGTCCATGAAGTTGATGTAGCCCGGCTTGCCGCAGAGCACGGTGATGGGCAGGTCCTTGCCGCCGCGCATGAAAATTCTGGAAGGCTTCTGGTTGGGGTTGCACCCATATTTTAACTCTAACTCGTTCATCATCCGATCTCCTTTATCTGTTTTTGTTCACGATGCGGGTCTCATAGGTCCCGGTGGCAATGTCGATGAAGCGCACAAACAGCGACACCTTATTGTCCTCGTTTAAGCTGTCCCAAACTAACCCGGTAAACTCATCGATATCCCCTTTGGTGTCCACCAGCTTGGGCTCCCCCTCAAAGCTTGGCAGCGGGTTTCCGTCGTGCATGTAGGTGTGGATAAATCTCCCCTCCCCTGCGGCGGGCTTCTCGTAGGCGTATGTAAAGCGCAGGCAGGAGGACGGGTCCCCGTTGTTGCTCTTTAAGATGGACATGGCGTAGTTGTAGCTGCCGTTGTCGATGTGCATGATGCCGGAGATGCGCGGGGTGTAGTTGGGGCCGTCCGGCTCAAACTCCCGGCTTCGCAGGGACTGCTCGAAGGTCATTTGGTGGTCCATCCCCTCGTAGATGGTGTCCGTCTGGTCTCCGTTGGTGACAATGGTCTTATTTCCCAGCACCCGTACCGGCGCGTAGATGATCAGGCTGGGATCCGTGAGCTTTGCCGGATCAAAGGCCTGGGTCCGGATTCCCTCGCCGTCCTCCACGAACACGCGGTTGCGGCTGTTCTCGCTGCGCCCCATGATAAAGTAGGCGGCCACCGCCTTGCTGCCGTCCGCAGAGCGGCCCAGCACGATTCCGCGCCCCGGATAGGCGTTGCTGTTCAGTTCTTCTCTCAGTGATACTCGGTTCATCCTTTATTCCTCCTTGTTTGGTAGAATGTTCGTTGGCCCGTTTCTGACACACAAAAAGCCCGGGCACACAAAGAACAAGTGTGCCCAGGCGGTCGGCTCTAAAATCTTCTGACGTGCTCCCTGTGGTTGCTTCCACGATCCGCCAGTCACACGCCCTATATCCCTATCATATATGCTTTTTTCTAATATTGCAAGAGTTTTTTAGAAGTTTTACTTATTAGTTTTCTTAATATAAAACTCAATTATTTTTATTTATTTTTCGATAATAATATGTTATGATAATGCCAGAACACTCTGAATAAGGAGCAAACATTGCCATGCTGGATTTTCGAATTGAGACGTTTCTGTGCGTCTGTAAATATATGAACTTTACCAAGGCCTCCGCGGCTTTAAACATCACACAGCCCGCCGTCAGCCAGCACATCCACTACCTGGAGGAGGAGTACAGCGCGAAGCTGTTCGAGTACAAGAACCGCAAGCTCTCCCTGACCCCCGCGGGCGAGGAGCTCTACCGCGCCTCCTTAACCATGAAGCACGACGACCGGATCTTAGCCAAGCGCATGAAGCTGGCGGGCCAGCCGGTCAGAAATCTGGCCTTCGGCGCCACCCTGACTGTGGGCGAGTTTCTCTTTCCCAGGAAGGTGGCCTCCTACCTGGAGAACAACCCCCACACGGACATCCGCATGATCATCCGCAACACCCACGAGCTGTTAGAGATGATCGACAGCGGCACCATCGACTTCGCGGTGATCGAGGGCTACTTCCCCCGCTCCGAGTACGGCTATCGCACCTACTCCCTGGAGCCCTACGCGGCGGTCTGCCGGAAGGGCTACCAGTTCAAATGCGGCCACACCCCCGCCTCGGTCCGCGATCTGCTGTGCGAGCCGCTCCTAATCCGCGAGGACGGCTCCGGAACCCGGGAGATCCTGGAGCGCTACCTGGCGGGCTCCAACTTAAGCCTGTTGGACTTCGATCACACCATCGAGATCGACAGCATCCACGTGATCAAGCAGCTGGCCCTGGCGGGCAGCGGGATCACCTTCCTCTATCAGATCGCGGTGAAGGAGGAGCTGCTGGACGGGCGCTTAGAGCTGCTGCTGCTCCCGGGCCTTGACACCAAACATGAATTCTCCTTTGTCTGGCGCAAGGGAAGTATCTACAAGGAAGAATATGACCGGCTGTTCCAGGTGTTTTCTTAAGAAAACACCCGGACAGGCCGGTCATCTTTTTTTCTCTATTCGTTTCGGATTGCCGCTAACGGGCTCAGCTTCATGGCCCGCATGGCCGGCATAAAGCCCGCCGCCATACCCACGAAGATGGCAAAGCCCACCGCCGCCAGGCACAGCCAGGCCGGAACCCGGGACAGATCGCCCTCCATCCCCGTGAGAGCCTGGGCCCCCACGAACTTGTTGATCAGCACGGAGACCCCGTAGCTTAGGCCGATCCCCAGAACACCTCCCATAAAGCCGATAAACCCGGACTCGATCAGGAACATGTTGCGGATGTTGCGCATGTCGCAGCCCAGCACCTTCATCACGCCGATCTCCTTCGTCCGCTCGTAGATGGACATCATCATGGTGTTGGCGATGCCGATGGCCGCCACGAACAGGGACACGGCGCCGATGCCGCCCAGCACCGCCTGGACCATGTTGGACTGCTGCTTGGAGCTCTCCAGCCAGTCGATCTGGCTGTTAACCTGAAAGCCCATGTCCGCCAGCTCCTTCTGGACCGCGGTCACGTTGTCCATGTCGTCCACGTAAACCTGGGCGTTGTTGTAGATGAAGTAATTGTAGGGCTTGCCTTTCTTGTTGGTGGGCTGGCCCGGAATCGCGGTGCCCTTCTTGAAGGCCTTGCGCAGCTGGGACTTCAGGCCGTCGATGTCCATGTAAATCCGGTAGGAGTAGTTGTTCCAGTCCTCCAGACTGCCCTCCTGGACGCCCACGCCATTCATCATATACTTCTTGGGCGGCTTTGTGGAGGTTCCTCCCTCCGAGGAGGACTGGGACTGGAAGTAGGCGTTCATGTCAAAGGTCACGAAGAACGGCCGCCCCATCAGGTCCACGTCCGGCAGCTCGCCGGTGTCCCAGTATCCCTTGCCGGTCTTGGCATTGTAGAAGTCCTGAATCACCGTGTTTCCAAAAAACAGCCCGTTGTCCCCCTTCTCGGGGTAGTTCCCCTCCCCCACCTTGATCTGCGCAAAGTAGTCGGGGCCGACGCCGTAGATTGTCTCGTACTGCGCCTCGTAGGCGCCCTGGCGCAGCAAAACATTGACGCTCAACACCGGGGAGACGCCGGTCACATGGTCCAGGCGGGCGAAGCTCTCAATCACCTCGTCCGTGATGTAGTTTGGCTCGCTCTTGCTGCCGCTTGTGGCCGACGCTCCGCCCCCGATGCCCATCATGTAGCTCTGTCCGCTGTCCCCGGAGCGCACGTCGATGGTGGTCAGGCTTCCCCAGGAGGCGATCTGCTCCATCGTCATCTCATTGAGGCCGATTCCCAGGGAGACCATCACCACGATGGACGCCGTGCCGATGATCACCCCCAGAACCGTCAGAGCCGTCCTGAGCTTCCGGCGTCTCAGATTGTTCACGCTCATGATCAAAAGATCAGGAAATCTCATCGTCTATGTCCTCTTCTTGCGCTGCTTTGCGCTTTTTCTTGATCCGGACGGTCACCACCACCGCGGTCACAGCCGCCGCGGCCGCGGCAATCCCGATCCAGACACCATATTTCTTCATGATTCCCTTGATACCGGTGGGCTCCTCCTCCATGGGGATATCCATACTTCCCGCCATGGTGTCATCCCACCCCATATCCGGGGCGTCCTCCGTGACCATCAGGGTCAGTTCCTTCTCCACCGGATCCGCCACGGTGCCGTTCTCGTCCTCGTAGGTGATGGTCACCTTCACCGTGCCGTCGTCCGCGGTGGGGTTAATGCCGGTGAGCATGGTGTCCACGTTGCCCGTCTCGCCGGGCTTGATGTTGCCCACGTAGGTCTCCACAGGCTTTATGGAGTCCGCTGCGAAGGTGGCGGTCACGTTGTAGAGAATCACCTTGCCGGTGTTGTTGATTCCGAACATGACGTTGGACTCGGCGCCCACGGTCAGGCTGTCGGGCATCACGTCGATGTTGCTGGTGGTAAGTCTGGCGTACTGCTTCACCGGGATGTCCACGGTGATGGACTCCTCCGCGTTCTTAAACTCCGGGCTGTCGTATTTTTCCTTGATGGTGATGGCGTAGGAGCGCTGGTCCACGCCCGCTCTCGCGGTGAACATCGTGCGCACCTCCGTGCTCTGTCCCGGGCCCATGTCGTCCACCACCAGGGACGAGGAGCCGGATTCCGTGGTGAACACGGCGCTGTCGGACACCTTCTCGGACTCCAGGGTGAACAGAATGTTGCTGGCGCCCACGTTCTTGGACGCGTTTTTCATGTTTAAGACCAGCTCAAACTCCTCGCCCGCGTAGATCTGTTCGGGGATCGTGTGGTAGCTGTCCACGATCAGACGCGCCCTGGTGCGGTCGTTGGCGTCGAAATCGCCCAGATCGTCCTCCTTGTCCTTTGAGACGATATGTACATAGAAGACACCCTCCTCCGTGTGGAGGTCCCCCTCGCTGCTGAGGCGGAAGGTGATGGTGTATTTGATCGGGTAATATCCGGTGTAGGAGTTCTTGCGGATCGCCATGCTGTAGGGCACGGACACCGTCTCCCCGTAGGCGATTCGCTCGTAGGCGCGGTCGTAGTTGCCGTCGTTGATCTCAAAGGGAAACTTGGTGTCGTCCTCGGAGAGCTGCATGCTGATGTTCACGTCCTGGACCGTGGTCTCCCGCTTGTTGCGGAAATTTACCGTGTAATCCATCACGTTGGGGTACACGCCCCGGGGAGTGGCCTGGTTCTCGCCGATGACGAAGTAATTGCCCTCCTTCTTCGAATCCTCCTCGTCCTCGTCGCTGCTGGAGCTTGTGGAGATCCAAACGTTCACATAATCGATGTCGTTGCCGCCGTCCCACTCGATGAGGATCGGGATGCTGTAGTAGCCCTGCAGCGCGTCGCGGCGCACCCTGGCGGATAAGGAGGCGCTCTTAACGTTCCCCTCCTTGATCGTCCCCACACTCTTGGACTTGAAGGTGGTCTCCGTGATCTCGAAGGGGTAGTAATCCACGGTGTAGTCGCCGCTGCCCCGCTCCTCCGTCTGCTGGAAATCGCTGGTCTCCGCCAGGCGCACCCGCACGTTCTCCATGTCGGAGTCGGTGGCCCGGATTCTGAAGGAGATGGTCATGGACTTGCCCACGGTCCCCTTCGGAGATTTTGTTGTAAATATATAGTCATTGTCCCCGGCGTTGGTGTTGTATCCCAGCCGGTAGTCCGTCGCAAAAGCAGTGATCGGAGCGCTCGCCGCCATAAACATCACTGCGGCCCACAGGGCCATTCCTTTCCATATTTTCATGATTTTTCTCCCTTTTCTCCTGTTTCTTCATGGATGGCATCCCGTCCGCCTTCCTCGATTCCCACGATCTTTCCGTCCACGATGCGGATTCTGCGGTCCGCGTAGGACGCCAGATTGTTGTCGTGGGTGACCATCACCAGGGTCTGGTTCTGCTCGCGCACGATCTTCTGCATCAGCCGCAGCACCTCCATGGTGGTTCTCGAGTCCAGGTTTCCCGTGGGCTCGTCCGCGAATATGATCTGGGGACTCACCACCAGGGCCCTTGCGATGCCCACGCGCTGCTGCTGGCCGCCGGACATCTGGTTGGGCATGTGCTTGGCCTGGTCCCCCACGCCCACAAGCTCCATAAACCGCCTGGCAATCTTCATCCGCTCTCTCTTCGGGACTCCCCGAAAGGACAGGGGAAGCGCCACGTTCTCCACCGCGTTCATGGTGTTTAGCAGGTTGTAGGCCTGAAAGATGAAGCCCACCCGCTCTCTCCGGAACGTGACTAGCTGCTTTTCCGTCAGCTTCTCGATGTGTTTTCCCGCGATCTCGATCTCGCCCTTCGTCGGCTTCTCAAGCCCGGCCAGCATGTTTAGCAGGGTGGACTTTCCGGAGCCGGAGGTTCCCACGATCGCCACAAACTCACCCTTATAAATTTCAAAATCCACCCCGTTCAGCGCGTAGACCTTCGTCTCGCCGACGCGGTAGATTTTATACAGATTTTTCACGCGGATTACCGGCTTCTTTTGAATCTCATCTTCCATCCGCAGCCCTCACTTTCATGTACAGTTATCCCGTACCTGTCATTTTCTTCGTCAAGTATAGCACAGCCGCGATCATGTGTTCTTTGGGAATTTCCTTAAACTTCCTTAAATATTCCTTACACCAAAAAGCGCGGCCTTTTACAGTATACCACAAATATAAAAAAAGTAAAAAACAACTTGACTTATAGTTCATTCTGTGTAAGAATATGACGAGGCACAAATCAGTGCCATATCTGGCTGGACCGGCTATCGCACTGGTGCGTCTACCACTATTTCCAAAATCATTAAAAATACATAAAGGTAAAGGAGAAACCCATGAGACATTTATTGAACCCTCTTGACTTCTCTGTGGAAGAAATCGACGACCTTTTGGCGCTGGCGCGGGACATCGAGGGAGACCTTCCCGGATACGCCCACGTGTGTGACGGCAAAAAGCTGGCCACACTTTTTTATGAGCCGAGCACCAGAACACGCCTGAGCTTCGAGGCTGCCATGTTAAACCTGGGCGGCAGCGTGTTAGGCTTTTCCTCAGCCAACTCCAGCTCCGCGGCAAAGGGCGAGAGCGTAGCCGACACCATCCGCATGATTTCCTGCTACGCCGACATCTGCGCAATGCGTCACCCCAAGGAGGGCGCTGCGTTTGTGGCTGCCCAGAAGGCCAGCATTCCGGTGATCAACGCGGGCGACGGCGGACACCAGCACCCCACCCAGACCCTGACCGACCTAATGACCATTCGCTCCATGAAGGGCCGTCTGGACAACTTGACCATCGGTCTGTGCGGTGACTTAAAGTTCGGCCGCACCGTTCACTCCTTAATCAACGCCATGGTGCGCTATCCGGGCGTGAAGTTCGTGCTCATCAGCCCTGAGGAGCTGCGCATCCCGGACAGCATCCGCGAGGACGTGCTGCAGGCCAACAATATCCCCTTCGAGGAGGTTGGAAGCCTGGACGACGCCATCGGTTCCTTAGATATTCTGTACATGACCCGCGTTCAGAAGGAGCGCTTCTTCAACGAGGAGGATTACATCCGCCTGAAGGACTGCTACATCCTGGACAAGAAGAAAATGAAGCTGGCCAAGAAGGATATGTACGTACTCCATCCCCTTCCCCGTGTCAACGAGATCTCCGTGGAGGTGGACGACGATCCCAGAGCCGCCTACTTTAAGCAGGCCCAGTACGGCGTGTACGTGCGCATGGCCCTGATTATGACATTACTGGAGGTGAAGAAGTCATGTTAAACATCAGCGGATTAAAAGAGGGCATCGTGTTGGACCACATCGAGGCCGGAAAGAGCTTAGACATCTACTATCACCTGGGCCTCGACAAGCTGGAGTGCCAGGTAGCCATCATCAAGAACGCCCGCAGCAACAAGATGGGACGCAAGGACATCATCAAGATCGAGGGCGGACTGGACGTGGTGGACCTGGACATGCTGGGCTACATTGACCACAACATCACCGTGAACATCATTCGCGACGACAAGATTGCGGAGAAGAAGACCCTGCGGCTTCCGAAGAAGATCACCAACGTGATCCACTGCAAGAACCCGCGCTGCATCACTTCCATCGAGCAGGAGCTTCCCCACGTCTTCTACCTGGCGGACAAGGATACCCAAACCTACCGCTGCCAGTACTGCGAAGAGAAGTACAGCGAATACAAATAGATATCTCATGGCTTACCCAAACCCCGCCCTCACCGGCGGGGTTTTAGACTGTCTGTCAAGGAGTTTCATGCTATGCCCGACCATATTGAAATACGCGGCGCCCGCGTTCACAATCTGAAAAATATTGACCTTAACATCCCCCTCGGAAAGCTGGTGGGAATCGCCGGAGTGTCCGGCTCCGGCAAGTCGTCTCTGGCCCTCGGCGTCCTGTACGCGGAGGGCTCCCGCCGCTATTTGGAGGCGCTGTCCGCCTACACCAGAAGGCGCATGACCCAGGCTGCGGAGGCGAAAATCGACAGCATCGAGTATGTCCCCGCCGCCCTGGCGCTCCACCAGCGCCCGGCCGTGCCCGGGGTCCGGAGCACCTTCGGCACGTCCACCGAGCTGTTAAACGCGCTCCGGCTCATGTTCTCCCGGCTGGGAAGCCACCGCTGCCCGAACGGCCATTTAATCCCTCCCTCGGTCAACACCGCGGTGGGGAAGCCCTTAAGGTGCCCCCAGTGCGGGGCGAGCTTTGACGGGCCCAGCGCCGAGGAGTTCTCCTTCAACAGCCAGGGCGCCTGCAGGACCTGCGGCGGCACCGGCGTGGTGCGGACAGTGGACGAGGCGTCCCTGGTCCCCGACGAGTCCCTCTCCATCGACGAGGGGGCCGTGGCGCCCTGGAACTCCCTCATGTGGTCCCTGATGACGGACGTGTGCCGGGCCATGGGCGTCCGCACGGACGTGCCCTTCTGCGAGCTCACCGATGAGGAGCGGGAGATCGTCTTTCACGGGCCCGCTGAGAAGAGGCAGATTCTCTACAAGGCCAAAAACAGCAACCAGGCGGGCGAGCTCAATTTCACCTACTACAACGCGGTCTACACCGTCGAGAACGCCCTGGCGAAGGTGAAGGACGACAAGGGCATGAAGCGGGTTGAAAAGTTTCTGAGGCAGGACGTCTGCCCGGACTGCGGCGGCACGCGGCTTAGCGGGCGGGCGCGCGCAAGCCTGCTCTGCGGGAAAACCCTGGCGGAGGCCACCTCCATGACACTCTCGGACCTCATCCCCTGGGTACAGGCGGTTCCGGCCGCCATGCCCGACTCCCTGCAGGACATGGCGAAGAGCATATGCGGCCAGTTTCTGCACACGGCGAAGCGGCTGACGGATCTGGGGTTAGGGTATCTGTCCCTGGACCGGGCGGGCGACACCCTCTCCACCGGCGAACGCCAGCGGGTCCAGCTGGCACGGGCGGTGAGAAACCGGACCACCGGCGTCCTCTACGTGCTTGACGAGCCGTCCATCGGCCTGCATCCCTCCAACGTGGACGGGCTTTTGGGGGTGGTGGACGACCTCATCGCCCACGGCAATTCCGTGGTGCTGGTGGACCATGACACCCGGGTCTTGAGGGCGGCCGACTGGGTCATCGAGATGGGGCCCGGGGCCGGGGAATCCGGCGGAAACGTGCTGGCCCAGGGGACGGTGGAGGACGTGGCGAAGGCGCCTGGCTCGCTGATCGGGGGCTTTTTCGCCGGCAGGGAGGAGATCGTGGTCCGCAGCCGGGCGGGCGCAGAGGAGATGTTTTGCGCCGGGCACATCCGGATGTCCACCGCTCCCCTGCACACGGTCCGCGCCCTGAACCTCGACATTCCCAAGGGGCGCCTGGTGGCGGTCACCGGCGTGTCCGGGTCCGGCAAGACCACCCTCGTCCTGGAGAGCCTGATCCCGGCCCTAAGGGCCCAGAGCGACCGCCTGCCACTGCCCTCCCATGTGTGCGCCATAGACGCCCCCGGCATCCGCCGGGTCAACCTCATCGACTCCACGCCCATCGGGGTCAATGTCCGCTCCACCGTGGCGACCTACAGCGGCGTCCTGGACGACCTCCGAAAGCTCTACGCCTCCGCCCCGGAGGCCAGGAAATGTGGACGCAAGGTCAGCGACTTTTCCTACAACACTGGCTCCCTGCGCTGCTCCGGCTGCGACGGCACCGGGCAGATCACCATGGACGTGCAGTTTCTCCCGGATGTGGAGATCGTCTGCCCGGACTGCGGCGGCTCCCGGTATTGTAAGGAGGCGGAGAAATTTCTCTCCCACGGCGTCTCCCTGCCGGAGGTCATGGGAATGACCGTGAAGCAGGCCCTGGAGCGTTTTGGCGACGTGAAAAAGGTACTCGAGCGGCTGTTGGTGCTGGACGACCTGGGGCTGGGCTACCTGACCCTGGGCGAATCCACCCCCGCCCTCTCCGGCGGTGAAGCCCAGCGCCTGAAGCTGGCGGCTGAGATGGGGAAGGCCCAGGACGACGCCGTCTTTGTGTTCGACGAGCCCACCATCGGCCTGCACCCCCTGGACGTGCGGACGCTGATCGGCGTGTTCCAGCGCCTCATCGGCGCGGGCGCCACGGTGATCGTCATCGAGCACGACCTGGACATGATCGCCAACGCCGACTACGTGGTGGACCTTGGCCCAGGCGGCGGGGACGCCGGCGGCCGGATCGTGGCGGAGGGGACGCCGGAGGAGCTGATAAGAAGTGAAGGGAGCCTTACGGGGAGATATTTGAGAGAGGTGCTAGACTAGACAAAAAACCCCTCGCCATCTGGCGGGGGGGGGGTGTCTGTCTCTCTATTTATTTTACTTTCTCTCCGGAACAATCTCAATCCAGTACCCGTCCGGGTCCGTGATAAAGTAGATGCCCATGGCCGGGTTCTCGAAGCAGATGCAGCCCATGGCCTCATGGCGCTTGTGGGCCTCCTCGTAGTCGTCCACATGGAAGGCCAGGTGGAACTCGCACTCGCCCAGGTTGTAGGCCTCCGTGCGGTCCTTGAGCCAGGTCAGCTCCAGCGTGAAGTCGCTGACGCCGTCGCCTAAGTACACCAGCTTAAAGGAGCCGTCCTTAGCCTCCTTCTCGCGCACCGGGGTCATCCCCAGGGCCTCCTTGTAAAACGCCAGGCTCTTGTCCAGGTTCAGCACATTGAAATTGAAATGATTGAATTTAAACATACGCATTCTCCTTAGTTCTTGGGAACCATGACGCTCATGCCGCCCATGTAGGGACGCAGCACTTCCGGAATCTTCACGCTGCCGTCCGCCTGCAGATTGTTCTCCAGGAAGGCAATCAGCATGCGGGGCGGAGCCACCACGGTATTGTTTAAGGTGTGAGCCAGGTACTTGCTGCCGTCCTCGCCCTGCACCCGGATCTTTAAGCGGCGCGCCTGTGCATCGCCCAAGTTGGAGCAGCTGCCCACCTCAAAGTACTTCTTCTGTCTAGGGGACCAGGCCTCCACGTCCACGGATTTCACCTTTAAGTCGGCCAGATCGCCGGAGCAGCACTCCAGGGTGCGGACCGGGACATCCAGGCTTCTGAACAGGTCCACGGTGTTCTGCCACAGCTTGTCGTACCACATGGGGCTGTCCTCGGGCTTGCAGACCACGATCATCTCCTGCTTCTCAAACTGGTGGATGCGGTACACGCCGCGCTCCTCGATGCCGTGAGCGCCCTTCTCCTTGCGGAAGCACGGGGAATAGCTGGTCAGTGTCAGCGGAAGCTCGGTCTCCGGGGTGATGGTGTCGATGAATTTGCCGATCATGGAGTGCTCGCTGGTACCGATCAGGTATAAGTCCTCGCCCTCAATCTTGTACATCATGGCGTCCATCTCGGCGAAGCTCATCACGCCGGTCACCACGTTGCTGCGGATCATGAACGGCGGCACGCAGTAGGTGAAGCCGCGGTTGATCATGAAATCGCGGGCGTAGGAGATCACGGCGGAGTGCAGTCTGGCGATGTCGCCCATCAGGTAGTAGAAGCCGTTTCCAGCCACTCTTCTGGCGGCGTCCAGATCGATGCCGTTGAAGCGCTCCATGATCTCGGTGTGGTAGGGGATCTCGAAGTCCGGCACAACCGGCTCGCCGAAGCGCTCCACCTCCACGTTCTCGCTGTCGTCCTTGCCGATGGGGACGCTGGGATCGATGATGTTGGGGATGGTCATCATGATCTTGGTGATCTTCTCGGTCAGCTCGCCCTCCAAGGTCTCTAACTCAGCCAGGCGCGCGGAGTTGGCGCTTACCTGCTGCTTTACAGCCTCGGCCTCCTCCTTCTTTCCCTGGCCCATCAGCTGGCCGATCTGCTTGGACAGCTTGTTGCGGCTGGCGCGCAGGTCATCGGCCTCCTTCTGGGTTGCGCGGCTCTTGGCATCCAGCTCAATCACCTCGTCCACCAGCGGCAGCTTGCTGTCCTGGAATTTATTTTTAATATTCTGTTTTACAACATCCGGGTTTTCTCTGACAAACTTTAAATCTAACATGGTTTCCTCCTGTATTTCCCTTATGTTATTTTCACAACACTGCTTTAGAGTATATAACATTTCCTCTGGAAAAAAAAGCCCCTTTTGCCGATTTTTCCCGGAATCGCGCTATTTTATTCCCAAACCGCGCCGTTTCTCACACTCTGGTCAGGATTCCCATCAGCTCCTCGAAGCACACGCCGTTCTCCACCGGGATCTCAAGCTCCTCGGACCTGCGGATGCACTCCTTCACAAAGGAGGATGCCAGCCGCACACCCGTCTCCAGGGGCATTCCCCGGACCACGGCCGCGCTGACCACAGAGGAGAACACATCTCCGGTTCCGGGCCGCTCCCTGCCCACGCGCTTCGTCCGGCAGAGCACGGGCTCCCGCCCCTCCTCCGCCACAAAGTTGGCCAAAAAGCTTCCCTGCACGATGCCGGTGATCACCACCGAGCGCGCGCCCAGGGCTTTTATCTCCCCCGCCAGCGTAAGGAGCTCCTCGAATTTCCAGCCCTCCCTGCGGTAGGGGCGGTCGGTCAGGATGCAGGCCTCGGTCAGGTTGGGGGTCACCACGTCGCCCAGGCCCACCAACTCCTTCATGCCCTCGCACATTTGTCCGGTGTAGGTGGCGTACGGCTTTCCGTTGTCCCCCATGATGGGATCGATCACCACCTTGGTCCCGGGCCCTCTAAAGCGCCCGATCATCTCCTTCACGATCTGAATCTGCTCCTGGGAGCCCAGAAAGCCGCTCACGATGCCGTCGAAGGTGAGCCCCAGCTCCCCCCATTTTTCCAGGTACTCCGGCAGCTTTTTCGTGTAGTCGTCGAAGAAGTAGACCGGAAAGCCGGTGTGGTTAGAGAGGATGGAGGTGGGCACCGGACAGCACTGCACCTTCATGGCGGATAAAATGGGAATAGCCACTGTCAGCGAACAGCGGCCATACCCCGATAAATCATTGATCATTGCTACTTTTTTCTGATGAAACGCACTCATGCAAGAGATTCTCCCACTCACTTTATTTTTGCGAACATGCCGTTCTTTATCAGCGCGCTGCGAAGCGGCATGTAGATCACCACCGAGGCGATGGCGGAGGTCACCGCGTTGATGGAGGTGGAGGCGATGTTCCACTTTAAGACCAGCTCCGCCGCCGGCTTGCCAATGATTAACAGCTTGTAGTAGTAGCCGAGCAGCGGATCAAAAATCACATTGAACAGCAGGCCGCTCACCGCCGCAGCGATCACCCAGCGAAGCACCCGCGCCTTGTCGTTTGTCTCGTTGATCTTTCCCATGCGGTGGGCCACAAAGCCGGTGATAAAGCCGATGCAGAACTTTAACAGGAAGGTCTTGGGCGCGTACAGCACGTAGATGGGATCAAGCAGATCCCCGATGGTCATGCCGATGGCGCCGCCGATTCCGCCGTAAACTCCGCCGATCAAAAGGGCTCCCAGCACACAGACCGCGTTGCCCAAATGGATGGAGGTCGCGTCCCCGCCCGGAAGGGTTATCTTGATCTGCAGGAAGGTAAACACCACGTAGGACAGCGCCGCAAACAGGCCCGTCAACGCGATTTTATAATTGCGGCCAGCGGCCGCCTCATGTTTTGATACACTCACACTGGATGATTTCATACTCTCGTCACTCCTCTTACGTTTTTCGTTGATACCGGGGGATCACCGGCTATCCCCTCTGCTGTCCCCTATATTAGCACGCAAGTGGAGTGTTATAAATAACCAGTTTCGTATTTTTTGACCAGTCCAGTCAGTCGTGGGACTCCACGCAGATCAGCACCCCGTCCGTAAAATCGATCCGGCCGGTCTCCCCCACCAGCTCATTGCTGATGCACAGGCTGGTTCCGATCTCGATATCCTTCTCGTACAGCGGATATTTAAAGCCCTCCAGCGTGATCCCGTTCACCTGCTCCGTCAGGGGCAAAAAGGAGATGTATTTCCCCCAGAGCTCCTTCCTGCGAAACTCCCTGGACCCGTCGATCAGGTAGATCTTGTTCTGCGGGTCCGCGATCCAGGCGTGGATGCCCTTCTGGAGGCAGGGGTACAGAAGGTGGATGTTCCCCAGCATGTGGTCCGCGCGGCCGCCGGTGGCCCCCAGCACGGCGATCTCGTCGCTGCCGATGGCCTGGGCCTTCATGAGCGCCAGCTCCGTGTCCGTCTCGTCCTTCTCCGGCTGATGCACGTCCCAGATGATGTGCTCCATGGCGCGAAAGCGCTCCAAAACCTCCGGCTTTACGGTGTCGAAGTCCCCAACCACCATGTCGGGCACCAGCCCCAAGGCCATGGCCCGCTCCAAACCGGCGTCCACGGCGATCACCTTGTCAAATGTTTCCCTCTTCAAAAAAGACCCGGCGAAATCCAGGTCAATGGTTCCGCCGGTGATTACCAGACATCGTCTCATCTCTCATATTCCTTAAAAATATTCATGAATGTTTCCACATTGGCTGTCACGTCGCCCTTAAACACGGCAGAACCCGCCACCAGCACGTTGGCCCCCGCCTCGATTAACGGGCGGATGGTGTCCTTGTTCACGCCGCCGTCCACCTGGATGTCCGTGGTCAGTCCCAGGCTGTCAAAGCGCCTGCGCAGGGCTTCCACCTTCTTTAAGGTATAGGGGATAAACTTCTGGCCCCCAAAGCCCGGGTTCACCGACATCACGAGCACCATGTCCACCTGATCCAAAACGCAGTCCAGCGTCTCCACCGGGGTCGCCGGGTTGAGCGCCACACCTGCCTTCGCCCCGGTGGCCTTGATCTGGTTGATCACGCGGTCCAGGTGCCTGCAGGCCTCCTGGTGAACGGTGATAATGTCCGCCCCGGCCGCCCGGATATCCTCCACGTAGCGTCCCGGGTCCTCCACCATCATGTGGACGTCGAACACCATGTCCGTGTACCCGCGAAGGGAGGCGATCACCGGCATCCCGAAGGAGATGCTGGGCACAAACGCCCCGTCCATCACATCCAGATGCACATACCTCGCTCCTCCCTTTTCGGCTTTTAACGTATCCTCCGCCAATTTTCCAAAGTCTGCGGCCAGCACAGACGGCGCTAAAATATACATGTCAGTATCTCCTTTTGTTTTTCAGCTCCTGGTACATCAGGAGGTAATTCTCGTAGCGGCTTTCGGCCAGCTTTCCCTGGCGCAGGGCCTCCTTCACGCCGCAGACCTTCTCTCCCACGTGGACGCAGCCCAAAAATTTGCACTCGTCCTCGAAGGCGGCAAACTCCGGGAAATAATCCTTTAGCTCCCCCGCCTCCATATCCTCCACGTACATGGAGCTGAAGCCCGGGGTGTCCATCATGAAGGTGCCCTCGCCGATCAGAAACAGCTGGGAGTGGCGGGTGGTGTGCTTGCCGCGCTCGATCTTCCGGCTGATGTCCCCGGTCTCCATGGAGGCCTGGGGATGCAGCTCGTTGGTCAGCGAGGACTTGCCCACGCCGGAGGGGCCGGCGAGGACCGTGGTCTTCCCGCGCATCCGCTCTTTCACCCGGTCCAGACCGCGCTTGTCGTAGGTGCTGATAAACTCCACCTCGTAGCCCGCCTTCCGGTAGATGTCCCCGTACTGCTCCATGAGCTCCTCGCCGCACAGATCCACCTTGTTAAAGCAGATCACCACGGGCACCTGCTGCGTCTCCATCATCACCAGAAAGCGGTCCAGAAGGTTTAAGTTCGGCGCCGGGTGCGTGATGGAGAAGATCACCAGGGCCTGGTCCACATTGGCCACGGCCGGGCGCACCAGAGCGTTCTTTCGCGGCAGGATCCGGTCGATATTGCCGGTTCCCTCCTCCTCGCTCAGCACGGTGAACTCCACGTCGTCCCCCACCAGGGGTTTAATCTTTTTGTTGCGGAAAACGCCCTTTGCCTTGCACTCGTAGAGCCGGCGTTTTCCGTCGTGCACATAATAAAATCCTGCGATACCTTTTACAATTTTACCTGTCATATACTAAGCTACTCCACCGGGAAAAATGAGATCGTGTAGGACTCGATCACCTGGTTGTGGGTCACGTCCACCACCTCCACCTCGCCGGTGTCCACGCCCCAGCGTCCCTTGATTCTGGAGATGGAGACCGGAATGGTCTGGCTGCCCGTGATCGTGCGCGGCTCAATGAGCGTCACGTACTCCGCGCGGTTGTCCACCATCTGCTTTAGGCGGATGGAGATGCGGGCGCTGCTGGTCTGGGAAGCCGGGCCGATGTAATTGCCCAGGTTGCAGGTGGTGTCAATGGATCCCAGATAGTAGCGGTCGTCCCCGTCGGTCTCCTGAAGTGTTCCCTCAGGGCCTGCGCTGACCACAAAGTTCACCGGCGTGCCGGGCGGCAGAATCGTCCCTTCAACCACGTCCTGAGTGATCACCTGCCCTGCGGGGATCGCGTCGCTAATCTCCGTTGCCACCTCGCCCGGCTGCAGTCCCACCGCCGCCAGCATCGCTGCCGCCGCCTCCTGGGGCTGGCCCACCAGCTTGGGCACGCGGCCCTCCACCACCTTGGGTCCCTGGCTGACGAACAGCGTCACGCTGTCGCCCACCTTGGCGGTATCCGGCTGGTAGCGGATCACCGTATCCTTAGCCACGGTGTCGCTGTTCTCCGGTTTAATTTCGGCCGTGAGGCCTTTTTCCTCCAGCAGTGCCTTGGCGGCCCCGCCGGTCATGGATGTCAGGTTCAGCCCCGCAAGATCCACCCGGTCGCTTCCCTTGCTGATCGTGACGCCCACGGTGTCCCATTTCTTCACCACCGCCCCGGCGTCGTACTCCTGGGCCATCACCTGGCCCTCCGCGTAGTTGTCCGAGTATTCCGAACCTGTGACCTTCATCACAAGGGAGTTGTCCTTTAATTTTGCCTCCGCCATGTCCTGAGGCATTCCCAGGACGCTCGGCATGTAGACCTGGTCGTTGGTGATCGTCACCTCCGGCGCGGAGGCCTCGGTGACCGTGGGCGCCTTGGTGCGGTGCTCGCCGCTGCCTAAGTTAAACAGCCCGCCGAGCCTGGAGAACACGAACAGCACCACCGCCACAATGAGCACGGCGGCCACGATGCCGATCACCGTGATGATCCTCTCAAACTGGGCGCTCACGTCGTCCCCGCGGCCGCGGTCATTGCCGCCGCCCTGCTTTCTGTGCCCCTTGGGGGCATTTTTGCGGGAGGCGCCTTTTCCCTTCTGGGAGCCCTTGCTCTCCGGCTCCGCCTCACCGTCGGAATCATTCTCCGGGTTTCTGCGCTTTAGACGGCTGCCCTCCTGGATTTTTAACATCTCCTCCGGGCTCATGGTCTTGGTCTGTCCCATGTCGTCCGAGGACACGCTCGCCGCGCCCAAAAGGTCGCTCTCCGGGTTGACTAACGCCCTTCGCAAATCCGCGATCACCGCGGCTACGCTGGCGTAGCGGCGCTCCGGCTTCTTCTGGACACACTTGAGAATAATCTGCTCCATGGCCAGCCCCACGTCGGGGTTTAACTGGCTGGGCGGGGGCACCGGCTCCTCCAAGTGCGCCAGGGCCACGGACACGGTGTTGTCCCCGTTGAAGGGCACCTGGCCCGTCACCATCTCGTACATGGTGATGCCGAAGGAGTAGATGTCGCTGCGCGCGTCGCACAGCTCCCCCTTGGCCTGCTCCGGCGAAATATAGTGGACGGAGCCCACCGCCAGGGCGTTCATTGTCTGGGAGGACACCGCGCGGGCGATGCCGAAATCAGCCACCTTCACCTTGCCGTCCCGGTTGATAATCATGTTCTGGGGCTTGATGTCCCGGTGGATGATGTGCTGCTCGTGGGCGGCGGCGATTCCCTGGGCCACCTGGATGGAGATGCCGATGGCCTCCCTGGTCTCCAGCTGACCTTTTTTCTCAATGTATTGTTTTAACGTGATGCCGTCGATGAGCTCCATTACTATGTAGTGCATGGCGCCGTCGTCCACCACGTCGTAGACGTTCACGATGTTCGGATGGCTCAGCCTGGCCGCAGCCTGGGCTTCCATCTTGAATTTGCCCACGAACACCTCGTCGGAGGCGAACTCCTCCTTCAGCACCTTGATGGCCACCGGCCGGTTTAGGGTGTGGCACTGGGCCTTGTAGACGTAGGACATTCCTCCCACGCCGATCTGCTCCACGATCTCGTAACGGTTTTGCAGGTATGTTCCGGGTTTTAGCATGGCGTCACCCCGCTTTCAAGCGGTTTGACCAGCACCACCGCGATATTGTCGTTCCCGCCGCGCCGGTTTGCCTCCTCGATGAGGGCGGACGCCTTCTCCCGGAGGGTTCCCTCCCCGGAGACGATGCGGCAGATCTCCTGGTCCTCCACCATGTTGCTGAGGCCGTCGGAGCAGAGCAGGAAATAATCCCCCTCCTCCAGGTTCACCTCAAAAAAGTCCGTGTCCACGGAAGCGTTAATGCCCATGGCCCGGGTGATAATGTTCTTCTGGCGGTTGTAGGCGGCGCTGCCGCGGTCCATCTGTCCGAGGGCCACCATCTCCTCCACGTAGGAGTGGTCCCTCGTCACCTGGTGGATCAGATTTCCGTGGATCAGGTAGAGGCGGCTGTCCCCCACATTCGCAACGTAGAGGATGTCGTCCTCCACCACCGCAGCCACCAGGGTACAGCCCATGCCGAAGAATTCCTCATGGCTTAGGGATTCCTGATAAAGTTCCCGGTTCACCTCGTCGATGGCGTTTTTGAGCTGGCCCACCACGCCGTTTCCCCGGTGCTTGTTTAGGTAGACCACCAGATTCTCCACCATATAGCGGGAGGCATAGTCCCCGGCCTTGTGGCCGCCCATGCCGTCCGCTACCAGAAACAAATTCGGCAGCGTTCCCACCGGCTCCGGCGACGAGTAAATATAGTCCTGATTCATGGCGCGGACCCTTCCCACGTCGGTTAGTGCATAGCTTTCCATGGTCATTCCACGCTCCTTTCTGCTGATTCGGCAACTCCCGCTTCCTCTGCCCGCGCATCGTCCAAAAAGCTCTTGCGCAGCTGGCCGCAGGCGCCGTTTATGTCACGTCCCATCTCTCTTCTAATGGTAACATTTATCCCGTTTTTTTCAAGCAGATTTTTGAAATCCTGGATCGCCTTCTGGCCTGACTGGACGAAATCCCGCTCCTTTATGGGGTTCACCGGGATCAGGTTCACGTGGCCGTGCTCGTGGCGGATCAGCTTTGCGAGAGCCCTCGCCTCCTCCAGATTGTCGTTCACGCCCCGCACCAGGCTGTACTCGAAGGTGAGCCGCCTTCCGGTCTTCTCAAAGTAGTAGCGGCAGGCCTCCATCACATCCTTAAGGCCGTAGCGCCTGGCGATGGGCATCAGGGTCTGGCGCACCTCGTCGTTCGGCGCGTGGAGGGACAGGGCCAGAGTCACCTGCAGGCCCTCCTCCGCAAATTTGCGGATCTCCGGCACCAGGCCGCAGGTGGAGATCGTCAAGTTTCGCTGGCTGATGTTGAGACCCTTCTCGTGGGAGATCAGATGGATGAAGCGCACCAGATTGTCGTAGTTGTCCATGGGCTCGCCGGAACCCATGACCACCACGTTCGAGACCCGCTCGCCGGTGATCTGCTGGATCCGGTAGATCTGGTCCAGCATCTCCGAGGGGCGCAGGCTCCGCTCCAGCCCGTCCAAGGTGGAGGCACAGAACCGGCAGCCCATCCGGCAGCCCACCTGGGAGGAGATGCACACGGAATTCCCGTGGTGGTAGCGCATCCACACGCTCTCGATCACGTTGCCGTCCTCCAGGGCGAACAGGTACTTTCTGGTGCCGTCGATGGCGGAAATTTTCTCGTCCACCACCTTTAAGCAGGTGAGGGAGGCGTTCTCCTTAAGCTTCTGCTGAAGCGCCTTGGAGATACTGGTCATATCCTCAAACTGCGCCGCCAGCTTCTCATGAAGCCAGTCGTATATCTGCTTTGCGCGAAAGGGCTTTTCCCCCAGCTCCTTTAAAAACTCCTCCAGCTCACAGAGGGTCATGGACTTGATATCCGCTTTTCCGTTACAATCCTTTAAATCCAACATGTCTTGCTCCTAACCATAGTCTTAACTGCGCCGGGTAAACACCGAGATGAAAAACCCGTCCGTGGGGTGTACCCCCGGGAGGAACTGAATCTGCCCGCATCGCAGCGATTTCTCCGAAAAGCGCGCGCCCAGCTTCCCCGTCAGATCCACCGGGTCAAAGGGGAAGTTTTCGGCAAACCACCGGGCATTCTCCTCGTTCTCCTGGGCGTCCACGGTGCAGGTGCTGTAGATCAGACGCCCGCCGGGCTTCACGTAGCGCCACACCACCGACAGGATCTGCCGCTGGAGTGCCGCAAGCTCCGAGAGCCGCTCCCGCGTCATGTGATATTTGATGTCCGGCTTTTTCCCAAGAATTCCCAGGCCCGAGCAGGGCAGGTCCGCCAGCAGGACATCCGCCTTCTCCACCGAATCCGGGTCCTCCACAAGCGCATCTTTAACCACCGCCTGAATATTCGAAAAGCCGCAGCGGGCAATGTTCTCCTCGATGAGCGCCGCCTTCTGGAAGGTCAGGTCTCTGGCCTCCACCATCCCCGTGCCGCAGAGCAGATCCGCCATATGTAAGCTCTTGCCGCCGGGGGCCGCGCAGACGTCAATCACATAGTCCCCGGGCGCCGGGTCCGCCAGCTCGCCCACCAGGGCCGAGGAGGTGTCCTGCACCTGGATCCAGCCCTTCGAGAAGGCCTCCAACTCCTCCAGGCGGTCGTAGCCGCTCAGGCAGAGAAGGCCGTCCAAAATTCCGTCCCCCAGGCCCGCGGGTTCCACCCGCACGCCCTGGGCTTCCAGGCTCTCCGTCACGCGCCGGACCGCCTGAAGGAGGCGGGGGCGGTAGGCGGGGGCGCCGTCAAGGGGCGCCACGCCACTCGGGGCCGCCGCGTCACTCGTGATTGCAGTGCCGTCCGGGGCCGCCGCGTCACTCGGGGCCGCTTCACTACTCGAAACCGCCGCCGACAAATTGCACCGCACTGTAGTCCGCTTATCACTCAGAAACGCCTCGCCCATCTTCCGAACCGTCTCAGCCCCATAGCGCTCCTCCCACATCTCGTACAGCCACTGGGGCAGGGAGAGGCGGGTCCACGGGCCGTCGAAGGTGAGCGTTTCCTTCTCCCTGGAAATCGTGCGCAGCACGCCGTTCACAAAGCCCTTTAAGCCCTGGAAGCGCCGCTTTGAGGCCAGCTTTACCGCCTCGTTGCACACCGCCGAGTCCGGGACCCGGTCCATGTAGAGAATCTGATAAACGCTAAGCCGCAGAAGATTGCGGATCACCGGCTTCATCTTCTGCGTCTTGGTCTTTGAATATTGATTTATAATATAGTCGATCTGGAGCAGGTACTCCAGGGTGCCCTCCGTCACGCGTGTGATAAACGCGCGGTCGGCCTTGTCCAGGTACTGGTATTTCCCCAGCGCCTGGCCAAGCACCACGTGCACGAAATTTCCGCGCTCCAGCACCTCCAACAGGATGTCGAGCACGATCTCCCGGTTTTCCAGACCTCTGTCCACGTTCTTTGCCATACGTTCCTCCCCCGCTGTCAGTTGTTCCGCCGTCTTCCGCCGCCGAACAGCAGAATCACGCGCAGAAGCTGTAAGATGGAGGCGGCAGCCGCGGCCACATAGGTCAGAGCGGCGGCACTGAGCACCTGCCTGGTCTGACCCACCTCCTGGCCCGCCAGGATCCCCGTCCGCTCCAGGAGATGCAGCGCGCGGCTGGAGGCGTTAAACTCCACCGGCAGGGTCACCAGCTGAAACAGCACTGACAGGGAAAACAGCAGGATTCCGAGGGTGATGAGCGGCGAGCTGCTGCCGCGGCTCATCAGAAAGCCGACCAGAATTAACGGCCAGGCGATCTGCGCTCCGAAGCTCGCCACCGGCACCAGGGCCCCGCGCAGCTTGAGCGGCGCGTAGGACTCCGCGTCCTGCATGGCGTGTCCGCACTCGTGGGCCGCCACCCCGATGGCCGCGATGGATGTGGCGCCGTAGACGGAATCCGATAAATTCACCGTCTTGCTCATGGGGTCGTAGTGGTCGTTCAAATTGCCGGGTACGCGGCGAACCGTCACATCGTAAATCCCCTGGGAGTTCAAAAGCCGCTTGGCTGCCTCCGCCCCGGTCATCCCGCAGCGGGCGCCCACCCGGGCATACTGGGCGTAGGTGGAATGCACCTTCGCCGACGCCGCTAACGACAGCATCACACCGATCAGAATCAGCACGTAGGTTGGGTCAAAATAAAACATCAATCGCTCAGTCTCCTCTCAAAAACAGCGCCCTCCTGGACGGGATAGCCCCGCAGGAACGATTCCACATCCATGCGCTTTTTGCCTTCCAGCTGTAGCTCGCGGATGGACAAAAGCCCGTCTCCGGTCTTCACGACCAGATTCTTCCGGTCGCTGCGCACGATCTGTCCGGGCACGGCAGCCGAAGCCTCCTGCCCGGGCACACAGCCGTCTCCGCCGTCCGAAAGCACGTCCGCAGCCCACAGCTTTAGCGTCTTCCCGTTCCAGCTGGTGTACGCGCTGGGCCAGGGGTTGAGTCCCCGGATCAGCCGCTCGATGGACACGGCGCTCTGGCTCCAGTCCACATCCCCCAGCTCCTTGGTCAGGCGCTTTGCATAACAGGTTCCCTCCTCGGTCTGGGGCGTGCGCACGGCAGTCCCGTTCCCGATCTTCTCCAGCGTAGACAGAATCAGCTGGCCGCCGGCCACGCTCAGCTTGTCGTGGAGGCTGCCGCCTGTCTCTTTCTCATCCAATTGAATTACAACTTTTTCCAGCATGTCGCCGGTGTCCAGTCCCTCGGCCATCATCATGGTGGTGATGCCGGTCTCCCGCTCGCCGTCGATCACCGCCCACTGGATGGGGGCGGCCCCGCGGTACTTTGGCAGCAGGGAGGCGTGGATGTTGACGCAGCCGTACTTCGGCAGCTCCAGAATCACCCTGGGGAGAATCTGGCCGAAAGCGACCACCACGATCACATCGGGGGCCAGCTCCCGCAAAATCTGCACAAAGGACTCGTCCCTCGCCTTGACGGGCTGGTAGACCGGGATGCCGTAGGCCACGGCCTGCTCCTTGACCGGCGTCATCTGCACCGCCTTGCCGCGGCCCTTCGGCTTATCCGGCTGGGTCACAACGGCGATCACCTGATGGCCGCCCTCCACCAGCGCTCTCAATGTCGGCACGGAGAAATCCGGCGTTCCCATAAACACAATCCGCATATATCTGCACCTTCCTTCCGTCACCAGAGGCCCTTACTCCTCCGCGATCTCCTCGCCCTCGGCGCTCACGTCCATCAGCTCACCCTCGACAATGTCCACATAGAGCTCGCCATTTAAGTGGGCGCACTCGTGGCAGATGGCGCGGGCCAAAAGTCCCTCCCCCTCCAGCTCGTAGGGCTCCATGTTCTCGTTTAAGGCCTTCACCTTCACATGCATGGGGCGGGTCACAAGGCCGGACTTTCCGGGAACGCTTAGGCAGCCCTCGGAGCCGGTCTGACTTCCGTCCTCCTCCACGATCTCCGGGTTGATTAGCACGTACTGGTTGCCGTCGTCCACATCGATCACCACCAGCTGGCGCAGAATTCCCACCTGGGGCGCTGCCAGTCCGACGCCGTTGGCCTCGTACATGGTCTCAAACATATCCTCAATCAGCTCGGCAGTCCGGGGAGTCATCTCCTTCACCGGCTTGCACTGCTTTCTCAAAATTTCATCTCCAATGGTTCTGATTGTTCGAATTGCCATCCCTATAGTCTCCTTTTTGCTTATGTTAAATCGTACTGCGCGGCCAGGCCTGAAAGCCCGTCCGTCTCTTTTAAAAATTCTTCGGACATTTTCCTAATCTGTATCAGTATATCATAATTTTCGTGCTTTATATATAAAATTTTTCTATAAATATCATTAACTTTGTATACCGTCGCGTTGACCGGTCCGATGAGCTGCGGGGCCTGGGTGTCCGCACCCTGCCCCTCCGCCTCAAAGCGCCCGTTCAGCCGGTTTGACAGCGCATCCGCGCCCTTCTCAAGCAGCGCTTCGTCCGGCGAGGACAGCTGGATGATCAGCAGGCTGACCGCAGGCGGATAGCCCAAAAGCCGCCGAAAGGCCATCTCCTGGTCATAAAAATTCCGGTAGTCCTGCCGCGAGGCCGTGACCACCGCGTAGTGGTCCGGCTGGTAGGTCTGGATGATCATGGTGCCGGAGAGCGCCCCGCGCCCCGCACGACCCGCGGCCTGGGTCAAAAGCGCGAAGGTCTGCTCCCCGCAGCGGTAGTCCGGCGCGTACAGGGAGAGATCCGCCGCCAAGGCTCCGACCAACGTCACCTTGGGGAAATCATGTCCCTTCACGATCATCTGGGTGCCGATCAGGATATCCGCCTCCCCCCTGGCAAAGGCGGAGAGAATCTCCTGGTGGCCGCCCTTCTTGGAGGTGGTGTCCAGGTCCATCCGCAGCACCTTGGCGTCGGGGAACATCTGATGGGTCATGTCCTCGATCTTCTGGGTCCCCGTCCCGAAGGGGGCGATGTAGGGGGAGCCGCAGGAAGGGCAGACCTTCGGCTGGGGCACCGTATAGCCGCAGTAGTGGCAGACCATCTGGCCGTTTCTGTGCAGCGTCAGGGTCACATCACAGTGGGGGCAGCGCATGGCCTCCCCGCAGGAGCGGCAGGACACAAAGTTTGCGTAGCCGCGCCGGTTGATGAACAGCATGATCTGCTCGCCCTTTGCCAGCCGGTCCTCCATCAATTCCTTAAGCCGGCGGCTGAAGATGGATTTGTTCCCCTCCTCCAGCTCGCGCCTTAAGTCCACGATCTCCACCGACGGCAGCGCGCTGTCCTCCTTTGCCCGGCGGTCCAGCGTGTACAGGCCGTACTCCCCCCTAAGCGCCCGGGTGTAGGACTCTAAGGAAGGGGTGGCGGAGCCCAGAATCAGGCTGGCCCCGTTCATCCTGGCCCGCTCTGCGGCCACGTCCCTGGCGTGGTAGCGGGGGGAGAGCTCGCTCTTGTAGGCGTTCTCGTGCTCCTCGTCGATGATGATGATGCCCAGATTGGAGAAGGGTGCAAACAGCGCGGACCGGGGACCGATCATAATATCAATATTCCCCGTTCTGGCCCGCTCATACTGGTCGTATCGCTCCCCCGCCGACAGCCGGGAGTTGATCACCGAGACCCGGTCCCCGAACCGCCGGTAGAAGCGCATCACCGTCTGCCAGGTCAGAGAGATCTCCGGGATCAGCACGATCACCTGGCGCCCCTGCTCCAGCACGTGGGCGATCAGCTCCATGTAGACCTCCGTCTTGCCGCTGCCGGTGATCCCGTGGATCAGGTAGGTACGGCGGATCCCACGGTCATACTCCCCCGAGATCTCGTCCACGATGCGCTCCTGGGCCGCGTTTAGCTCCACCCGGCCGGATTTCAGGTTCCGGGCCCCCGCCGCCAGGCGCTGCATCTCCTCCAGCGGGTTGCGGTAGCGGGAGATCACCTCCACGGCGATCACCCCCGCCTCCTCCATGGGCTTTAAAGCCGCAGCCGTCAGGCTCAGCTGCGCAACCGCCGCCTCGTAGGGGATCACCAGCTCCTCCCTAAAGGCTGCAAGCAGCCGCAGCCTGGCCTTGTAGTGCTTCCGTTCTGCCTCCTCTATGGCCTTGTCAAGCCCTGCCTCGTTAAGCAAACAGCGGATCTGGCGCCTGGGCGCCTCCTTCACCTTCTGCTTGACCGGGAGGACCGTCTTAAGCGCCTGGTTCATGGTGGAGCCGTAGCGCTCCTTCATCCACCAGGCAAGCCAAATAAGCTGGGATTCCGCCGGCACACTCCCCGGCACAACCCCAGCGATCTCCTTGATCCTGCTCACGTCAAACTCTGCCTGGTCGGTCAGCTCCACCACGTAGCCCTTGCGCCGGGTGTTGCCCGCGCCGAACGGGATGTAAACCTGCTGTCCCGCCCTAAGCTTCCCCTCCAGGGATTCCGGGATCCGGTATTGAAACGTCCGGTCCACGTTCTCATGTGAAATGTCTATGATAATATTGGCATACCTCTGCCCCACCTGCGTCACCTGTCTGTCCTGTCCCGGCTTGGCCGAATTGATTTTCCAAACTATTATACATGCAATCGCGTGAAAATGCAAATCCGGTTCCATCCGCCGCTCTCCTCATGACAATTCCTGGATCTTATTTAAGGACCACACCCGCACGCTCACCTCGCGCAGCCCTGCGCCGCAGTACTCGCAGAACTTGCTTCCCAGCCGGGTCACCGGGGCGCCGCAGTTGGGGCAGGTGACGCCCACCGCGGTGGCGCCGTCCGCCAGCTTTGACACGTCCTGGATGTACACCAGCTCCGTGTTGTACTTGGTCTGAACCTTCCGCTCCCGGTTCCCGGACACCAGCTCCCCGCTCTCGTCCTCTGTGTAGTGCAGATATCCCACCGCGGACTGGACCACGATGGCGCAGAGCCCGCCCTCCTTCCGGTAGTGGGCGATCTCCGTCCGGTGGACGGTGATGTTCTTAAAGTGCTCCCTCTGCCCGGCGCTCCGCAAATCCTCCAGCTTCAGTTCGACCTGGCGGCGCAGATCCCCGGAGGCGTCGGCCAAGTAAGAGGCGTCCTGTGCGTCCACGGCCCGCAGAACGGCCTTCAGCATGTTCTCCGTCTTCTGCCGGAATTCCTCCCAATGAAATTCCGGGAAATCCCGCTCAATCTGCGGCAAAAACACCTTCGTCATCCCGGAGACCGACTTGGGCGTCTCCTCCAGCATGTCCGCCTGCTGCTCCAGCACCCGCTTTACCGCCCTGGCGCTGGACAGCGCGGTGGAGATGGCCCGCTTTACCCTCCAGATCCCCCAGAGCGCTGCGGATGCCGCTGCGGCCAGCAGCACCAGCCCGATTATATCCCGCATCTTCTTCCTCCTCTTATCTCCCGTGCCGTCACCGCCCCGGTTTCAGCTTCCCGTCCGCAATGGCCTGCGCCACGTCGTAGAACGACTTCACGCTGTCCTCCCGGCCGTTCTGTATGCGCTTGTCCGCCTTCGTGATGGGCGACATCCGGTTGGCAGCGTCCTTCTGCAGCACCGGCAGCCCCGAGTCCGTAAGCTCCCAGTGGTAGCCCTTCTCCCCTAAGCCGTTTCGCAGCAGCGTCTCCCCCAGGTAGGTTCCGAATATAACCGCCAGGTTCCAGGCCTGCTTGTCGTCCAGCCGTCCGCCCAGAAACTCCTGGGCACAGATTTCCAGAATCTCATCCAGTCGCTCTGCGCTGCCACCCGTGTAGTCTAACGGGAGCTCAAGCCGCTCAGCCTGCCGCAGTGCGGCCTCCAGTATGGGGGCCGGATCGAATTTATCCATTTTCATTTCCTCCGCTTTCTGTGTGTAGATCATCCAGATAATTCATCCTCCGGAAGCTCCCCTCCTCAAAGGTGTACTCCGGCGTCGCAAAGGGGTATGTGACTTCCGCGGTATAGTACCACGGGTCATCCCCGTGAAGCGGGTTCGCTAACACGTGGAACTGCTGGGCCGGCATGTAGCCCTGGGCCAGCAGAAACGCCCGCTGCCCCGCCCCGTTCTCGCACACGTCCGCCACCATCACCACATGGCCGGGGCTGCCCGACTTTAAGAACACATCCCCAGGCCGCACATCCGCGAGGTCCGCCTCCCTGGACTCCTCCCCCATGGAAAGGGTGCTGGAGTAGGAGAAAGCCACATACAGATAGCGCTCAAAGGCCTCATGGGAGTCGTCGTATCCCACGGTCTGCTGCCATCTCACCGAGTTTCCGTCGATCTTCACCCGGCCGCCGTCGCGGTAGGTCGGGTAGTCGAACCAAAAGCCGTTCACAAAGTGAAATCCGATCAAATCCGGGTGCCCTCCGTGCCACAGATACTCCGCATACATGCGCCTCACGGAGTCCGCACACTGCTGCACATCCCCGCCCGAGAGCACCGGAAGGTCAAACACCGCGGCCGCGGCGCTCTGGTTCCCCTTTAATTGCCCGTCGTACAGGCGGACCGGCTCCCCGTCGGCGAGGAGCGGATACTCCCTTAGAAACGCCCCGAAGCTCGCCTGCACCTGCTCTGTCCTGACATAGCCGTCAGGTGCGGGAAAGCGGCTCTCCAGCGTCATCCCCTCCGGGTTCACCGCATAGGTCTGATCCGGACCGTCTATCTGCCCCATCTGCTCATCCTCACAGGTCTCGGATGTGACGGGCACATCGTTTTTTTCAATTTCCGGAGGCGGCGCCCCAACACAGCCGCAGAGGAGCCAGCAGGCTGCAAGCAGCATCAAAGCCAGCTTTCCGGCACATCTCATCCTTCCCATATCGTTTCGTTCCTTTCCGCCCATCGCTCTGTCCCTGTTTTTCCTAATTATAGCACAGCCCCACCGGTGCAGGCAACGGAAACCCTCCGGGTGGGGATCACGGTACAGGGAGGGGGTGCGTCCGGCTCGTGGATATGGGCTAAAGCCGCGCGATGTATCGTTCTTTTGCCCAAAATGAATTGCTATTATTTCCATAATATGGTACACTTTTGACAATAGGAGGGAAGAAAATGAAAAAATATTTTGCTTTACTAATGTCGTTTGTTCTATTATTATCGATCACCGCTTGCGGCAGCAGCACATCTGAAATGAGTGCCGGCAAGCCCAGCGGCAATGCCAAGGAGAGTTCTTCTGAAATTAAGGTAGATGAAGGGTTACTCAGTGTCGACATAACGATGCCCGCCGCTTGTTTTAAAGACGAGACGGAGGAGGACATCAAAAAGGCGGCAGAGGAAAAGGGCTACAGCGGCTGCGTCATAAATGAAGACGGCTCCGTCACCTACACAATGACTAAAAAACAGTACAAGGAACAGCTGGAACAGCTGGAGAAAGGCATGGAGGAAACCTTTGCGTCCATGCTGACGGGCGAGGATGCGCTGGATTCGTTTGTATCGATTGATCATACGGATGACTTTTTAGAAATAAACATCCATGTCGATCCAGCCAAATATTCAAATTGGGACCATCTGTTTGCGCCGATTCTCTATAATTATGGCGCATACTATCAGTTTTTTAAGGGAATCGAAGCCGATAAGGTGAATGTCGTCGTCAATTTCGTCAATAACGATACAAAAGAAGTTTTATATTCCTGTTCCTACAAGGACTCCAAAAGCAGGGCGGAGTCCGATGAGAGCGCGGAGGCTTCCGAGGAAAGCGAAGGTATTCAGACAGCCGATGTGACAGCGCTTGCTGTGCAGGAGACCAAAGAAGTGCCTGATGTCTGCGAGTTCTTTGTTGATTACACAGCGATCACTTCGGATGTGGTGCCGCCGTCTCCCGACAACTGGTATTCTCACTATGAAGCTGAGGATGGGAAGGTATTTATCGACCTCTGCGTGGGTTATAAAAATCTGTCGACCAAAGATCAGCACGCCGACGAGGTGATGAAGGCAACGCTGCTCTACGGCGGAAAATATCAATATGACGGGTTCTCTGCCATCGAAGAAGGCAACCGCAGTGACTTTACCTACTCCAACATCACAGATATTTCGCCTCTGAGCCTGGAATACCTGCACTATCTCTTCGAGGTCCCAGCCAGTGTGGAGACATCGGGCGGCTCTCTGACCGCTTTGATCAGCATAGGCGATTCTCAATACGGTGTCACGGTCCGCGAGGGCACAGAGGGCGAGGTCGATGCGGTCAACGAGAACGCCGTGGCAAAAACAAGCGGCGAAGTGAAAAAGGGCGAGATCATTGCTGTGATGAACACTTGTGAGTTTTATGTCGATTTCTCTGACATCACAGACGATGTTATACCTCCTCACCCGGATGGTTCATATTCCCATTACCCGGCTGACGACGGAAAAGCATACGTAGATTTCTGTGTGGCATACAAAAGCTGGAAAACGAAGGCGGTGAGTGCCGATAAGGTGATCTCTGCAACGCTCACTTATGCCGGGAAGTATGAATATAGAGGCTCCTCTGCCATCGAAGATGACGGCCGCAGCGATTTTACCTACTCCAATATTACAAGTATCGCCCCGCTGGCTACAGAGTATTTGCACTATCTCTTTGAAGTCCCCGCGGAGGTGGCGACAGGCACGGAACCCATCACAATCGACTTTTCGATCGGTGGAAATTCTTACTCGTATACAGTGAGATAAACGAACAGAGCGCGCGAAAGCAAAAAATACTTTCGCGCGCTTTATGTTTGCAATATCCCGCCACAATCACCGCAAACTTCAACAGGGCGTCATCCACGCGGTCATAAACGGTGACTTTGAGCCTCTAAAACTTCACCACCATAATATACTCCTCCTCCGTCTCCGCCAAAATGCGAAATCCCGCCTTTTTATACATCCTCACTGCATAATTCTCTCTCTGAACCGACAGCGACACCCCCAAATAGCCGCGCTCTCTCACACTCGCCAGCAGTTTCTTTAGCAGCTCCGTCCCGATCCCCAATCCCCGGTACTCCGGGTATACCGATATGGCGAGGGAGGGGGTGTCGTCATCCACATGCCCGTAATCGTCCATGATCCGCACCCAGGCCGCGCCCACAACCGCTCCGCCCGCCTCCGCCACAAGCGCCCGGTCATGCTCTGAATCTCCAAATCCCGCGATATACACCTGCAATTCCGGAGAATGGATGATTGACCTGGGCGGCGGCTCTACTCCGTCCGGAATGAAGATCGCTTCATACAAAAAGTCGCTGAGCAGAGGATATTCATCCGCTTTTATTTCCCGCACGATGTAATCCATATGTTCCTCTCTAAACCAAGGGCAGGCCTCAATTCATCCGGTACATCCCGTCCCCCTCCGCCCGCAGGCAGGTGGAGAAAAACCGAGTTGCCGTCCGGATGAGATACTCGGTGTCCTTGACCCCGGCCGTCTCGTAGGGCGAGTGCATGGCCAGCTGCGGAAGGCCGATGTCCACCGTATTTAACGCCACCTGAGTATTGGAAATATTCCCCAGAGTTGATCCGCCCGCCATGTCGGAGCGGTTGGTAAAGGTCTGCACCGGCACCCCGACCTCATCGCACAGGGCCTTGAACACCGCCGCCGACACCGCATCGGTGGTGTACTTCTGGTTGGCGTTGTACTTCACCACGATGCCTCCGTTTAGGTAGGGCCGGTTGGTGGGATCCGCCTTGTCCGCGTGGTTGGGGTGCACGCCGTGGGCGTTATCTGCGGAGATCATGAAGCTGCTGGCCAGAGCCGCCAGGTACTGCTCCTCGCTCCTGCCCAGGGCCTGGTTTAGGCGCTTTAAGGTGTCCGCCAGGAAGGTGGACGCCGCCCCCTGCTTGGTGGTGCTGCCCACCTCCTCATTGTCCAGAACCGCGTGCACGGACACGCAGTCCGGGTGGCCGCCCGCCAGGAAGCCCTCCAGGGAGGCGAAGGCGCACTGGAGATCGTCGATTCGGCCGCAGGAGAAGAACTCCTCCTCCGCCCCCCAGATCGTCCCCCTCATCCGGTTGTACAGATAGAGGTCATGGCCCAGGATGTCCGCCTCGTCAAGGCCCGCGCTCTCGGCCACGGTGCGCATGAACGTGCCCGCCGCCTCCGCGCCGCCGTATAACGGCAGCATGTCCACCTGGGGATTGTAGGCGTAGCCGTCGTTCACCTGCCGGTTCATGTGGATAGCCAGGTTGGGGATCATCACCAGATCCCGGTCAATGTTCACCAGCCGGGTCACAAACCGCTGTCCGTCCCGCACCACCAGCCGCCCGGCCACGGAGAGGGGCCTGTCGAACCAGGGCGCACAGAGCATGCCGCCGTACTTCTCCACGTTCAGCTTCACATAGTGCTTCTCCACCTCCATCTCCGGCTTCTCCTTGATCTTGAAGGTAGGGGAATCGCTGTGGCTGGACAGGATCTGAAATCCCGTAAAATCCGCCCCCGGCACCTTAAAGGCGATTAACGAGGACATGTTTCGGGTCACAAAGTAGTTTTTCCCCGGCTCCACCTTCCAGCACTCCGACTCCCGCAGCTCTGTAAATCCGGCCGCCTTAAGCCGGTCCGCCATGTTGGCCACCGCGTGGAAGCTGGTGGGGCTGGCCTCCAGAAACGCAAGCAGCCGCTCCGTGATATTCTTCAAATTCTGTCTCTCATCCATTGGTACATTCTCCTTTTATTCCATTCTCTCCCTGGCGGCCAGCCGCGGCAGAATAAAGCCTAGGCCCACCAACAGGAAGGGCGTCACGATATTGAGCACAAGCTGGAACGGATCCTCCGAGTAGATCCCTGTGATGCAGGCGAAGGCGGTGAACAAAAAGCACCAGGCGCCGAAGAAAATCCCGGCCCCCCGCCCCCGCACAAACCGGTAGCTGGCGGGGAAACGCTCCCCCGCCCGCTTGAGGGCGATGTAGGCCACAAAGACCCACAGATACCGCAGCGGCATGCACACGGAGTTCACCTTGATCAGCCAGCGCACCAGGGCGTCCACGTTGCGGATGCCGAAGGCGGGCACCACGATCAGCACGGACACGATCGCCATGACCAGCTTATGTCCATTAGTATACGCTCCATTTTCATTTTGCACAAACAGTTTTTTGGGGATAAAATTGTGGTCCGCGCTCTCGAGGAGCATCCGCAGCGGCGCGTCGATGGACAGCACCATCACCGAGAACTGCCCCACCAGGTTGGTCAGCGCGTAGACGATCACAAAGAAATTTCCCACGCGGTAGTACTGCCCCAGCCGCTGGAACGCGTAGTAGGCGCCGTTGGTCATCAGATCCTGCGGAATATGGGCGGAGTCGAACATCATGCCCAGGGCGATGGTCCCGAGAATGGCCGTCACCGCCACCATGGCCGCCAGGGCGAACATCCCCTTAGAGAAATCCCGGGCCGGGTCCCGCATCTTGTTGACGTAGGGCGAGATCTTCTCGCAGCCGCCCACCGCGAACACCAGGATGGACAGTCCCATGAAAAAGCTTGTGTCAAAGCTTGGCATGAAGGTGTCAGGACTCCAGCGGATGTCCAGGATGTCCGCCCCGGTCACAACGGGCGCGGCCAGCGTCATGACCACGAACAGCATGGACATGATGAACATGGCGGAGCCTGCCAGGGTGGCCAGCTGCTTTAGCATGTTGACGCCCTTGGTTGCCAGGTACATGGCGAGCAAAAAGATCACCAGGCAGATGGCCTGTAAAAGGACGGTGTTCATGTCGCTGGCCCGCTTGTCCTGAAAGACCGCCCAGCTGGCCGCGATCACCGCCGCGGAGGGTTTCTGGGAGATGTAGGGCATGTGCACCACCCAGTAGGTCCAGCCCGCGTAGTAGGCCATCCGCGGCCCGATGGTCTCGTGGATCCAGGAGCTCACGCCCCCGCCCGCGTCCTTAAAGGCGCTTCCCAGCTCGCCCACCATCAGGGCGTAGGGCACAAAGTAGATCGCAAAGATCAAAACCCAACTGACAATGGCCTTTAATCCCCCGTACTCCGAGAACCCGTTGATCACATTTCCAAAGCCCCACACCGTGGAAAAGGCCATAAACGCCAGGCTGTACCACAATATTTTCTTGTCACCGTTCTTCTGTCCCATCGCTTGATTTTCCTCCAGTCGCAAAAAGTCGGTCCATATGGAAACAGTCTTCCCCGGTTGGGCGCCTGTGTATACGCGTGTTCCGGTCAAACGGCAAAATTTGCGGCAGAACCCGCCACGAAAAAAAGAGCCCCGGCACGGATCCATCCGCCAGAGCTCTGCATAAAAATTCGTTATTTTAAAAAGTACGCCACGGCCTCGCCCAGCTTCATGCTGTTGGAGCCCTTAAAGAGGATACAGTCCCCCTCCCGCGTCTCCCGGTCGAGCCACTCCTCCACCTGGGCGATGGACTCGCAGAGAATAAACGGCACCGCAGTCCCCGCCTCGGTCATCCCGCGGCCGATCTGGGCAGCGAGCTCGCCGTAGAGAAGCACCTGGTCCACCGGGTGCTCTGCGATGTAGCGCCCGATCTCCTGATGGAAGCGGACCGTGTCCGGGCCCAGCTCCTTCATGTCCGCCAAAACCGCGATCTTTCTGGCCCCCGGCTTCATGGAGGCAAGAACCTCCAGCCCGGCCTTCATGGACACGGGGCTGGCGTTGTAGCTGTCGTCGATGACGGTCATACCCCTGTGCCGGTGGATCTGCTGGCGGCCCTTGTAGCCCTCGAAGGTCTCAAGGGCCCTGGCGGCCTTCTCCATGGGCACGCCGTGGGTGTGGGCCACCGCCAGCGCGGCCATGGCGTTGCCCACCATGTGGGTCCCCATCACCTTTAAGCGCACATCCACCCGCTCCTGGCCACAGACCGCCGTGAACACCGGATAGCCGCTGTCCAGGCGCACGTTCTCGGCCCGGTATTCACACCGTGGCGACATGCCGTAGTAGACGGTTCTGCGGCCGTCCCAGGCCTTCACATTCTCCAGCATGGGATCGTCCCCGTTTAGGTACAGAATCCCCTCCGGATCCATCCCGTCCTGGATGTGCAGCTTCTCCTCCAGGATCTTCTGCTGGGAGCCCAGCTGCTCGATGTGGGCGATGCCGATGTTGGTCACAACCGCGCTGTCCACCCGTGCCACCCGGGCGATCTTCTCCATCTCCCCCGGCTCGCTGACCCCCAGCTCGATGACGGCGATGCCCGCCTCTTTGGGGATGGAGCACATGGTGATGGGCACGCCCACCTGGCTGTTGGAGTTGCCCGGCGTCCGGTACACCGGAAAGCCCGCGCTTAGGGCCGCCGCGATCATCTCCCGCGTGGTGGTCTTTCCCACGCTGCCGGTGATCCCCACGATGGGGATGGAAAGCCGATCCCGGCAGTAGGAGCCCAGGGCCTGGAGCGCCGCCCGGGTGTCCTCCACCGCGATCCAAGCGGCCTTTCTGGCCGCTTCCCCGTCATTTCCGGCTGCCTCCCAGGCCCCAATCTCTGCCTCCACCTGGCCCTCATCCCGGTGGGCGCTGGTGAACACTGCCACCGCCCCGTTTCCGATGGCCTGGCAGATAAAACGGTGGGCGTCCACCCGCTCCCCCACGATGGGCACGAACAAGTCCAGTCCGCTCATATTCCTGGAGTCCAGGCTGATATTCGCCAGGACCTGCTCCTCATTTCCGCGCAGAAGGCGGCCTTTCGCCGCCTCCACAACCTGTTTTACACGCATATCTTCCATGATCTTCTATGCTCTCTCTCCCAATTTTTTCACAGTCTCCTCGATGACCTCCCGGTCCAGGAAATGGTGGCGCACGCCGCAGATCTCCTGGTAGTCCTCGTGGCCCTTTCCGATCACGGCGATCATGTCGCCGGGCTCGGCGTTCTCAATACTGTACTCGATGGCCTCCCGCCGGTCCGGGATCTCGATGAACGACCCGCCCGTCCGCTCGATGCTGGAGCGGATGTCCGCGATGATGTCCTCCGGCTTCTCATAGCGGGAATTGTCCGCGGTCAGGATACACAGATCCGCCATTCGCCCGCCGATCTCGCCCATGGAGTAGCGGCGGTCCTTGGAGCGGTTGCCCCCGCAGCCGAACACGCAGACCAGACGCTTGGGGTGGTAGTTTCGCAGCGTGCCGAGTAAGCTCTCCATGCTCACCGCGTTGTGCGCGTAGTCCACCAGGACGGTGCAGCGCTTCGAGGTGTGCACGATCTCCATCCGGCCGTTCACCCGGACCCGCTCCAGGGCGTGGTTCATGCTTTCCGCGCGGATCCCCATGAGGCTGCACAGGCTCACCGCAGCCAGGGCGTTGTCCACGTTGAACAGGCCCGGGATTCCCAGGCGCACATCCATAGACAGAAGGCCCGTCACGTCGAACTCGGTCCCCACGAAGGACTCCTCGGCCACATAGCGGATGTTTCCCGCCGTAAAGTCCGCCTTGGGGCCGTCCCCGCCCTCCTCCGAGGTGCGGTAGGAGTAGACCCTGCAGGTGGCGTCCTTCACGATGCCGTCGTAGTGGGCGTCCCCGCGGTTGGCCAGGCCCACCTTGCACATGGTCAGGAGTCTGGACTTGTAGTACAGATACTCGTCGAAATCCGCGTGCTCATCCGGGCCGATGTGGTCCGGGGAGATGTTGGTGAACAGGCCGTAGTCGAAGAACAGGCCGTCGGTCCTGCGCATCTTTATGCCCTGGGAGGACACCTCCATGATCATGTACTCGCAGCCGGCCTCCGCCATCTTGGCGAAGGCCTGGTGCAGCTGATAGGATTCCGGCGTGGTGTTTAAGTTGGGCGTCACCTGGTCGCCGATGACGGTGCCGTTGGTGCCGATCATGCCCACCTTCTTCCCCGCCGCCTCCAGTATGGCCTTGATCATGTGCGTGGTGGTGGTCTTTCCCTTGGTCCCCGTGACGCCCACGGTGATCATCCGTCTGGCCGGGTAGCCGAAGCGGGCCGCGGAGAGCAGCGCCAGCGCATGGCGGCCGTCCTCCACCCGGATCACGGTGGCATCGTTGTCAACCGGGCGGAGGAGCTCCTCCATGGGGCGCTCGATCACAAAGACGCGCACCCCCGCCTCCTCCACCTGTGGAATAAACATATGAGAGTCCACCCGGGTCCCCTTCATGCAGACGAACACGTCCCCCGCCTTCGCTTTTCTGGAGTCGTAGGTGACGTCACAAACCTCCTGCTCCAGGCTGCCCTGCAGCAGCTCGTAATCCAGCCCTTCCAGCCAATCTCTCAATACCATACTGCTTATCCTCTTTTCTTTCAAATCATCGCTTTCAAACTGTCTCTCGCTTAGAACAGGCCGGTGATCTTCCCGCTCTCATCCACGTCGATGCTCTCGGCGGCCGGCTTCTTGGGCAGGCCGGGCATGGTCATGATGGAGCCGGTGAGCGCCACCACAAATCCGGCGCCCGCGGACACGTAGGCGTCGCGCACATTGATCTTAAAGCCGGACGGACGGCCAAGCTTCGTCTGGTCGTCGGACAGGGAGTACTGGGTCTTTGCCATGCAGACCGGCAGATCGCCGAATCCCATCTCCGCGATGCGCTTTAAGGCCTTCTCCGCAGCCGGGGCGTAGGTGACGCCGTCCGCGCCGTAGATCTCGCCCGCGATGGCTGCGATCTTATCCTTCAGGCTCATCTCGTCGGGGTAGAGCACCTTAAAGTTGCTTGGGCGCTTCTCCAGGGTCTCGAGCACCTTCTCCGCCAGGGTGATGCCGCCCTCTCCGCCCTTGGCCCAGACCTCGCTGAGCGCAAACTCGCAGCCCCTCTGCTCGCAGAAGCGCTTAATATAAGCATATTCCGCCTCCGTGTCAGAGGTGAAGGAATTGAGTGTCACAATCACCGGCACGCCGAACTTCTGGATGTTCTCGATATGCTTCTCCAGGTTCACGATGCCCCGCTTTAAGGCGTCCAAATTCTCTGTGGACAGCTGGTCCTTGGGCACGCCGCCGTTGTACTTGAGGGCACGCACCGTGGCCACCAGCACCACTGCATCCGGCTTTAAGCCGGCCTTGCGGCACTTGATGTCAAGGAATTTCTCTGCGCCCAAGTCCGCGCCGAACCCTGCCTCCGTCACCACGATGTCCGCCAGCTTCAGGGCTGTCCGCGTAGCACGGACGCTGTTGCAGCCGTGGGCGATGTTGGCGAAGGGGCCGCCGTGCACCAGCACGCCGGTGTGCTCCAGAGTCTGGATCATGTTGGGCTTTAAGGCATCCTTCAGCAGCGCCGCCATGGAGCCCACCGCGTGCAGATCCGCCGCGGTCACCGGCTCGCCCGCGAAATTGTAGGCCACGATGATCCGTCCCAGGCGCTCCTTCAAGTCCTTCATGTCCTCAGCCAGGCAGAGGATCGCCATGATCTCGGAGGCCACGGTGATCACGAAGTGGTCCTCGCGCACCATGCCGTCCGCCTTAGCTCCCAGGCCGATCACGATATTGCGCAGCGCCCGGTCGTTCATGTCCTCGCAGCGCTTCCACAGCACCTGGCGCGGGTCGATCCCCAGGGCGTTGCCCTGCTGAATGTGGTTGTCCAGCAGCGCGGCCAACAGGTTGTTGGCGGAGGTGATGGCGTGGAAGTCGCCGGTAAAGTGCAGGTTTAAGTCCTCCATGGGAACCACCTGGGCGTATCCGCCGCCGGCCGCTCCGCCCTTGATTCCGAAGCAGGGGCCTAAGGACGGCTCGCGCAGGGCGATGATGGCGCTCTTATTCATCACGCCGAAGGCCTCTCCCAGTCCCACGGTGGTGGTGGTCTTTCCCTCGCCCGCCGGGGTGGGGTTGATGGCCGTCACCAGCACCAGCTTGCCGTCCGGGCGGTCCTTCACCTTCTCCCAAAGGTCGTCGGTGAGCTTCGCCTTGTATTTGCCGTAAAGCTCCAGATCATCCTCGCTGATCCCATACTTCGCCGCCACCTCTTTGATCGGAAGCATCACCGCTTCCTGTGCAATCTCAATGTCTGACTTCATACCGCTTTATCCTCCTTATGATGATTGTGTGCTATAAGCGCATCTATTTGCCCTGCTCCAGGAATGCCTGGAACTCTTCGGGACTCATTAACACCTTCCTGGGCTTGGTACCCTCGTCCTCGCCCACCACGCCGGCCTCCGCCAGCTGGTCCATAATCCGGGCCGCCCGGTTGAAGCCGATCTTGAACATCCGCTGCAGCATGCCGATGGACGCCTTCTCCTTGTCCGTGATCAGCTGGCCCGCCTGGACGAAATATTCATCCCGCCCGTCGTCCGCCCGCGCGCTCCCGCTCTCTGCGGCGGGTGAGGCGATGCGGCTCTCCACATCCGGGCTGTACTGGGCTGTGAGCCCCTGCTCGGTAAGGAATTCCACCACGCGCCCCACCTCCTCGTCGGACACGAATGCGCCCTGAACGCGCTGGGGCTTGGGGAAGCCCGCCGGGTAGAACAGCATGTCGCCCTTGCCGAGGAGCTTCTCGGCTCCGTTCATATCGATAATGGTCCTGGAGTCCACACCCGAGGACACGGAAAATGCGATTCTTGACGGCACGTTGGCCTTGATCAGGCCGGTGATCACGTTCACGGAGGGCCGCTGGGTCGCGATCACCAGGTGAATTCCCGCCGCTCTGGCTAGCTGCGCCAGACGGCAGATGGACTCCTCCACCTCGCCCGGGGCAACCATCATTAGGTCCGCCAGCTCGTCGATGATGATCACGATCTGAGGCAGCTTCTGGGGCTTGTTCTCCCCCTCCACGTCCTGGATCTTCTCCACCCGGTCGTTGTAGCCCTTTAAGTCGCGGACATTGCAGGCGGCAAACTTCTTGTACCGGTCCTCCATCTCCGCCACCGCCCAGTTTAGGGCGCCGGAGGCCTTCTTGGGATCCGTCACCACCGGGATCAAAAGGTGCGGGATGCCGTTGTAGACGCTCAGCTCCACCACCTTGGGGTCCACCATGATCAGCTTCACATCCTGGGGCTTGGCCTTGAAGATGATGCTCATGATCAGGGTGTTTATGCAGACCGACTTACCGGAGCCGGTGGCTCCCGCGATCAGAAGGTGGGGCATCTTGCCGATGTCCGTCACCACCACCTGCCCGCCGATGTCCTTGCCCACCGCGAAGGCCAGCTGGGACTTGTGGTTCTTAAAGCTGTCGGACTCCAACAGCTCGCGCAGGTACACCACGTTGTTCTCCTTGTTGGGCACCTCGATTCCCACGGCAGACTTGCCGGGGATGGGCGCCTCGATGCGGATGTCCGCGGCGGCTAAGTTCAGCTTGATGTCGTCCGTCAGGCTCACGATCTTGCTGACCTTCACGCCCTGCTCCGGCAGCAGCTCGTAGCGGGTCACCGCCGGGCCGCAGCTGATGTTGGTCACCGTCACCCCGACGCCGAAGTTGCGCAGGGTCTGCTGAAGCTTGATGGCCGTGGCCTTGTACTCGTTCTGGGAGAACGCCCCGACGTTTCTGACGCCTCGCTTTAACAGCGTGGTGGGCGGGAACTCGTACTCCTTCTCCACCACCGGCTCCTCCACATGGATCTCCTCGACCGCCGGAGCGCTCTCGCTCTTTTTGGCCGTCTCCGTCTTCTTGCGCTCGAGCTTCTTCTGGAGAAGCTCCGTCTCCGTCTCGATCACCTTCCCGGAGGCCGTCACCACCCGCTTGGGCTCCTCCGGCACAAACACGCTGTCGTAGTTGACGCCCTGAGCGGACTCGTCCACCGGGTACAGATCCTCCTGGACGGAGAGACTTCCCTCCTCGTGGGAGTGGGGCGCGTCATATGTGTCGCCGTCATATGCGCCGCCGTCATCATATGTCTCTTCGCCATATGTCCCGCCGCCATACCCCGCTGCGTCGTACCCCGCCGCGCCGTACCCGTCGCCGTGGGCCCGCCGCAGGATCTGCGCGTCCGGCACGTCCTCCTCAAACGGAGGCTCGTCCGGGTCTACCCCAGAGGCAGCTTCCCCCTGATGGGGTGCCGCGCTCGCAGCTGCCGGATGGCCAAAGGCAGCCTCACCGGCGTACCCTGCGCCGTCCTCATCGGACCCCTGCGCTTCATCGACTCCGTCGGCCCCATACAATGCGCCGCCCGCTGCGGCCGCTCCCGGCACGCCGTCGGGCCCGTAGCTGTCATCCTCCACAAACTCCATCTCGCGCAGCGTCCGGTGATCCCTGGGAAGGCGGATCATCTCTTCCCCGTCCTCCATATGTAGCATGTAGGAGTCCGCAGGCTCCTTCCTCGCCGAAGCACTGCCCGCCCGGCCGCCGGCCGCGGAAGCTTGGCCCCCGCCGGAAACTGCACCGGGCACTGCGCCGTATGCACTGCCAGACACCGCGCCGTATGCACCGCCGGGCACCGCACCGTGAGCCCCGCCGGAAACCGCGCCGTGAGTCCCGTCAGGCACCGCGCCGTGAGCTCCGCCTCCCGTCTGTCCTCTCCCACGCTGGTGCTTCTCAATCGCGTCGGCCAGCATGGCCACATCGTCCTCCTCAGGCGGGACGTCGTCGGAATCGTACTCCGGCGGCAGGTTGATCCGCCCCTGGAACACATCCGCAGCAGCGGCCGCGGGCGCTGCCTGCGCTCTGCCGCCGTCCCCGGGAAGCTCCGGCTCTTCCTCCTGCCCCTCCAGGATATCCGGCAGGTCCGCGGGGTCTGAGAGCTTCGTCGCATCCAGGTTCACGCCGCGCACCCGCTGCTCCTCCCTGGCCCTGCGCTCCTCCAGCCTGCGCTGGTGCTCCTCGCGCCGCCGCTCCATGTCCTCCCTGGCGTACTGGTAGGCCTTGTCCCCGCCGGACCGGACCACGGACACGAAGGACCTCTCCGTGATGCAGACCATGCAGATGATCAAAACCACAAACAGCACCAGATAGGCGCCCGCCCGGCCCAGGGCCACGACGAGAAGGGAGCTGAGCACTCCGCCCAGCCATCCGCCGCCCCGGCCCGTCTCCGCGGACTGGGCATAGTATTCCATCCACTTTGCCCCCTCGGGCACGGAGCCGAACAGCAGCTGAAAAAGGCCGCAGACCGTGATGATCGCAAGAATCACCGCCCCCAGCTTTAACGCCGCATGAATATTTCCTTCATTGGACATGTGAAAGCATGTCCCCACAAACAGCAGGATGGGCACCAGAAAGCCCACGATTCCGAACACACCCAGCTGCGCCCGGCGCAGGGCCTCGCCCACCACGCCGCAGAGCCGGAAATTGCTGAGAAACAACAGTACTGCAACAGCAAAAGAGCAGATGATAACCACTTCTGCTCTCAAAAATCCCATATCCTGTTCTGCCTTTGCTGACTTTCCCTGGCTCTTTTTCGCTCCGGAGCCGCTCCGCTTGGACGTCCCCGCACCTTTTGTGCTCTTTCCCGTACTCTTTGGTGTGCTCTGCTTCTTACGATTTGAATCAGCCACGAAATCAGCCTCCCGTCATCCTATACAAGTCTATCCCGGCCATAGGCCCGGTTAGTATATAGTATACAAAAAAATCCAGGGAAATGCAACGTTATGGCGATTTAATTTTTCGCGTCGATCATCTCATAGAGCTTGCGAAGGGCCTCTCGGATCCCGCCGACCTCGTCGATTAGGCCCGCGTCCACGGCCTCCCTGCCCACCAGCACCGTGCCCAGATCCCGGGTGAGCATCTTGGTGTTGTGCATCAGCTCCTTCAGCTGATCGTAGGCGATGTTGCAGTGGCCCTCCACGAAATTTAAGATCCGGTCCTCGATCATGGCGAAATACTCGTAGGTCTGGGAGGTGCCGATCACCATCCCCGACATGCGCACCGGGTGGATCATCATGGTCCCCGAGGGCACAATGAAGGAGTATTTTGTGGAAACCGCCAGCGGGACGCCGATGGAATGGCTGCCGCCTAACACCAGGGAGACCGTGGGCATGGACAGGGAGGCGATCATCTCCGCGATGGCAAGCCCCGCGTCCACGTCCCCGCCCGAGGTGTTAAGGAGCACCAGAAGGCCGTCCACCGAGTCGTCGTCCTCGATCTGCGCAAGCTGAGGGAGCACGTGGTCGTACTTGGTGGTCTTGCTGCTGCCGGACAGGTTCTCATGTCCCTCCACCTCGCCGATGATGGTGATTAGGTGGATCTTCCGGTGCCTGCGGTTCTCCTCCAGAGTCATCTGGCCGTACTCCTCCAGCTTCTGGTCCTCCTTCGCCTCTATGTCCTTCTCGTCCTTCTTTTCCTGGGTGTTCTCCTGGTTTTTGTCCTGAGCATTATCCTGGACGCCGCTGTCCTCAAAACCGGCGTTTTTCTTCTTATTTTTGTTCTTCTCCTGCGCCATGGCCATCTCTTCCTTTCCGCGTTTTTGTCTCTGCGGGGTGATTTCTCACCGCCGTATGCGTTCAGGATTATTCTGCGCCGGGCGCGGGAAAATATTCATGGGAAGGGCCGCGCGCAAATCTTCTTATTTAAATAGCTCCACAAACCTTTGGGTCCGCCCGTCCACCAGTCCCCGGTCGCTGATACACAAAATCGGAGCCACAAGCAGCGAGCTTATGGCGATGCGCATCATCATTTTGCTGCTGGCGCACACCGCTCCCACCGCCTCCTTAAGATCCGCGATCTGCTTCACCAGCTCGGCGCAGGGAAGCTCAGACATGAGTCCGGCCACCGGCAGTGGAAGCCCCGCAAGCACCTGGCCGTTTAGCACGGCGCACATGCCGCCGCCCACCTTCTCCAGGTACCTGGCCGCGGCCCACGCATCCGCCGGGTCCCGGTACGCCACGGTGAAATTGTGGCTGTCGTGGGAGACCGTGGAGGCCACCGCCCCGCGCAGCAGGCCGAAATTTTTGAACACGCAGATGGTTTTGTCCGTGGCCCCGTGCCGGTTGCAGACGCTCAAGAAACAGAGCTCCTCCCGGTCCGCCAGGTCGATTCTGCCGTCCTTTACCGGCAGCCTCTCATAAATCGGCTCGGTGAGGGCGCGCCCCGCGTCGTTGCAGGGGACGATGCAGGTCAGGCTCTCCGGCCCGGGCGGCATGAGCGAAAAGTCCTCCGGCCCCCGCAGGTAGGACAGCTTCACCGTGTTGGGGAAGTTTGGCTGCTCTCTTCTTGGCGGCCGGTTTGACAGCTTCCCGTCCTCACACATCTTCCTGCCGCCAATGAACACCGCAAAGGGATTTCTCCCGTCTAACGCCTCCACCAGCTGTAAGTCCGCCGCATACCCCGGCGCCACCGCGCCCAGGTCCGAGAGCCCGGCCTCCCTGGCCGCGTTGTAGGTGCCCCAGCGGATCCCGTCCATGGGGTCCACGCCCAGCTCGATCAGCTTTTTTAGGATCCGGTTGATGTGCCCCGTCTCCAGCAGATCCTTGGCGTGCACGTCGTCCGTGCAAAGGGAGACATTGTCGTGGTAGCGCAGCCCCTTAAGGCCCTCCAGCATCTCCGGCAGGCTTCCGCTGGATAGAGAGCTGGCCTGCAGGTTCACGTGAAGGCCGGCCCGCAGATTTTCCAGGCACTCCTCAGCGCTGCGGCCCGAGTGGTTGTCCGTGGGACCGCCAAGGGCGTAGGCCGCCAACTCCTTTCCCAAGACCCGCGGCGCATGCCCCTGGATCAGCACGCCCCGCCGCAGGCCCTCCTCGAGGATCCCGTGCATGCGCTCCGTGTCGTTCACCACGCCCACACAGTCCATCACCTCCGCGATGCCCACCACGCCGTCCATGTCCAGCATACGAGCGATCTCCCGGGGCCCGAACTCTGCCCCCGAGCCCTCAAGCCCCGGCACCGACGGCACACAGGAGGAGGCCAAATTGAACTGCCTCACCGGGGAGCGCTTCCCGTTCTCAAGCATGTACTCCACGCCGGGGATCCCCATCACGTTGGCGATCTCGTGGGGATCCACAAAGACCGCGGTGGTGCCGCAGAGCACGGCCGCGTTGCCGAACTCCTCCGGGGTCAGCATCGTGCTCTCCACGTGCATGTGGATGTCGATGAAGCCGGGCAGAAGGTATCCGCCTCTCCCGTCGTACACCGAGGCGGCGGGCAGCGTCTCCTCACCCTCCTGCCGCACCCGGACAATCACGCCGTCGAGCACGTCCACCTGGGCCGGATAGATCTCACCGGTGATCACATTGACCAGCCGGACATTTTTTATGGTCAGATCGCAGGGAATCCGCTGCATCGCCGCGGCGATCAGCCTGCTGCGGTCCGGATTTTTGATTGCTCTCATAAAATTTACCCCCTCTCACAGTATGCCCCGCAGTCTCCTCAGATAAAGAACTGCAGGCAGGTTAAAATCGCCAATATGACCGTGAACAGCGACGGCAGCGTCTCCTTGCTGCGCTCATCCGTGAACCCGTAGTACGCGATGTTGACGATACAGTAGGTGACCAGGCCGAAGGCGATGCCCTTGGGCGTGCCGCCGAACAGACTTCCGATCATCAAAATCGCCACCGGCGTCCACTTGATCGGGTCGAAGTCCACCGACTTTAAGCCGTTCATCATGGAGATCCCGATGAGCACCAGCGCCGGCGATGTGGCCGCGGTGGGGATCATCAAAAACAGCGGCGCGAAGAATACCGCCAGGATAAACAGAAGGCCCGTGACGATGGAGGCCAGCCCGGTGCGGCCGCCCACCTCCACGCCGGAGGCGCTCTCCACGTAGGTGGTGACCACCGTCAGGCCCATGACGGCGCCCGTCAGCGTGCCCACGGAGTCCACCAGAAACACCCGGCCGATCATCGGGAAATTTCCGTCCTTGTCCATCAGCCCCGCCTTGTTGGCCAGCCCCAGGGAGGTGCCCAGGGTGGAGAAAAAGTCGCTGATAAAGAAGGCCAGCATGAACGCGATGTACTCCGGCCGCAGCGCGCCCAGCACGTCCGCCTTGAAGGCCACGTTCCCCAGGGAGGCCAGCGCGCCCTTAGTGATGATGCTCTCCGGGATCTTCACCACGCCCATGAACAGGCCGATGACCGTGGTTATGATGATCCCCAGAAGGATCGCCCCACGGATCTGGTAGGTGCGCCCCTTGATGCGAAAGCGGGCGTAATTTAAGACGACGCAGATCACAAGGCCGATCCCCGCCAGCGCCACGGAGGGCTGCGAGAGGTCGCCCAGGCCCTTAAAGTTGTCCGCCACCAGCTTGGCGTTCACCAGCGCCGTGCGGATGATAAACAGGCCCAGCCCGGCGCTGATTCCGATCTTGATGTCCTTGGGGATCAGCTTCACGATCAGCTCCCGTATGCCGAAGATGCTAAGGAGCAGGAAAACGGTGCCGGAGATGAAAACCATCCCCAGGCCCACCTGCCAGGTGGCGATGCCCGCCAGAACGATGGAATTGGCCAGCACGGCGTTGGAGCCCATGCCGGGCGCCAGTGCAAAGGGCATGTTCGAGGCCAGGCCCATGACGATCGTGATCACGCCGGACACCAGGGCTGTTGCCAGAAGCACACCCACGGCGTCCATCCCGGCGTCCCCCATATATTTCGGCTGAATGATGAGAATATAGGCCATTGTTGCAAAGGTTGTGGCTCCCGCGATCACCTCGGTGCGGACGTTGGAGCCCCGCTTTTGAATCTGGAAATAATCCAACACATTGCTCACTGTTTGCATCTCCTTTCCGTTTGCGCCGCCCCGCATTCTGCGGTTCAACCCGAAGCCTGCGCGCCCTGTCATACCTGCCAAAAAGTCTGGCTGCTCCCCTCCTATCCCCGCTCCACCGCATGGACCGGTAAACTTATAATTTCATTATACGGGCCCAAAAGTGCCGGCGCAAACAGGCAGACGGCATTTTACCGAAACTGTCGCGCGATCCCCAATTTTGCGCGCAAAAAACCGGCGCGGGGACAGAGGGAATTTCCCTCTGTCGCCTCGCGCCGGCTCACATTCATTCTGTATTTTATTCCGATCAGTCGCCGAGCACATTGCGGATGGCCACCGGGCTGCGGTAATTCCAGGTGGAAATCTTGATTCCGCTCTTGCGGCTGGCCGCATGGACCACCTGCCCGTTGCCGATGTAAATGGCCACGTGGTTGACCGTGCCGCTGCTGTTGGCGTAGAAAATCAGGTCGCCCGGGCGCATCTCGCTGGATTTCACCGGCTTTCCCATCTTGGCCTGGGCGCCGGAATAGTGCGGCAGCGACACGCCGAACTGCTTCATCACCTGCATGGTAAAGCCGGAGCAGTCCACGCCCTTTGTCAGGCTGGTGCCTCCCCAGACGTAGGGGTTGCCCACGAACTGGAGCGCATAGTTGACCACCTTGGAGCGCCTGGAAGCCGCGGCGTTAGCCGCCTCCTCCGCCGGCGAGAACTTGATGGCCTCGTTCAGCGCGTAGCGCACCTCCACGTTGTTGTCCCTGGTGGAAATATACGCCTTGTCCGCCTCGGAGCCGTCCTCCTCGTCCACAGAGTCCAGCTCAATCTGCACCCAGCCGTCCAGCTGAGCCACCACGGGGTAGCGCTCATCCCTTACGATCTGTGTCCAGATCTTGGCGTCGGTGCTGGGCTCCGTGCGCACGTTCAGCACGTCCGTGTTGATCACGGCCTTCAGGGTGGCCGTCTGCATGGCGATGTCCTTGGCCTCCTGGCCGGTGGCCGTGTACTGCGGGTCCGACGTGATGTAGCCGGTGATGGGGCCGGACTTGATCTTGTACCAGCCGTCCACGGTCTCAATGATCTCGCCCGCCGCCTTGCTGGTCATCTTTCCGATAATCTTTCCGTCCGACTTGGGCTCCGCCCGCACGTTCAGATAGTTGTTCACCTTGGAGATCACCAGGTTCTTGTACTGGTTAATCGCCATGGCCTTTAAGTCCATCTTGCGCCCCTCGTTGAGGGCGTACTCCACCTTTGCGTAGTCCGCGGAAATATAGCCCTCCTCGATCTGGATCCAGCCGTCCTGCTGGCCCAACACCGCGTACCGCTCGTTGATCAGGGCCTGTCCGATCACATTGCTGGGATCCAGCACCGGCTCCTGGCGGATATTTAAGTTGTCGGTTGTCACGATGGCGCGCAGCTTCACCAGGTCTAAGGCCTTGGACCTCGCCTCGTCCCCGATCAGCAGGTACTGGTTGTTGATGTAGCCATCCACACCGCCGGAGGTGATGTGGGACCACTCTCCGTCCGTGTCCAGAATCTCGCAGGCTCCGTCGCCGGACAGCTTGCCGATAATCTTTCCCTCAAGGCTGGGCGTATCGCGGATATTTAAGTACCCGGATACCTGCACAAGTCCAAGGTTGGTGTAGGAATCCACCACCGCCTGGGCCTGATCCCTCCGCTCCTTTTCCGCCTGCTCCTCGGGGGACAGGGTGGTCTCGGGCTCCGCCTGGGCCGGCGTGGCCTCCCGGCCGCTCGCAAGCCCCGGCTCATTGGAGGGCTTTCCGGAGGCAGGCTTTTTGAGGCTGAGCGCCACCGCAATCACAATCCCGATAAGCGCCACCGCGCCCAAAATAATGAACAGGTACCTGGGGTCCCAGTTCCGGTTGCGCTTGCGCCTCGCTTTGTTCAGAGTTGACAGATAATCTTTATGATCCAGCATATTTCAAATCGTCTCCATTGTTTATTTTGCCGTAGACCGGCACGTACCAGCGTCAAGTATACCATAAAATCTCGCCGGAGAATATGAAAAGTTTATTAAAATTTGCCGGTGGCACCCCATATCTGCCAAAATTTTCCTCCCGGTTATCACTTGGACAGCAGCATCCGGTCGTTGGCGAAGGCCCCGCCGCTGGCCTGTGAAAACTTCTCCAGCAGATCCTCCACGGTCAGCTTTTTCTTCTCCTCGCCCGCCACGTCGTAGATGATCTGGCCGTCGTTCATCATGATCAGGCGGTTTCCGATCTGGATGGCATCCTTCATGTTGTGGGTCACCATCAGGGCGGTCAGGTTCTGCTCCGTCACCATCTCGTTGGTCAGATCCAGCACCTTCTTGGCCGTCTGCGGGTCCAGAGCCGCCGTGTGCTCGTCGAGGAGCAAAAGCTTGGGCTTCTGGAGCGTGGCCATGAGAAGCGTCAAGGCCTGGCGCTGTCCGCCGGAGAGAAGGCCCACCTTGCTGGTCATGCGGGTCTGCAGTCCCAGGCCCAGCCGGGTTAAGAGGTCATGGTAGTAGTCCTTCTCCTGGGCGCGGATGCCCCAGCCCAGCCCCCGCTTGTGGCCGCGGCGAAAAGCTAAGGCCATGTTCTCCTGGATCTCCATCCCGGCGGCCGTCCCCTTCATGGGGTCCTGGAACACGCGGCCGATGTACTTGGCCCGCTTGTACTCCGGCTGGCGGGAGATGTTCACGCCGTCGATCTCAATCTTTCCCGCGTCGATGGGGTACACGCCCGCGATCATATTCAACATGGTGGATTTTCCGGCGCCGTTTCCGCCGATCACCGTCACGAAATCCCCGTCGTTCAGTGTCAGATTCAACCCCCGGAGGGCCTTCTTCTCGTTGATGGTCCCCTTGTTGAACGTCTTGCTCACATTGGTCAGCTTTAACATTACTGTTCCCCTCCTTCCGAGTAGGCCCGGTTGGCCTTCCATTTATTTGCAGCGACCGGCACGCACAGCGCCAGGGCCACGATGGCCGCGCTCAAAAGCTTCATGTAGTTGGGGTTCATGCCCATCTCCAGCACCACCGCCCGGATCACAAAGTAGGCAACGGAGCCCACCACCGCGGCGGTCAGCTTCAGCGCAAAGTTCCTGAACCAGCCGAAGAGCACCTCGCCGATGACGATGGCCGCCAGGCCGATGACGATGGCGCCCTGCCCCATCAGCACGTCGGCGTACTTCTGGCTCTGGCACACCAGCGCGCCGGATAAGCCAACAAGGCCGTTGCTGATCATCAGGCCCAGAAGCTTGGTCCACTTGGTGTTCACGCCCAGGGCGCGGATCATGTCCTCGTTGTTTCCGGTGGCGCGGATGGCGCTTCCGATCTCCGTCCCGAAGAACCAGTAGAGCACAGCCACCACGATCAGCGCCACCGCGATGCCGATCACCTGGGAGGCCTGGGTCTGAGTGAGGCCCGTCTGCTTCACCAGGATGCTGACCATATTGTCCACCTTTAACAGGGGGGTGTTGCTCTTGTTGCCCATCACCCAGAGGTTGATGGACCAGAGGGCCAGCTGGGTCAGGATTCCGGCCAGGATCGCGGGGATCTCAAACACCGTGTGCAGCGTTCCCGTGACCAGGCCCGCCAGCATCCCGGCGAGGGTGGCCAGCACGATCGCCAGGAACGGGTTCATGCCCCGGTTCACAATCAGCACCGCGCAGACACAGCCGCCCAGCGCGAAGCTGCCGTCCACCGTCAGATCGGCGATGTCCAACAGCTTATATGTAATGTAGACGCCCAGCACCATGATTCCCCAGAGCACGCCCTGGCCGGTTGCGTCCAGCAGCTTGGGCCCCATGCCAAGCAGCATTTCCAGAATATTCATAAATTTAACCTCCATTTCTGATACGGCTTTCCGGGATAAATAGCTTGCCCAAATTCCCCCGTCCCCGCAGCGCCCTTTTTTCGGACGCGCGGTGCCAAAACTTGAGCAAACCATCTATGGCCGCGCCGCTCCATTACACCCAAAGATGGTGCTGCAGGCCCCGGGCAATGCCCAGGCGCCCACAGCACCAAAGTGATCTTCTCTGGATAAGAACTCCTTACTTTAAGCCGGATACGTCGATTCCCAGCGTGTTCGCGGTCTCCTCGTTCACGGTCAGCTCACAGTTCTCCGCCTTCAGATACTCGATCGGCATGTCGGCCGGGGAAGCGCCCTCGGTCAGGATCTTCACAGCCTGCTGGCCGGTCATGTAGCCCAGCTGGAAGTAGTCGATGCCGTAGGTGGCAAGTCCGCCGCTGTTCACCATCCCGGACTCACCGCAGATCACCGGAAGCTTGTTGTCGTTGGCAACCATGGCCACGGTGGTCATGCCGGCGGCGATGGTGTTGTCCGTGGGCGCGTACACCGCATCCACCTTGCCCACCATGGACTGAACCACGGTCTGGATCTCGTTGGAGCTGGAGACGGTGAAGTCCTTGCTCTCCATGCCGGCAGCCTGGATGGCCTCTCTGGCCATCTGCGCCTGGATCTCAGAGTTGGACTCTGCGGAGCAGTAGAGGATGCCGATGGTCTTGGCCTCCGGAAGGATCTGCTTTAAGAGGTCGATCTGCTCCTTCACGGGAGTCAAATCGGAGGTTCCGGTCACGTTTGCGCCGGGCTTCTCATTGGTCTCCACCAGGCCGGATTCCGCCGGATCCGTCACTGCGGTGATTAACACCGGGGTGTCGGACACTGCGCCCGCCATGGCCTGCGCGGCCGGTGTGGCGATCGCCAGGATTAAGTCCTTGCCGTCGTTGACAAACTTGGAAGCCACGGTCTGGCACACGGACTGGTCGCCGGAGGCGTTCTGCTGGTCTAACTCGTAAGCCACGCCCGCGTCGTCCAAGGCCTTCACAAAGCCCTCGTTGGCCGCGTCCAGGGCCGGGTGCTGGGTCAGCTGAAGGATTCCGATCTTGTAGGTCTTCCCGTCGGCGGCCTTTTCCTTGGCCTCGGTGGTCTCAGAAACGCCTGCGGCCGTAGTGTCGGCAGCCGTAGTCTCAGCAGCCTTGGTCTCTGCGGCAGTGGTGCCCGCCGCCGTGGTCGCGCCGGAATTTCCGGAACCGCCGCAGGCACCCATGGACAGAACCATGGCGCCGGCAATTACCAGTGACAGGATCTTCGATGATTTTTTCATAATAATCTCTCCCTTTTTTTGACAAACGATATTCTCCCTTTACGGATGTTTCCTATCATACTACAAAAAAATAATCGAGTCAATTTTATTGCTTTAAATTTC
>USJW01000018.1 GCA_900555045.1 uncultured Clostridium sp. | reverse complement strand
AATCTGCTTTTGATTACAGATTTCGCGCTCCTTATTGATTCAGAAAGTGATGGAATTGAGGGATTGGCTTTTGTTTTATGCGGATCTCGTTGTTTAAAGGGTTCCGCTGTGAGGCGCCAGATGTTCCCGCATATTCTCTTCTTCGCACTCGCGTATGAAGTTCCAGGCGAAGCAGATGGTCTTTGCTGTCAGGTTCTCGCACAGGTGGGGCGGGTCGGACTGGTTGAAGCCGCCGGGGCGGAGCTCCTGGCAGCGGAGGGAGCCGTCATGAGCGCGCCTTCCACGAGGCCGCACTGGGCGCGATAGCCGCCGGATCTTCCCTCACCATACGCCCTCCATTATCCGGTTTTCGTTGTGCAGATCCTTCACCGCGTCCCAGATCTCCTCAATGGACACCGGTCTCCCGTCGTGGGCGTCCACGCCCACCTCGTAGCGGCGGATGGGCTCCCAGACCGGCTTAATGCGGTGGAGATGTCCGTGCAGATGGATGCGGTCCTTTTTGTAACCGCTCCATGCCTCGATGGGGAAGTGGAACAGCACGAATTTTGTGCCCATCTCATTGATCTCATGGTACTGCCTGCACCACTGATAGACGCTGGGGTCAAAGGCCGGATCCTCCAAGTAGCGGTCGTTGTTGCCGATCACCAGATATTTTTTGCCGTTCAGGCGGCGCAGAATCTCCGCCGTCTCCTGGCCGCCGCCGTTGGAGACATCCCCCAGGATATAGACCTCGTCCGTTCCCGACACCGTGCGGTTCCAGCAGTCCACCAGAAATTCGTTTTTCTCCTCCCCGCTTGAAAAATCGCGCGTGCCCACGCAGGGATCTTTTTTATAAAAAAAGTGCAAATCCGATGTGAAATAGATCACTGAAATTCCTCCTGTTCTCCTCTTGACTGAAGGGCCCGGCTGTAGCTTGCGGCCCACTCCTCCCACTGCTCCCTGCTGCCCCCGTAGACGTTTAAGTCGATGAATGTCTCTCCCCCGGTGTACCCGGAAAGCCTTCCGCGGTTGGAGTACTGCCAGAAGGTCCACTCTGCCTCCCCGATCTCCGGCGGTGTCACCACGCTTCGGATCCACAGGGGATACTGGTCAAACCTTCCCTTTAAGTACAGCTCCCACGCCTCCGGGGTGGCGTAGATCACGGGCCGCACCCCGTAGTGCGCTTCCAATCCCTCCAGGAGACGCGTTAATGCCCCGGCCGCTGCCTCCTGATCCGGCGGGTTGACCTGCTTGTCCCCGTAGAACTCAAAATCCACCGTGGGCGGCAGCATCCCGGGGTACGCGGGCACCGTATTTACAAAGTTTTCCAGCTGTGTCTCCGCCGGGCTGTCAAAACTGAAAAAATGGTACGCTCCGGCCTTCATCCCAGCCGCCTTCGCGCCCTCCCAGTTCCCCGCAAACCGATCGTCCACGTGGCCGCTTCCCTCGGTGGCCTTGATGTAGGCGAACTCCACGCCCTGTTCATCCAATTTTTTCCAATCAATCGTCCCCTGATAGTGGGACACGTCCACACCGCGCACCGGGTAGCGGTTTTTAGATGGGTGATTTAGAAGAATGTAGCCGTTTAAGACGCAGTAGAGGTAGACGGCAGTAAGCGCAAGCGCACCAAGAACTGCAAACGCCGCGATCTGCCAGCGCCTCCATCGCTTTTTCCCCTGTTCCTTCATTCTCTCCTCCTCTCCTCCTAAAACGATTGCCCGCAAACGGCCCAATTCGGCAATCGCCGCAGGCTGTGTCACGAGCCCCTTGCATTTCAGCAAAAGGGCGGCAGGCACTCTTTGCAAACAGTGCCTGCCGCCCCGATGTGAAGCGCTTCCTTCTTATCCCGGAAAGCTCCTGCCTTCCAATAGTTTACCACGGCGCCAAGGGACGCACAACCTTCGATTTCGCCCCGCCCAGCTACTCCGCCAAATCATCCGCCAATTTCCTTATATTCTCCCGGTCCCCGATCACCACCAGCGTGTCCTCCGGCCCCAGCACATACTCCGGGCGCACGTCCGTGGTCAGCGTTCCGCCCTGGTTGATGGCGATGATGTTGACTCCAAAGCGCCTGCGCAGACTGGCCTGCTCCACGGTCTGGCCCGCAAACTCGCCGCCGATCCGAAGCTCCGAAATGTCCGTCCGCTCGTCCAGCTCGAACAGGTTATACACCCGGCCCGCGATCAGCCGCTTTGCCAGGCGGATGGCCATGTCCTTCTCCGGGTACACTACCTCCGCGCCGATCTTCTCCAGAATCTCCCCCTGCTCCAGGCTGTTGGCCTTTGAGACCACGTGGGGAACGCCCAGGTTGATCACATTTAAGGTGGTCAGGATGCTCACGTCCACCTTGTCGCCGATGCAGACGATCACCTGGTCACAGTTCTGGATTCCGGTCTCCTGCAGAGTCTCCCGCTCAAGGTTTCGCACCACGTAGGCGTGCTCCGTGAAGGTGCGCATCTGCTTTACCTTCTCCTCGTCCTGGTCCAGCACCAGGATCTCCTTGCCGGCCTCCGCCAGCGTGCGGGCCAACGCCGTGCCGAACCGCCCAAGACCGATGATTCCGTAGGACTTCGCGTCCTCCATTTTCCGTTTTCCGAACATATTTATGCCCTCCCTATATAATCCGTATTTGGCTATTATCCGATTGATATCGTCCCCTTGGGGAATGAAACTGAGGAGTCATGCTTAAACATCCAGATGGACGCGATGGTAAGCGGCCCCAGACGCCCGATGAACATGACCGCGATCTCCAAAAGCTTGGCGGCCGGGCACAGCCCGGTGGTGATCCCAGTGGAGAGCCCCACGGTGCCGAAGGCCGAGGTGATCTCAAACAGGATATCCTCAAACCCCAGCCCCGGCTCCAGGATACACATGAAGAATGTACCGAGGCACACCACAAGCGCCGACAGGGCGCTGACGGATGCCGCCTTGATGAAGGCCTCCTGGGGGATCCGGTAGTGGAACGCCTGAGGCCCCTGGTTGGTCGCAGCCCCGCGTATGGTGTGGAACAGCGTGAACACGGTGCTGGTCTTGATGCCGCCGCCGGTGGACCCGGGCGACGCGCCGATAAACATGAGAACCGCCACGGTCAAAAGTCCCGCGCTGGTGAACCCGCCCAGATTGAAGGTGGAGAATCCGGCGGTTCTGGCCGACACACTGGTGAAAAACGCGCCCAACCAGGTGATATTCTCCGTCGCCCGGATGAGCACCGTGCCACCGATTAACAGGATGGCGCTGGTGGTGATTACCGCCTTGGAGTGCAGGGTCAGCTTCTTGAAGGACCGCTTGGTGACGATGTCCATGATGACCAAAAATCCCAGGCCGCCGAAGGTGATAAGCCCGGCTGTGGTCAGGTTTAGCAGCACATTGTCCCGGTATCCGGTCAGGTTCTTGAGGCCTCCCAAGATGTCGAACCCGGAGTTGTTGAACGCCGCGATGGAGTGGAACACGCTGATTCCCAGCGCGTGAACCGTCGGATAGTCCTTGCGGAATACCAGGAAGCTCAAAATAGCTCCCGCCACCTCGAACACCAGCGTCACCTTCAGGATGTTTTTCACCAGGCTCACCAGCCCATGGCCGGAATCCAGATTTAACGCCTCCCGTATCAGCAGCCGCTCCTTTAAGTTCACCCGGCGCCCCAGCGCCAGGATCAGTCCGACGCCCACCGACGTGACTCCCAGGCCTCCCACCTGGATCAAAGCCGCCACCACCGCCTGGCCGAAGGCCGTGTATGTATCCGCTGTGTCCACTGCGATCAGACCGGTGACACACACCGCGCTGGTGGAGGTAAATAGGGCATCGATATAGTGCAGGTTCACCCCCGGGCGAACCGATACCGGCAGCATGAGCAGCACCGATCCCAGAAGAATCACTGCCAGAAACCCAAACGCCAGAATTCTGGCCGGAGTCTGCTTTCGTATATAATTCATGGCCTTTCCTCCCTGTTCTCTGTCATTGCCATAACTTTACCATGGATCGGATTAAGGGGGCATTATGGGGAGCGAATCCGCGTAAAGATTGTATAAAGATCATATAAAGTTTCACTTGGCCCCGGAAATTATGCTATACTGGAGCTAATCAAAAACAGACCGGAGGACGCATCCATGACGTTTATAAGCCAAATTTCAAACCGGGCAGAGCCGGAGCCCGAGATACTCCTTGGGCAGGGACGCACGCCGTTTCTCAACCGCAGGGACCTGGTGTGGACCCTCGGGCTGCTGGCTGCGGTCACCGCGATCTGCGATATTTTACAGAAATTGGGGTTCTCGGAGGCCAACATCATCACCCTCGACATACTGGCCGTGCTGATCACCGCCGGGGCCGCCTCCCGCAGGGAGTACGGCTTTCTTGCGGCCGTGGCCTACGTGCTGATCTTCAACTTCCTGTTCACCGAGCCCCGCCTGGCGTTCAAGGCGGAGGACATCGGCACCCAGTTCACCCTGTTCGTCATGTTCGCCGCGGCCTTTATCACCAGCTCCATCGCCGCCCGGATCAAGGAGCAGGCGCGCATCGCCGCGCTGGCGGCCTACCGCACCCAGGTGCTCCTTGAGACCAACCAGCTGCTGCAGAAGGAGAACAGCGCGAAAGACTTACTCCGCCTGACCGCCTCCCAGCTCAACAAGCTTCTGAAGCGGGACACCCTCTGCTGCCTGCCGGGCGAGAAGGGCCCCGGCGATCCGGAGCTCTTTTCCGAGGCCACGCCCGCCACCGCGAAGCGCGGGCCCTCCCCGGACACAGCGGAGGAGCGGGCCGCCGCCAGGTGGGCCTGCCTCAACGGCAAGCGCGCCGGTGCCTCCAGTGACCACAACCCCGACGCCTCCTTCCTCTACTGCCCGGTGCAATCCGGCGATGCGCTCTACGGCCTGGTGGGCATACGCCTCTCGGATTCCGTCCCGGATGCCTTCGAGGACAATCTGATCCAGGCCATCCTCGGCGAGTGCGCCATGGCCATGGAGAAGGAGCACATCTGCCGGGTCCGCGAGGAGGAGGCCGCCAGGGCCCGCACGGAGCAGCTGCGGGCCGACCTGCTGCGCTCCATCTCCCACGACCTGCGCACCCCCCTCACCAGCATCAGCGGCAACGCCGGGATCCTCCTAAACGACACCGGCTACCTGCCCGAGGAGCGGAAAAAGCAGGTCTGCCAGGACATCTACGACGACTCCATGTGGCTGATCAACCTGGTGGAGAACCTTCTCAGCATCACCCGCATGGAGGGCGGCACCATGCAGCTCAACATGCAGGGGGAGCTCCTGGAGGAGGTGATCGACGAGGCCCTGCGCCACATCAACCGAAGGGCCTCCGAGCACACCGTCTCCGTCACCCAGGAGGGCGACTTTTTGCTGGCGCGGATGGACTCCCGCCTGATCATCCAGGTGATCATCAATCTGGTGGACAACGCGATCAAGTACACCCCGCCCGGCTCCCACATCCGGATACACTCCTTCCCAAGAGGCGCATATGCCGTGGTGGAGGTGTCCGACGACGGGCCGGGAATCCCTGATTCCGCCAAGGAGCGGGTCTTCGACATGTTCTACACAGCCTCGAACCGGCCGGCGGACAGCAAGCGCGGGCTGGGCCTGGGCCTCGCCCTCTGCCGCTCCATCATCACGGCCCACGGCGGCGCCATACAGATCTCAGACAATATACCGCACGGCTGTGTATTTCAGTTTACATTACCCATCGAGGAGGTTGATCTACATGAATAAACCGGAAATTTTGATTGTGGAGGACGACAAGGCCATCAAAAACCTGATCTCCACCACCCTGGAGATGGACGGATACCACTTTCACACCGCGGAGAACGGCGCGCAGGCCATCCTGGCCGCAGCCACCCAGCAGCCTGCCATCATGCTGCTGGACTTAGGGCTCCCGGACATAGACGGGACCGACGTGATCCGCAAGGTCCGCACCTGGTCCCAGATGCCCATCATCGTCATCAGCGCCCGAAACGAGGACCGGGACAAAATCGAGGCCCTGGACGCAGGGGCGGACGACTATTTGACCAAGCCCTTCTCCGTGGAGGAGCTGCGCGCCAGGCTGCGGGCCACCCTGCGCCGCTTAAACTACCTGGACGGCCTGCGGGAGGAGGAGAACTCCCGGTTCACCAACGGCGGTCTGGTGATCGACTTTGCGGCCGGCTACGCGACCCTGGACGGCAGGGAGCTGCGCCTGACGCCCTTTGAGTACAAGCTCTTGTGCCTCTTAGCCCGCCATGTGGGCAAGGTCCTGACCCACGCCTACATAACAAAAGAAATCTGGGGCAGCTCCTGGGACGGGGACGTGGCCTCCCTGCGGGTGTTCATGGCCTCGCTGCGAAAAAAAATTGAGGCTGATCCGTCTCAGCCTCAATATATTCAGACCCATGTGGGGGTCGGTTACCGTATGATCCGAAGGGACTAGAGCTATCACTCCAAAATCAGCCCCCGCACCGCCCAATCGTACCGGTTTAGCGCGCCCAGAAGGCTGATCTCCGCCTTCCCGCTCACCGCCCGGGCGTCGGCGTACGCCGCCTTTGCCTTCAGGTAATCCTGCCGGTTGATCATGCCCAGCTGCCACTTGTGCTCCGCCGCCTTAAAGTCAAAATCCGCCGCGGCCATGGCCGAGCGCGCCGCCAGGCAGGCGGTTTTCGCGGTATTCACCTGGCCGGAGAGGGAGATGAGCTTGGTGTACATGCTCTGCTCGCTCTCCTCCATGGAGCGCTCCTTGCTGTGCCGCTCCTTGTTGGTGCCGGAGAAGCCGCTGTGGCGCTTTTGCCGCAGCTCGTAGCTGTTGCCCCACGCCTTCTGCCGGTCCGCCTCCGGGCTTATCGCCCCGGCCCGGTCCGTGTCCGCTGGGGGGAGCTCCCCGATCTCCACCTCGCCGTCGTAGGTGTAGCCGGTGATAAGGAGCAGCTCCCTCTTAAGCTTCGCCAGCTCTGCGTCCAGGGTATCCACCCGGTTTTTCGCAGCCTCCTGGTCCCGCCTTGCCTGGTCCACATCGGCCTGCGCCGCCATCCCCAGGCCCATCCGCCGCGTCAGCTGTTCCGCCTGGTAGCCGGCAAGCTCAAGCTGCGCCGCCGCGCTGTCCCGGTCCAGCCGCAGGCTGTGCCAGGCCGCCATCACATCCTGGGCCGACAGGGTGGCCGTGTCCTCGGCCAACCGCAGGTCCATGGTGTTGGAGGCGCTGTTTAAGGAGCGGATCTGCCGGTCCAGCTCATCCGCCGACTCCTTGAGCAGCCTCGCCTGCTCGGTGTAGTGCCGGTAGCCCTCCTCGTCGCCGTCCTCCTTGAGCTCCCTCGCCTCCTCCCGAAGGCTCGCGCGGTTCTCCATGATCTCGTCCCGGGCAGCCTGGTACTGATCCACCCACCGGTCCAAATCCACCCGCTTGGCCTTCACCTCCGGGTTGGAGCCTCTTACCAGCTCCTCCAGGGCATCGTACTCGATGACCGGAGCCGTAGCAGCGCCGGCGCCGCCGGAGGTGTCCGCGGGGTCGCCGGACGTCCCGGCAGATTCCCCGGCGCCAGCCGCCTGGCCGCCGTTACCCGCTTCCGCAAGCGCCTCCCCGGCGCTCCCGGCCGCGAGCATCACCGCAAACGCCACCGCCAGGGCCTGCCGAAGCAGCCGCCCGCGCAGGCCGTTCTTATTCTGTTGTCTCCCGTTTCCGGCTGACTCTCTTCTCATCTTGACTCCTCAATCCTTCCGCCGCGCTAAAGGTTACAGGCTCCCGGCGTCCGCAAGGCCGTACACCGCCCACCAGTAATCCTCCTGGGCCTGGGTCAGCTTTAAGGCGCTCACTTCCTCCGCGGCCTCCTTGGCCGAGAAGGCGCTCTGGGCCTCCAAAAACTCGTTCCGCTTGATCAGCCCCAAATCCAGCTTCCGGCTGGCGGTGTCCATGTTCTTTCTCTCCAGCTCCAGCTCTGTTGCCGCCTGGGCCTGGTCCGCTTTGGCCTGCATAAGCTGATCGTAGCGGGACTGCACATCCGCCCGGATCTTCTGCCCGGCGCTCTCCACATTGACCCGCAAAACCTGGTTTTGCGCCGTGCCGTAGGTGGTGTTGTTCATCCGGCGCTCGCCCGCGCGCAGGGCGTAGTTTTTCTCCACCGCCCGCTCCTTGTCCGCCGCCAGGTCGATCTCGCCGATGTCCGCGGCCCGCAGCACGGGGATCTCCCGGATCTCCGGCGCCGCGTCGTAGCTCCAGCCCGTCATCACACACAGCTCCCTGCGCACGGTGTCGAGCTCCTGGTCGTTGGCCTCGATGGCCGCCCTTGCGCTCTCCACCTTCTCGTCTGCCTCCAGAAGCCGCGCCTGAGGCTCCATGCCCGCCTGCACCTTCACGGCCACCGCCGCCTGCCGGGACTGCGCCAGAGACAGCTCGGCCTCCAGACTCTTCTTCTGCTTCACCTTCTGCCAGTACTGGTTCATCTTGCCCTGGGCCGTCCTGACTAGTTCCGCCTCCTGGCGGTCGTACTCCAGCTTCTTCACATCCCCGTCCGTGTTCTCCGCGTCCGCCGTCTCCTGCATCCGCTCCGCCTGAATCCGGGTGCTCACCGACCCGGCCAGCGCCCCGGCATACCCGGGCATATCCTCGTCCACGTTGTCTAACATCTTGTCGCTGGCGTCGTAGAGCTCCTGCACCATGTCCGCGTAGTCGTTCTTAAAGCGGTCGCTGCTCTTGCCCCGGTAGTCGTCGTACTCGGTCCGGTTGTTTAGCACCGTGGGATTGTACTCATGAATCAGGTCCGCCAGCTCCCTGTACTCCATCACATTGTCCCTGAGGGACGCCCATTTTTCCTGGGTGTAGGCGAACTCCGGGCTTCCGGCGAAGGCGTTCACCGGGAATATCGCCAGGACAGCTAAGCACAGCCCCGCCGTCCGGGCCACGGCCCGCTTTCCCTTTCTCATTCTTCTATCTGTCACTGTTTGAGCCTCCTTACTCGTACCGCAGCGCATCGATGGGATCCGCCTTGGCTGCCTTGGATGCGGGGTACAGGCCGAAGAAAATTCCGACCACCGCGGAGAAGGACACCGCCAGTATGACCACGCTGGGCTTCACCACGACCTCCAGGCCAAAGGCCGCACCGCCCGCGGTCACCAGTCCCACGCCGATCAGGATACCGATGATTCCGCCGCATGCCGACAGGATGGCCGACTCCGTCAAAAACTGGATCAGCACATCCCGCGTCCTGGCCCCCAGCGCCTTGCGGATTCCGATCTCCCGGGTCCGCTCCGTCACGGACACCAGCATGATGTTCATGATTCCGATTCCGCCGACCAACAGGGAGATGGCCGCGATTCCGCCCACCGCCATGGACAAGCCGCCCATCATGGTGTCCACGGAGGTCATCTCCTGCATGGCCGTGTACATGTACATATCCTCCGGCTGCCGGCCGTGCATCTTCGCCGCGTACGCCTTAAACTGGTCAAAAAACTGGTCCAGATTCACGTCGTCCTTGGCGTACACATGCAGCTGGTAAAAGTAATCGTTGGGCCATGTCAGCAGGGTGTAGGGTATAAACGCCGAGCCCTTGTCCGAGGAGCCGCCCATCATCAGGGCCTGGAACGCGTTCATCTCCTTGCGGTAAATTCCCACCACCGTGAACTCGTCGGTGCTGCCGTAGATGGTGGTGCGGAAGGTCTTTCCCACGGCGTTCTCCACCCCGAAGAGCTTCATGGCGCTGTCCGTGTCCATGACCACATTTCGCTTGCGCCCCAGGATATCGCCCTCGTTCAGATAGCGCCCGTACACCATGTTGACCGGCTGTACGTCCTGGTAATTGTAATCGATCCCGTTATAATCAAACTTCACCTTGGTCCGCTTGTACTCGGCGTCCGCGCTGGTGTAAGCGCTGCTGTCGATGTAAGCGATCTCATCCGAGAAGGCCTCTCTGGCCCGCTCCATCTCATCCAGGGTAAAATAGTCGCTCTGCCGCGTATCGTCCACCCAGTAGCCGATGGATAAGTACGCCTGGGTGATTCCCACATCCTTGTAGAGGTCCGAGAACATCTTTCGCATGGTGTCGCCGATGGACACGATGGAGATCACGGACCCGATGCCGATGATGATTCCCAGCATGGTCAAGGCGGAGCGCATCTTGTTTGCACGGATGGCCGAGAAGGCCATCATCATATTCTCTATCAGCATGTCTCCCCCTCCTCCCACGGATGATGTTCGTTTATCGTGTCGCTCAAAAGCTGCCCGTCGCCGAACCGGATGATCCGGTCCGCGAAGGCGGCGATGTCCTCCTCGTGGGTGACCACCACCACCGTCGCCCCCTCCTCGTGCAGCTCACGAAACAGCTGCATGATCTCGATGGAGGAGGCCGTGTCCAGGTTTCCGGTGGGTTCGTCGGCCAGGATGAGCGGCGGGTCGTTGGCAAGCGCCCTGGCGATCGCCACCCTCTGGCGCTGTCCGCCGGACATCTCGTTGGGCATGTGGCCCAGCCGCTCGCCCAGTCCCACCCGCTCCAGCAGCTCCTTGGCCCGCTCCTGGCGCTTGGCCTTGGAAACTCTGGCGTAGGTCATGGGCAGCTCCACGTTCTTTAACGCCGACGTGCGGGAGATCAGGTTGAAGGACTGGAACACAAAGCCGATCTTCCGGTTGCGGATGTCCGACAGCTCATCCGGCGTCATGGCGGCTGTGTCGTGGCCGTCCAGGTAGTAGTGGCCCAGGGTGGGCCGGTCCAGGCAGCCAAGAATGTTCATCAGCGTGGACTTTCCGGAGCCGGAGTGACCCATGATGGCCACAAATTCGCCCCGGTCTATGGTCAGGTTGATCTTCTTTAAACCCAGCACCTTGATGGCGCCGGTGTCGTATATCTTCACCAGGTTTTCCAGCCGCAAAAGCGGGCTGTCCGGATCGCCTGCTGCCGCCTTCTCCGCCGCAAGCCTGCGCCGCTCCCTGATCCGCTGGAAAAAGGAAACCGCGGGGCCCATGGCCACCGGCCTCAGCCGGACTCCGAATTTCTGGTCTCCCTCCTTGCCGTTGGTGATCTCAATCCCCTCTGCAAACCGTTTAAACCCTTTCTTTTTTTCTTCCATGAGGGCCTCCTACATCTGCGGGGCAGAGACTGTCACCAGAGCGCCGTCCACAGTGGCGGGACCGGGATTCACAATCACCTGCATCCCTTCCGTGAGTTCGGAGCCGTCCGCGGGAATCACCTCCACGTTCACATCCCCGTCCACGCCCAGCGTCACCGGGATCCGGCGCACCTTCGAGTCCTCCACAACCGCTATGTAAGTGACATCCCCGCCGTCGATCAGGGCCGTCACGGGAACCACGAACGCGTCCTCCTTCTCCCGGATCAGAATCTCCGCCCTCGCGGTGATTCCGGCGATCAGCTTGGAATTCTGGCCGTCGATGCGGATGGTTGTGGGGATCACGCGCTCCGTGGAGCCGCCGCCCTTCTCCTCGCCGGTGGGGGAAATCTTGATGATCTCGCCCTCCACCGTGTCGCCGTCCAGAATGTCGGCGCTGATGGTGGCCTTCTGCCCCATCTTCACCTTGCCGATGGAGTACTCGCTGATCTTGATCTCCATCTCCAGCTGTTCCAGGTTCTCGATGCTGAAGATGGGCTTGTCGTCCTCCACCTTATCCGCGAACTGTCCCACCTTGGAGTTCGCCCGGACCACGGTGCCGTCGATGGTGCTCTTGATCTCCGCGTTCTCCAGCTCTTCCTTCCTCTTTTCCAGGTCGATGGCCGCGTTCTGCACCTGAAGCGCATAGGACGGGTCCGCCACACCGCGGCCGTCCACCACCGTGTAGCCCTCCACCTGGCGCTTGGCGTCGTTTAAGGCGTTGGCAGCCTGCTCCATCTCGGTCTGGGAGATGTCCCCGGCCGCGAACAGCGCGCTGTTTCGGTCGTAGTCCGCCTGGGCCTTCTTTAGGTCCTGCACCGCCTTCTCGTAGCCCAGCGCCTCGCTCTTGTCCTTCTCCTGCTTGTTGATCACCGCCAGATCGTAGGCGTTCTGCGCCACCTGCACATCCCGCTCCAGGTTGGTCTTATCCAGTACCGCCAGGACCTGATCCTTTTTCACCTGGTCGCCCTCCTTCACGTTCATGCTCATGATCTCCGCGTGAATGTTGGAGACCACGTCCACACTGTCCGTGCCGGACACCGGGCCGCTGACGGAGAGCTTCTCCTTAATAGGCTGGCGGGTCAGGGACATGACCGACACCGGCATCGCCGCCGGGCCGTCCTTGCCGCCGCCGCACCGGGAGAGAACCACCGCGGCCACCGCCAGGACGCCCAGAATTGTAACGACTTTGCGCTTGCGGCTGTAGCTTTTCCAGCGCTCTTTGAAGGGCAGCTTTTTGCGCTTTTTCTTTTTCTTCCCCGCGCCCGCACCGCTTCCGGCCTCGTCTTCCGCCATAATTTCTTCCACCTGACGATCGATCATCTCAGATTCCGCCAGAGCCTTCACATCCTTTTCGCCTTCCATCTCAATCCTCCTATTTTTATTCTGTACTAACCAAATTAATACAGTTATATCACAGGTATATGGCAAATACAAGTTAGATAAACAAAACTCAATGATATGTTCACTATTATAAGGGGGATTGTTAAAACTTTCATCCACAAAATATCTAACATTTTATAAAGTAAAGTTTAAGAAATCTTAAAGATTGAGAAATCGGAGATTATTGCCTTGAAAAAAGCCCGGCGAGGGTGTGCGCTTTTCCCTTGTTTTTTTCAACTTTTTATACTAGAATAACCCATAAGCGCCCACGCGCCCACGAAAGAATGGAGGACTTACCATGGAGATAACAAACCGCAAAAAACAGGCCATGACCACAAAAAAGAGACTGCTGTACACCGCATACGAGCTGATCCGCGAGGAGGGCTATCCCGCCTTCACCATCCGCCGCCTCTGCGAGAAGAGCGGGGTCTCCACCGGCGCGTTCTACCACCACTACACCTCCAAGGAGGACTTGATCGCCCAGGGCTTCGCCTCCTACGACGAGAAACTGACGGAATTTCTGGACACCTACCAGGAGAAGGACCCCATAAAGGCCATCCGCTCCATCGTGCTGAGCTTAAACCAGTACATCTTCGACAACGGCGCGCCCTTTGCCAAGGAGCTCTATATCTCCCAGCTCTCGATCAAGGACAGCTACATCACCCGCAAGGACCGCTCCTACGTCCAGGCGGTTCTGCGCTTTGTGGGGCAGGCGAAGGACACCGGGCTTATCCGCTCCCCCATGAGCGCGGAGGAGATCACGGACTTTCTGCTGCGGATCGGCCGCGGCACGATCTTAGACTGGTGCCTGCACGACTACTCCTACGACCTGATGGAGCAGTCCGCAAAGGACTTAGACTTCGTGCTGGACCGGCTCACCGCATAAAAAAGACGGAAAACGGCCGTGGGAGCCAGGATGGACTGACACGTCCTCCTGTCTCCCACGGCCGTTTTTATTGGATCGTTTTATTCACTCGCCTGCACCGCAGCAATCGCCGCCCGCAGCCGCTTCGCCATCTCATCCACGTCCTCTTTCTCAATGATGAGCGGCGGCACAAACCGGATCGTGTTGTTCCCCGCGGAAATCAGGATCAGCTTCTGCCCCAGAAGCGCCTCCTGCACCACCGGGCCCACCGGAACCGTGAATTCCAGCCCCTGGATGAGCCCGACGCCGCGCCGCTCCTTCACCACGTCAAACTCCCGTACCAGCGCGTCCAGCACATTTGCCAGGTATCCGCCAACTTCCCTCACGTGCTCCACGATCCCCCGCTCGTCGAACAGCGCTAACACCTTGGCCGCGGCCGCCGTCACCAGCGGATTGCCCCCATAGGTGGTCCCGTGGTCGCCCGGCACCATGGCGTGGGCCGCGGGGCCGCAGGCCAGAAACGCCCCCACCGGCAGCCCGTTGCCCAGGGCCTTCGCCACGGTCATCACGTCCGGCTTCACCCCGTAGCCCTGCCAGGCGAACATGTGACCGGACCGGCCCATGCCGCACTGAATCTCATCCAGAATCAAAAGCATCCCGTGCTCGTCGCACAGCTCCCGCACGCCCTTTAAAAATTCCTCCGTGGCCGGGTAGATCCCGCCCTCGCCCTGGATGGTCTCCATGATCACGGCGCAGGTCTTCTCGCTTACCAGCGCCTTCACGCTGTCCAGGTCGTTGAACCGCGCGAATTTGATCCCCGGAATCAGCGGTTTAAAGGGCTCCTGGTAGTGGGCATTGCCAGTTACGGATAAGGCTCCCAGGCTGCGCCCGTGGAAGGAGTGCTCCATGGCGATGATCTCCCCGGTCATATCCCACTCCCTCTCCTCACAGCCGTCGGCCCCATCCCCCATGGTCTCGTGGAGCTTGTCGTAGTGGTAGCGCTTGGCAATTTTGAGCGCGCCCTCGATGGCCTCGGTGCCGCTGTTGGTGAAGAAAACCTTATCCATTTGTGATACAGACAGCAGCTTTTCCCCTGCCTCCACCGCCGGTTCATTGTAAAACAGGTTGGATATGTGGGTAAGCTTATCCACCTGCGCCTTCACCGCCTCGCCGAATTCCCGGTCCCCGTAGCCCAGGCCCATCACCGCGATGCCCGCGCCGAAATCCAGGTAGGCGTTCCCCTCGCTGTCGTACAGCGTGACGCCCTCCCCGCGGTCAAACACCACCGGAAACCGGTTGTAGGTCTTGTAGAGCACCTGCTCCGCCCGGTCGATTGTCTTCTGATCAGCCATGATAGCTCCTCCCTTCCTCCGCGAGATCGTGAATCTCGGTGCCGATGCCCTTATCCGTAAAAATCTCAAGAAGCAGGCAGTGGGGAACCCGCCCGTCCATGATATGGACCTTGGAGACGCCGCTCTTTACGGCGTCGATGCAGTTCTGCAGCTTGGGAAGCATGCCGCCCCCCAGGGAGCCGCTGTCCACAAAGCGCTGCGCCTCGTCCACGGTCATCCCGGAGATCAGGGAATCCTTGTCGTCAAAATCCTTATACACGCCCTCCACGTCCGTTAAGAACGCCAGCTTCTCCGCCTTCACGGCCGTGGCGATGGCGCAGGCCGCGTCGTCGGCGTTCACATTGTAGGTCTTAAAATCCCCGTCAAAGCCCGTGGGGCAGATGATCGGCAGGAAGTCCTTCTCCAGCAGGTCGTAGATGATCTTGGGATCCACCTCCGTCACCTCGCCCACAAAGCCGATGTCCTCGCCGCCGGAATATTTCTTCTTGCAGCGCAACATCATGCCGTCCTTGCCGCTCACGCCCACCGCCTTCACGCCCAGCTGGTTCACCATCTGCACCAGGTTCTTGTTCACCTTGTTGAGCACCATCTCTGCGATCTCCATGGTGGCCTCGTCCGTCACCCGCAGGCCGTTCACAAAGTGCGGCTCCATGCCCACCTTGCCAACCCAGCGGCTGATCTCCTTTCCGCCGCCGTGGACGATAATGGGCTTAAAGCCCACCAGCTTTAAGAGCACCACGTCCTGGATCACCTGCTTTTTCAGGTTCTCATCCACCATGGCGCTGCCGCCGTATTTCACCACCACAATCTTGCGGTTAAACCGCTGGATATAGGGCAGCGCCTCGATCAGCACCGCCGCCTTATTCATAATCTCCGGTTCCAGTTTCATCCTCTCATCCTCCACGATTCTCTGTCGCGCTCCTACGAGCGGTAATCCGCATTGATCTTCACATAGTCGAAGGTCAGGTCACATCCCCAGGCCGTCGCCATGGCTTCCCCCAGCTTCATATCCGCCACAGCGGTCACCTCCGGCTGGGAGAGGATCTTCGTGGCCTCCTCCTCGCTGTAGTCGAGGGCCACGCCGTCCTTAATGATCTGCATGCTCCCGGCCGCGCTCTCAAAGTACAGATCCACCCGCTCCGGGTCGAACTGCGCGCCCGAGTAGCCCATGGCGCAGAGAATTCTTCCCCAGTTGGCGTCGTGGCCGAAGATCGCCGCCTTGGTCAGGTTGGAGGTGATCACGGACTTGGCCAGGACCTTCGCCTGCTCCTTCGTCGCCGCGCCCACTACCTTCACCTCGAACAGCGCGGTGCAGCCCTCGCCGTCCCCGGCCATCTTTTTAGCCAGGGTCTCGTTGACAAGATTCAGTGCCTTGCAGAACAACGCGTAGTCCTCATTTTTCTCCGCGATCACCGGATTTTTTGCCATGCCGTTGGCCAGCAGGAGCACCGTGTCGTTGGTGGAGGTGTCGCCGTCCACGGAGATCATGTTGTAGGTGTCCTTGATGTCCTCGCTTAAGGCCTCCTGGAGGAGCTCCTTTGAGATGGCTGCGTCCGTGGTCACAAAGCTCAGCATGGTGCACATGTTGGGGTGGATCATGCCGGAGCCCTTGCACATGCCGCCCATCTTCACAGGGACCCCGCCGATCTCAAACTCCACGGCCACCTCCTTGTGCACGGTGTCCGTGGTCATGATGGCCCTGGCGGCGGCTGTCCCGCTCTCCTGCCCGCCCGCAAGGTCCGGGGCCATGGCGTAAATCCCCGCCTCCAGCCGGTCCATGGGCAGCTGCATGCCGATCACGCCGGTGGAAGCCACCAGCACGCTGTCCTCCGGCACCCCGAGAGCCGCCCCGCAGGCCTTGGCCGTGAGCCCACAATACTCCATCCCCTCCTTGCCGGTGCACGCGTTGGCGATCCCGGCGTTCACCACCACCGCCCGGGCCGCCGCCCCGCTGTAGACCTGGTTTTTATCCCACTTCACAGGGGCTGCCTGCACCACGTTGGTGGTGAAGGTGCCCGCGGACACGCAGTCCGCCTCGCTGTAAATCATCGCCATGTCCGGGCGTCCCTTGTACTTGATCCCGGCTGCGGTGGAAGCCGCCTGAAAGCCCTTCGCTGCAGTCACGCCGCCCGCAATCACTTTTATCTCTCCCATTTTCATCTCGCTCCTTTGCCATTTCCTACCGGACGAACCGGGTGATATTTTCATCATTCAATATGAACTCATAGCTGTTGATGTCCTGCCGCTCGCACCAGCCGATGCCCTTCCAGAAGGCGTTGCCCACCGGGTTATCCTTGAACGCGATCAGGCTGATCTTGCTGACCCCCTCCCCCTTAAGCGCCTCCATGGCTGCCCGCACCATGCGGTAGCCGATGCCGTGCTTGCGGTAGGTTGGCGCAACGCACACGTGATAGAAGCACCCGGTCCGGCCGTCGTGGCCGCAGAGAATATTTCCCACCACGCGCCCGTTCTGCTCCGCCACCATGCTGGTGGTGGGATTTCGCCGCAGAAAGCGCGCTACGCCCTCCCGCGAGTCGTCCACCGTGCGGATCCCAAAGCCCTTTATCTTTGTCCACAGCTCATACACCTGCTCATAGTCCTCCATGGTCATCTCCCGGATGATCACGTCCATTGTCCCTGCCATCAAAAATCCCTCGTTCTGCTGTTATTGTCATCCCCGGTTTACGCTGTCCTCAGTTTACGCTGTCCCCGGTTTTCTGCCATCGCTTCCCGCTACGGGAACATGGGGATCTGCTTAAGCCCCGTGTTCTCCGCAAGCCCGAACATCAGATTCATGTTCTGGATCGCCTGGCCCGCGGCGCCCTTCACCATGTTGTCAATTGCCCCCATCATGACCACCCGGTGCGTCCTTTTGTCCACCTTAGCGTTCACGTCCACAAAGTTGCTGCCCTCCACAAAGCGGGTCTGGGGCACCATGCCGGGCTTCAGCAGCCGCACAAAATATTCATTCTTATAATATTTCTCATACGCCGCCCGCACCTCATCCTCCGTCACGTCCCCGATCAGGGAGGCGTAGGCGGTCACCAGAATTCCCCGGTTCATGGGCACCAGATGGGGGGTAAAGCTGACGGTCACCGGCTTTCCGGCCGCATAGGAGAGCTGCTCCTCAATCTCCGGCGTGTGCCTGTGGACGCCCACCCCGTAGGCCTTGATGTTCTCGTTGACCTCGCAGTACAGACTGTCCACCTTGGCTCCCCGCCCGGCACCGGAGGTCCCGGACTTGGCGTCGATGATCAGCGTATTGGGATCGATCAGCCCCTCCTTCACCAGCGGGTAGACCGACAGGAAGGAGCAGGTGGGAAAGCATCCCGGGTTGGCGATCAGCCTGGCCTTCTTTATGGCCTCCCGGTTCACCTCCGGCAGCCCGTAGACCGCCTCGCCGATGAACTGCGGGGCGGCATGCTCCAGTTTATACCACTCTTGGTACACGGAGACGTCCTTGATCCGGAAGTCCGCGCTCAAGTCGATCACCTTCACCTTCGACAGAATGTTCTCGTTCACGAGGGAGGCGCAAAGGCCCTGGGGCGTGGCCGTGAACACCACATCCACCAGCCCGGCCAGTTCCTCCATGTTGTCGTCCATGCACTCTGCGTCCACGATCTGGAACATGTTTGCATAAACGGATGCATAATCTTTACCGATATAGCTTCTGGAGCCATACCACTTAATCTCCACGTCATCTCTCTGAAGCAGGAGCCTTGCCAGCTCCCCGCCCGCATACCCGGTGGACCCGATGATACCTGCTTTAATCATAAATATTTTCCTCACCTTCATAATTCTCACAAATTGGCTGATTGTCCGCTTCCACTTATATTAGGAAAAGCTTCCTTCTGCCTCCCGGCCAAACCGCAACCCTTTCCCGGCCTGGCAATGCCCTGATAGGTCTGGCACAGCGTCATGCTCATAATTATACACAACGCATGCATAATATGCAACATTTTTATAAATTTTATTTTTCCTATTGCATTTTATTAAATTATGGTGTATATTTATGAAAGTCAATTCACAAACAGGTGAACAAAAATATAAAGGATCGATTTCAGGAGGATTTTAATTATGAAAGAGAAAGTTGTTTTAGCATATTCCGGTGGTCTGGACACCACAACCATCATTCCGTGGCTGAAGGAAAATTTCGGCTACGAGGTCATCTGCTGCTGCATCGACTGCGGCCAGGGCAGCGAATTAGACGGGCTTGAGGAGCGCGCAAAGCTTTCCGGCGCTTCCAAATTATATATCGAGGACGTGGTGGACGACTTCTGCGACAACTACATCATGCCCTGCGTGATGGCCAACGCCGTCTACGAGAACAAGTACTTACTCGGCACCTCCATGGCGCGCCCCGCCATCGCAAAGCGCCTGGTGGAGATCGCCCGCAAGGAGGGCGCAACCGCCATCTGCCACGGTGCAACCGGCAAGGGCAACGACCAGATCCGCTTTGAGCTGAGCATCAAGGCCCTGGCCCCGGATATCAAGATCATCGCCCCCTGGCGTATGACCGACGTGTGGACTCTCCAGTCCCGCGACGACGAGATCGATTACTGCAAGAAGCACGGCATCGACCTGCCCTTCTCCGCGGACAGCAGCTACAGCCGCGACCGCAACTTATGGCACATCAGCCATGAGGGCCTGGAGCTTGAGGATCCCTCCCTGGAGCCCAACTACGACCACCTGCTGGTTCTGGGCGTGAGCCCCGAGAAGGCGCCGGATGAGGGCGAGTACGTGACCATGACCTTCGAGGGCGGCGTGCCCACCAGCGTGAACGGCGAGAAGATGAAGGTCTCCGATATCATCCGCAAGCTAAATGAGCTGGGCGGCAAGCACGGCATCGGCATCGTGGATATCGTGGAGAACCGCGTGGTCGGCATGAAGTCCCACGGCGTCTACGAGACCCCCGGCGGGACCATCCTGATGGAGGCCCACATGCAGTTGGAGGAGCTGGTGTTAGACCGCGCCACCATGGATGTGAAGAAGGATATGGGCAACAAGCTGGCCCAGATCGTGTACGAGGGCAAGTGGTTTACCCCGCTGCGCGAGGCGGTCCAGGCGTTCGTGGAGTCCACCCAGAAGTATGTAACCGGCACCGTGAAGTTCAAGCTGTACAAGGGCAACATCATCAAGGCCGGAACCACATCCCCCTACTCTCTGTACAGTGAGTCCCTGGCCTCCTTCACCACCGGAGACCTCTACAACCACCACGACGCGGACGGCTTCATCACCCTGTTCGGCCTGCCCTTAAAGGTGCGCGCCATGAAGATGGCGGAGCTGGAGAAGGCCAAGTCCGAGACGCTGTAATTCTTGTCCTTGCGTGGATAAATATGCGACTTTTGTGAAATCATCCTGAATGAATAATATTTAAAAAGCACCCGCCGGAGGGCCGTTCAGTTGGCCGCCCCCGGCGGGTGTTTTGCATCTTCCTGCCATCAGGGCTTCAGGATCACCTTGATGCAGTCGTCCTCCTTCTGGTCAAACAGTTCATAGCCCCTGGCCCCCTCCGCCAGGCGCAGCCGGTGGGTGATGATATCGGAGGCGTCGAACTTTCCCTCCTCAATCAGCTCCAGAATGGGCTTCACATAGCGCTCGGCCGGGCACTGCCCCATCCTTAAGGTGACTCCCTTGGTGAAGAAATTTCCCAGCGGGAACAGGTTGTACCGCCCTCCGTACACGCCGACCATGACCACGGTGCCGCACTTTCGCACCGCCTCCGAGGCAGTCTCAATGGCGGACTTGGAGCCCGCCTGCAGCTTTAAGGCCACCTCCACCTTCTCCGGCCCCGACATATGGCCGTCCATGCCCACACAGTCGATCACCACGTCCGCGCCCCCGTGGGTCAGCTCCTTCAAGTACAGCCCCGTGTTGTCATGTTCCTTAAAGTTCACAGTCTCCACGCCGTAGGAGGCCGCGTGGGCCAGCCGGTAGGGCACGGCGTCCACCGCGATCACCCGCTTCGCCCCCAGATACAGGCACCATTTCACCGTCAGAAGGCCCACCGGCCCACAGCCCAGGACCACCACCGTGTCCCCCGGCTTCACGCCGCCCACGTCCACGCCCCACCGGGAAGTCGGCAGAATGTCCGTGAGAAACAAAACCTGCTCGTCCGTCAGCGCCTCCGGCACCTTCACCGGCCCCACATTGGCGTAGGGCACCCGCAGGTACTCCGCCTGCCCCCCGGCGTAGCCGCCGTAGGCGTCCGAGTAGCCGAACAGCCCGCCGGCCTCCCCGTTGGGGTTGGAGTTGTCGCAGGAGCTGAACTCCCCGCGGCGGCAGTAGGCGCAGCACCCGCAGGCCACCGGGAACGGCACGATCACCCGGTCCCCCTTGCGGATCTTCTTCACACCTCTGCCTGCCTCCTCCACGATCCCCATGGTCTCATGCCCCAGCACATCGCCGGGCTTTAACGCCGGAACCCGCCCGTGGATCAAGTGCAGGTCGGACCCGCAGATCGCCGTGGAGGTCACCCGCACCACCACGTCGTCCTCCCGCTCGATCTTCGGGTCCTCCACCTCCTCCACCCGCACATCCTTCACGCCCTCATAAACAATCGCTTTCATCGCCGGAATCCTCCTTTTATCGCAAACTTTTTTTGTTAGGATTCCCAGAGAAAACAAAGGTTATCCGCAGGGTTTAGGGCCGCAGATAACCTTTGTTGGGCGGATTAATTAAATTTGATAGTGGCGGAACAGTTCGTCGCGGTATTCCTGGTCGGTGGAAGCGCGTTTTAGGTCTTCATAGCGTTGATCGTTTAGCAGACGCAGATTTAGGCTGCTCATCCGCTCCACACCTCTGCGATCTCCCTCCTGCACCCCATCCTGCCAAATTCCTTCGCTCAAGTTGCACATCTCCTCCACCTCCTTTTCCAACCGTTCGTCGACCCGTATTCCCAGGCTCTTCAGCCGCTCCAGCTTTTCCTCCAGCGCCAGTTTCTTGCTGAAAAGCGCCTGGAGCAGCTTGAATATCCGATCCTCCTCTGTTGCCCCTATTATATCACGCTTTTTTGTCTCGTACAATGAGACCGTAAACTGCTCTTTCCCCGGAATCCGCTCCCCCATGCAGATCCAAATCGAGTACACCTTCTCCAATTTGCCGTAGTCCATCCCCTGAAACAGGTCGCCTGGCTGCGACGACAGCTCCCTGTCTCCCCCGGGCATCTAGCCCGAAGTTTGTCAACCGCCTTTCTCACTTTTCCACATAATCCGAACTGATAACAAAAAAATAATAAAACGATCACATTTCCATCACATTTTCCGATTACAACTATTCATTGACAAACGATTTATCATTGACAAAAACTGGAAACCAACAGGAGGAGAGCAGCATTGATTGAAGTGAAAGATCTTGTAAAAGCGTACGGCAGCCACCTGGCGGTGGACCATTTGAGCTTCACGGTCCAGGACGGCCAGATCTACGGTTTTCTGGGGCCAAACGGCGCCGGGAAATCCACCACCATGAACATGATGACCGGTTATCTGGGCGCCACCTCGGGTGAGGTACTGATCGATGGCCACAACATCCTGGAGGAACCGGAGAAGGCCAAGGCCCGCATCGGCTACCTCCCGGAGATCCCGCCGCTGTACACGGACATGACGGTGCGCGAATATCTCACCTTCGCCGCCAGCCTGAAAAAAATTCCAAAATCCTCCCGCGCCGAGGCCGTGGATGAGGTGATGGAGCTGGTGAAGGTGAGTGACGTCGGCGGACGCCTGATCCGCAACCTGTCCAAGGGCTACCGCCAGCGGGTGGGCATGGCCCAGGCGATCCTTGGAAAGCCCCGGGTGATCATCCTTGACGAGCCCACCGTGGGCCTGGACCCCAAGCAGATCATCGAGATCCGGGACATGATCCGCAGCCTCGGGAAGCAGCACACGGTCATCCTGAGCTCCCACATCCTGTCCGAGGTCAGCGCGGTCTGCGATCACATCCTGATCATCAACCGCGGAAAGCTGATCGCCAGCGACACGCCGGAAAATCTGGAGCGCCAGATGGCTGGCTCCGGCGGCTTAACTCTCTCGGTCAAGGGCTCCGAGGAAGCGGTCCGGGAGGCCCTCATGACCGTACCCGGCCTATGTGATATCCATTTTCTGGAATCCGAGGAGGAGGGCGTGTGCCGGGTTTCCGCGGACTACCAGTATAACCCGGAACTTGCCGCGGATGCCGCTCCCAGCGACGCCAATCCATCCGCAGACGCCAATCCCCCCGCGCCCCCCATCCCCACAAACGCCCCTCTCTCCTCCGTCCACATCCGCGAATCCATTTTCTACGCGCTGGCAGACAGACGGCTGCCCATCCTGGCTATGGAGCCGGTGAAGGCTTCCCTGGAGGAGGTATTCCTGGAGCTGACCGAGGATGAAAAACAGACAAGACAGGAGGATTTAAAAGCATGCTAGCGATCTATAACCGAGAACTCAAATCCTATTTCTACTCCATGACCGGATATGTGTTTATTGCCTTTGTCACCATGTTCATCGGCATCTACTTCATGGCCAACAACATGCTGAGCGGCTATCCCTACTTTTCCTACACCTTGAGCGCCGTGCTGATCATCCTGCTTATCGCCGTGCCGGTCTTAACCATGCGCAGCATGTCCGAGGAGCACCGGTCCCGCACGGACCAGCTGCTGCTCACCTCGCCGGTGTCCCTCTGGAGCGTGGTGATGGGCAAGTATCTGTCCATGGTGACCGTCTTCGCGATCCCCGTGGCCGTGTCCTGCCTGTGCCCCCTGATTATTCAGGCGAACGGCACCGCCTACCTGGCGGAGGACTACGGCGCCATCCTGACCTTCTTTTTGTTGGGCTGCGTCTACATCTCCATCGGCCTGTTCATCTCCTCCCTGACGGAGAGCCAGCTGATCGCGGCCGCCGGAACCTTCGGCGTTCTGCTGCTCTTGATTCTGTGGCCCAGCCTCATAAGCTTCCTCCCGGTGACCGCCGAGGGCTCCCTCGCGGGGCTTCTGCTGCTGTGGACCCTGCTCTCCTTCGTCATCTACCGCCTTACCGGCCATGCCCCCCTGTCCCTTGGCACGGAAGGCCTGGGCGCTGTCATCCTGGTGGGCACCTACCTGATCAAAAAATCCCTGCTGGAGCGGGCGCTCACCAGGCTGCTGGGCAAAATTGTTCTGGCAGATGTGTTCAACACGGTGGTGAATGACCACATCCTGGATCTGGGCGGTCTCCTCTGCTACGTGAGTGTGGCCTTTATCATGCTCTTTCTGACGGTGCAGACCATAGAGAAGCGCAGATGGAGCTGACGGACAAATCTCATAACAGCAGGAGGCAGAATATGAACAGAAAATTAAAGAAAGGCGGCGCGATGGCTGTGTTCACCGTTCTCGTCATCGCCGCCGTGATTGTGATCAATCTCATCGCCGGCACCGTTCCGGCCAAATACCGCCGTCTGGACTTAAGCACCAACCGGCTTTTCAGCTTGAGCGACACCACAAAACAGCTGCTTGACGGCCTGACCGCGGACGTCAACATCTACATCGTGGCGGATCCCTCCCGGGTGGATGAGCGGATTACCCACTTTGCCGAGCTCTACGGCAGCCACTCGGACCGCGTCCATGTGGAGGTGAAGGACCCGGTGCTCCACCCGGACGTGCTGACCACCCTCGACACGGAGGCCAACACCGTGCTGGTGAGCTGTGCGGACACCGGCAAGAAGCGTTCTATCCCATTTAATGATATTATCCAGATAGATATGATGAGCTACTATCAGTACGGCCAGTACAAGGAGTCCGCCTTCGACGGGGAGGGCCAGATCACCGGCGCCATCTCCTACGTGACAAGCGACACCCAGACCAACGTCTACGAGCTGACCGGCCACGGCGAGACCGCCCTCTCCGGCCAGGTGACGGATGTATTCCAGAAGTCCAACATGAATTCTCAGGATTTAAACCTCCTGACGGAGGGAGCCGTCCCCGCGGACTGTGACCTTCTGGTGGTGAACAATCCCCAGACCGACCTGGCAGTGGACGAGACAGAAATGATCTCCGACTACCTGAAGCAGGGAGGCCAGGTGCTGATTCTGACCGGCTACACGCCGTCCGGCTGCCCGAATCTGGCTGCGCTCTGCGCTGATTACGGGATGGAGCTCAAGAACGGATTTGTGGCGGACTCCGCGCCGGGGCATTTCTACAGCCGGAACCCCTTCTACATTATCCCGGAGTACGATTACTCCAGCGGGATGCTAAGCGGAATCGGGACGGACGACGCGGCTCTCCTCCCGAATCCTTCCGGCATGACCATCTCGGAAAGCCTGCGGGGCGGCCTGAGCGTCAAGCCGTTTCTGACCACCTCTGAGAGCGGCGTGCTGGTGGACCCCGAGACCCAGGAGCAGGTCCCCGGAACCTATGTGCTGGGAGCCGTGGCCACGGAGCCGGTGAGCGCGGACACTGTAGCAACCGGATCGGACGCCGAGACAACGCCCAAAGCCACCCTGACGGTGATCACCGCACCGACGCTGGTCGACAACGGGCTGTTAAGCCAGTTCCCCAGCATCACCAACCTGACGATCTTTATGAACGCGGCCACCTCAGGCCTTCCTGAGGCCTCCAACCTGTCCATCCCGGCCAAGAGCCTGGATGTCACATTCAACATGATCACCTCCGGCGGACTCTGGAGCGCCCTGTTTATCATCGTGATCCCCGTCATCTTCCTAATCGCAGGCTTTGTGATCTGGATGAAGCGCCGGAAACTGTAAGGAGGCAGCCATATGAAAAAAAGCAAACTGACCCTCGCCGCTGCCGCGCTGGTGGTGCTCTGCGCCGCCTACGCGGGGCTCGCCTGGCAGCAGAAGCGGGCCGCAGAGCAGGCCGTAAAGGCCCAGGCGGACGCGAAGCTATACGTCACGGACTTTGACGGCGTCTCCGGCATCTCCATCGAGAACGGCGACCAAACGCTGGACTTCACCCTGGACGGCGACACCTGGTACTACGCCAAGGACAAGGACTGCCCCATCCGCCAGAGCACACTCAAAAGCCTGGCGGACCAGCTCTCAAAGCTCCCGGCCACCCGGCGCCTGGAGGAGACGGATGAACTGGCCGCCTACGGGCTGGCCGACCCGGCGATCCGCTTTGAGATCGACACCGGCAAAAATTCCCCGGCCACCCTGCTGGTCGGAAATGAGGTCAAGGCCTCCGGCTCCTCGGACCTCGACACGGCCCCCACGGAGTACTACGCCTGCGTGTCCGGCGGCAGCCAGGTCTACACCATCGGCTCCTCCCTGATGGACACCGCAAAAATGGATCTCTACGACTTTATCCAGCTGGAATCCCTGCCTATGATCTCGGGCTCGGACGTCCGCGACCTCTCCGTCACAAAGGACGGCGTCACAAGCCATTTCGTCAAAAAGGAGGTGGACGGCCAGGGAAACATCGCCTGGTTTAAGGATTCTGCGGACACGGAGGCCAACCGGCTGCCCGACAACGCTGAGCTAAACAACCTTGCGGAGGCCGTCGGCGGCCTGTCCATCCGCTCCTGCGTGAACTACAAGGCCTCGGACGAGGAGCTGGGAAGCTACGGCCTCGGCGCGCCGGCCCTCACCCTCACATGGACCTGCCGCAAGGACGCCAAGGACATCACCACCACCCTCCACGTGGGAAGCTTAAACCCCGAGGGGACCGACTACTATACCCGGCTGGAGGGCTCCCAGGCGGTCAACTTGATCGACAAGAGCGCGGTCGAGAAATGTATGAACGCGGAATATCCCAGGTAATGGACAGCAAAAGACCTGCAAAGCCACAAATTTAACGTGGCCTTGCAGGTCTGGTTTTACACCGCTTTTTCCCACAGCTTTGCCAGTGGAAGCTTCCTCTGCTCCATCCCGGTCATATCTACATTCTTATAGGCAAAGCCCGAGAATTCCTTCGCAGTCTCTGTGAACCCTTTCAATTCAAGCGCCTTGAAATCATGATAATAGTCGTAATCCTCCACTGAAATCTTTCGGATCTCCTCCAGCCCCTGCTCTCTCGTACAGCACAAAATGGTTCCGCTGAAACTCCAAAAGCCCCTCGGCCTTCATCTTGCTCAGCTCGTTGGACATGGCGCTGCGGTCCACGCCCAGATACCCCGCCAGCTCCTGGCGGCTGTGGGGGATCACAAAGTCGCGGCCGCCGTTCACCACCGCCTGCTGGGATAAATAGGACAGCAGCTTGTCCCGCGTGGTCTTCCTGGACATGTGCTCCAGCTTGTTCTCCAGCTTCACGTTCTGCTCCGACAGCACCCGGAGCATGTTCTGGATCAGGCGCGTGTGGAAGTCGCAGGCCAGCGAGCAGAAGGTGATCATCCTCTGGTAGGTGAGAAACACCACCTCGCAGAACTGCTCCGCCACCACGTTGACCGGCAGCACCGCCGTCCGCGAGCAGGAGTAGGATTCGCCGAATATCTCCCCCTCCTTCACCCGGTAGAGCTCCTCCCGCTTGCCCCAGAAATTCTCCTGCATCACCATCGCGCTGCCCGAGAGCAGCACCATGATGCTGTCTAAGGACTCCCCCATCCGGTAGATGTACTCCCCCTCCTCATACCGCGTCTGCTCCGCGCCGCAGCACTTGAGCAGCGTGTACAGCTCATCATCACTCACCCCGTAAAACAGCGGTGATTTCTTCAAAACGTGCAGAAACTCCTCCATAGTCGCCTCTTTCCGTTGTATTTCCAACAACAATGCTGTAAATATTATATATTTTTGCCCCCGCGGCGTCAAGTGCCTGGCGGCAAAAAAAGCCCTGGCCGGTCAAATTCTCACCAGCCAAGGGCTTCTCTTCTGTGCGTCGTTTGCGGCTGCTACTGCTCCAGCCGCTTCCGGTAAATCTCGATGACCTTTCTCATGGCCTCCTGGCCGGGGGCTCCCACCGTGAGCCGCTTCTCCACGCAGGTCTTCATGCTGATGGCCTCGTAGATGTCCTCCTCGAACACCGGGCTGATCTTCCTGTACTCCTCAAGCGGAAGGTCGTCCAGCGCGATCCCCCGGTCTATGCAGGCCAGAACCAGCTGCCCCACGATGCCGTGGGCATCCCGGAAAGGCACGCCGTGGTTCACCAGATAGTCCGCCGCGTCGGTGGCGTTGGTGAAGCCGTTCTTGGCGCTGGCCTCCATCACGTCCTTGCGGAAGGTCATGCTGGCGATCATGCCGGTGAACAGAGCCAGGCAGCCCTTCACCGTGTCGATGGCGTCAAACGCGAACTCCTTGTCCTCCTGTAAGTCCTTGTTGTACGCCAGGGGCAGCCCCTTCATGGTGGTCAACAGGGACATCAGGGCCCCGTAGACCCGGCCGGACTTTCCGCGGATCAGCTCCGCGATATCCGGGTTCTTCTTCTGGGGCATGATGCTGCTGCCCGTGCTGTAGGAGTCGTCGATCTCCACAAACCGGTACTCGTTGGTGTTCCAGGTGATGATCTCCTCACAGAACCGGCTTAAGTGCATGGAGATGATCGACAGGGCGCTCAACAGCTCAATCAGGTAATCGCGGTCGGAGACCGAATCCATGGAGTTTAAGGTGGGGCCGTAGAAGTCCAGAAGCTCTGCGGTGTAATCCCGGTCCAGAGGGTACGTGGTCCCCGCCAGCGCCCCCGCGCCTAACGGGCAGTAATTCATCCGCTCGCGAATGTCGTGAAGCCGTGAGCGGTCGCGGGAGAACATCTCAAAATATGCCCCCACGTGGTGGGCCAGGGTCACCGGCTGCGCCTTCTGCAGGTGGGTGAAGCCGGGCATGAAGGTGTCCACATTCTCCTCCATCACCGCAAGCAGCTCTGTGAGCAGGCTCTTCACCAGCCCGTCGATCTCGTCGATCTCATCCCGGGTGTATAGCTTCATATCCAGCGCCACCTGGTCATTGCGGCTCCGGCCCGTGTGCAGCCGCTTTCCCGCCTGGCCCACGCGCTCGGTCAGCGTTCCCTCCACAAAGGAGTGGATATCCTCATATCCAGAATCGGCGGATATGGTCAATTTTCCGCTCTCCAGATCCTTTAAAATACCTTCCAGTCCGCGGATAATATCCACTTTGTCCTGCTCCGACAAAATTCCCTGCTTAGCCAGCATCGTCACATGGGCGATGCTGCCCCGGATGTCCTGACGGTAAAACTTCTGGTCAAAGGACAGGGACTCATTAAAGTTGTGTACCAGCTGATTGGTTTCCTTCGTAAAACGTCCGCCCCATAATTTCATGGCTTATTCTCCTCGCTCTCGTCTTTTTTTCGTTTTGTTTAAGGCAAAGTACACGGCCGCGGATATCCCGAGAAACGCTGCACTTGCACCTGTGATCATAGCGCCCAATCTGAGCCCCTGGGGCTCGTAGGTCAGGACAACCGTGTGCGCGCCCGCGCTTAAGTCCACACCCAAAAAGGTGTCGAACAGCTTTCTGGGCGTCACCGGATTTCCGTCCACCTTGGCGCTCCACCCCTTGTCATAGGGAATGCTTGTATACATAACACCGGCCTGATCGGCCGCCACCGTGCCGGCAATTTCCACATCAGTCCACTTAGTCACGGTCATCGGGTTGGCGTTTAAGCGGCTGTAGACCTCCTTTAATCCCTGGGGATTAAAGCGCCAGACCTGCGCCGACAGCGCCACATTGGCCTCGTCCTTCGGCTCCAGTGTCACCATGGTCCCGGCTGCGCAGTTTCCCAGCTCCAGGAAATACCCTCGGTCCACGTTGTCAAAGGTTTTGGTCTCCGAACCCACCACCGCGGTGACCTCCTTGGTCTTGCGGCTGGTCACATACGCATAGTAGTCGCCGGTCACATCCGCGGTGAACTCCAGCCGGTTACCGTTCGGCACTGTGTCCATCTGCAGCAGGACCGGGGACGCGTCCAGCACGTCGCACAGGTCGTTCTGCACGTAGGCCGGATTTCCGGAGTCCAGAATCCAATTCTCCTCCACATCCCCCGGCAGCATGAAGGCCACCGGCAGGGTGTACAGATTCTCATAGAGCCAGGTGTCACCTCTGCGCCCCGAGAAGCTGAGCAGCTCCCCGGTTCCCTGCTCGCCGCCGTACAGCCCATACTTTACCGAGAACAGGCTGTCCACAAGCGGCGTGCTGCCGGTGATGCTGTAGGCGTTTGTGGAGCTCTCACACCCCAGCTTGCGGAAGAACTCCGACAGGGAGGCGTCCGCGGTGGACGAGAACAGGGACACCGACGGGAAGTTCATCCACGCCCCGTCGTTCTTGGTCTTGCGCTCCACCTTCTCCACCCGGTAGAAGGTCTGCGGCTTTATCTCCTCCATCAGCGAGATCACATCCCGGTTGTCCCGGGTGTAGGCGGTCCGGCTGGTGGTCGGCACGCTGGTGACCGTCGTGTTCACCGCCGCCTCGATGGATACCAGCGCGAGGGCCAGCAGAATGATCAGATCCGCGCCCTTTCTGCGCCGCTTGTACAGGTAGATTAACCCCGCGTACATGGCAAGGAACAGCAGCGCCACATAGAAGATGGAAAAGTGGAACTGCTCCCGATTGTCCACCAGCTTCTCCGCCAGAATCACGAAGGAGGCCGACCCCCAGAAGGCCATGGCCACATGCTTCCACGGCGTCACGTCCAGGTACATGTAGGCCCGGTAGCAGATCAGTAGCATCAGCGCGATATAGATGAAGGACTGTCTGCACGGCAGGCTGTTGGGGTAATGGAACCCGTGCCAGATAAAATTCAGCATGTTGGTGGAGAAGCTGGCGAAAAACAGCAGCAGCAAGCTGCAGTACACCGCCTTCTCCCGCACCGCGATCTTCCGGCTGGCAAGGAACAGCAGGAAAAAGATAAACACCGCCACGCCGCAGTAAATGTTTGGCCAGTGGTCCAGTCCGATCTCCACGCCCACGTTCCCGATATGCCTCGCCAGCATGTCAAAAATCGGGAAATAGGAGGTCAGCGTCTTGGGAAAATCGAAGTTTCCCGAGGCCGTGGTCTGCAGCGCGTAGATCTCCGGCAGCAGCACCACCGCAGCCAGGCCTCCCGCAGCCAGCGAGAAGGCGCCAAACCGTGCGCATGCCCCGAAAAACTCTCTCGCCCTGCGCGGCGGATAGAGCACCAGCAGCGCGATGAAGTACATCACCATGAAAATACAGATCATGATGGATATATAATAGTTGGACAAAATCGACGCGCCCAGGGTCAGACAGTACAAAAACGGCTTTTTCTCGCACACCAGCCGCTCCAGCCCCAGCATGATTATCGGGAACAGGATGATGCAGTCCATCCACATAATATTCCAGCTGTAGGCGGCCATGTACCCGGACAGCGCGTAGAAAATTCCAAAAAATCCCACGCCGAAGTCCTGCGTTTTGCAGTGTTTTCGCAGGTACCAGGCGAAGCTCAGGCCCGCGAGGCCGATCTTGAGCACGATGCCGTAGCTCATGAACTCGATCATGTACGCCTTGGGGCACAGCGCCACCAGCCAGTTAAACGGGCTTGCCAGATAGTAGGCAAACAGCGCCGAGAAGTTCACGCCCATCCCGATGTCCCAGCTGTACAGCAGGCTGCCGCCGTGGGTCAGCTTGTACTGAAACTCCGAGAAGAACGGCGCGTACTGGTGGTACATGTCCGTCCGCAGAAAGCTCTCCTCCCCGAAGGGGAAGATCCCCCGCTGCGCGAACACGATGATCATCACAACCACCGGGACAAAAAACGCCGCCAACAGCCCGTCGGAGGGCTTCAGTATGCGCAGGGCCGGCCCTCGCCGCCCATCGTACACGCCATCCTCCGGCGCGGCCTCCTCCTCGTAGACATATTCCCCGTTTTCCGGGAACTCATCGCCGTAGTCGTACTCGTCGCACTCCGGCACTTCCCCGCTCAGCTCGTCCCCGCCTTCTTCCTCCGTCCCTGCGGCCTCCGCCCTCGCCCGGCTTCTTCCCCGCCGCGCTTTGCCGGCCTCCCCGCTTTTCGGTTCCAGCCCGTCTGTATAGTCTTCGTCCAGCCACTCGACCGGCTCTGTCGTTCTCCTTCGCATATTCTCTCCAGTCAATGTCTCTGCGCTGCCCTGGGCAGTGCGGTCCGGCTGGACGATGCTCAAAATTTCGTCCAGCTCCCGCTCCACCCGCTCCACTTCATCCCGTTCCATGGCAGTTTCACCTTTCTTCACCGGTCGTTTTCTTGAATATCCAAACCTTGCTGAACACATAGTTCAAAACCAGGTTCACCACAGATACCAGCCCTTTGCAGAACAGCTCAAACAAAAAGCCCCGATCCCCGGCCAGCCGCATAAGTCCGACCATCATGGCCCAGACCAGCACGCCGGAGACCGCCCGGGCCGCCGTGAAGGTGCCCAGTTCCCGGGCCAGATAGGTCGGCCGCAGGTTAAAATTCCGGAATACGATCAGCTTGTTCACCACGTACGCGAAGAATACCGCCGCCACCCAGGAAAACGCCTGGGACAATTCCACGCTCAAGTCGGCCTTCCGGAACAGCGAGTAGGACAAAAAGTCCACCAGCGTGGTCAGAACGCCGCAGATCACATAGCTGACCGTCTCATAATTGAAACACGCTTTCTTTATTTTCTCGATCATCTCTCACACCTGAATTTCCAAAATTCTCAAGCACATATCGGTACTATTGTAGTATACCCACCCCAAAATGTAAAGAAAAAACGCCGTAAAAGGCGTTTCCTCCTCACTCCAGAAAGTCCTCTGCGCCGTCGGAATAGTGCAGCGTCCCGTCCTCCGTTATGAAAATCCCGTACACACCGTCCATGGAGTTTAAAAGCTCCATCCCGCGCTCAAGCCCCAGCGCAAAGCAGGTGGTGCTGAGCCCGTCCCCGTCCACCGACTCCTCCGAAATGATGGAGACCTGCACCAGGCCGTTCTCGTACGGGAACCCGGTTCGGGGATTTAAAATGTGGTGGTAGTTGACCCCGTCCTTCACAAAATGCCGCTCATACACACCGGAGGACACCACCGACATGTCCTTAATATTGAGCGCCGCCACCGTCTCCGAGTGGTCCGCGAAGGGCTTCTGGAGCCCGATGTGAAAGGGCTTCCCGCCCGGCTGCTCCCCCAGGCAGAGCACATTGCCGCCTAAGTTGATCACCGCGCTGGTGACGCCGTTCTCCTTTAGGTACTCCTTCATCCGGTCCGCGATGTATCCCTTGGCGATGGCCCCCAGGTCGATGCTCGTGTCGTCCCGGTCAAACAGGATCTGATCGCCCTCCACGTGAAGCGCCCGGTAATCCACCCGGTGCATATCCTTCTCGATCTCCGACTCATCCGGCACCCGGTAGTCCGGCCCCTTGAAATCCCACAGGGAGCTTAAGGGCTCAATGGTGATGTCGAAGGCTCCGTCCGACAGGCTGCAGTAGCGCAGTCCCCGCTCGATCACCCGCGCCGTGTCGTCCGAGACGGTCATGGACCTGGTCCCCGCCTCCCGGTGGTTGATCTTATAAATCTCGCTGGTGTCGATGGTTTTGCTCAGCAGCTGCTCATACTCCCTGCACAGATCCAGACTCCCCTGAACCGCCTTCTTCGTCTTCTGCGAAAACAGGTTGCTGCTGCCGTAAACCGTCACCGTCACGAAGGTGTCCAACAAAAAAGACGACTGGCTGATGGGAGCGCCAACCGGTGGGGCGCATCCCGTCAGACAAGCCGTGCTGATCAATATTCCGCTGATCAATGCCGCCATGCGGCGGCGTAATTTATCTCTTCTCACTCACTCTGTCTCCTGTAAATACTCCTCCATGACAGCGGCCTGCAGCTTTGCGACAAGCTCCGGCGCCTTGCCGCCCGCCGGCTTGCCGTCGATCTCGCACGCCGACATGCAGAACTTGCTGGAGGAGGTGACTAACACCTCGTCGGCCGCAAAAAGCTCCGCCAGGGTGAAGGGACGCTCGTCCACCGGCACCCCGAGCCGCTCGCAGATGCGAAGCAGATGGGCCCTGGCGATCCCCGGCAGGATCAAATTGTCAAGCGGAGCCGTGATCAGCCGCCCGTCCTTTAAGATATGGCAGTTGCTGTGGGAGCACTCGGTCACCCGGTCGCCCCGGTGGAACACCGCCTCCTGGCACCCGTGCTCCTTGGCCTTCTGGGAGGCCATCACGCTGGGAATCAGGTTTAAGGTCTTGATGTTGCAGTGGAAGAAACGGGTGTCCTCCACGGTGATCAGCCGGATCTTCTCCGACAGGTTCGGCGTCCCTGCGGGCTTTAGCATCACCCAGAGATTGGCCGGGCCGTCCGAGAACGTGTGGTCCCGCATCGCCGTCCCGCGGGTCACCTGGTAGTACACGAACATGTCCCCCGTATCCAGCTTTTTCACCAGATCGTTTAACAGCGCCTTTAACTCCTCCTTGGAGCAGGGCATGTGGATGTCCAGCATGGACGCGCTGTTGAAAAACCGGTCCACGTGCTCATCCAGCGCAAAAATATGGTAGTTCCGGCAGGGCCCCGCGTCGTACACGCCGTCCCCGAAATAGCAAACGCGGTCGTTCATGGGGACCATCATCCGGTCCACCTCATCGTATCGCCCGTTGTAATATCCCAGTGTCTTCATCTTACTCTCTCCTTATCGATGATGCTCACTCTGCTTCCTCTCCCGGAATCGCAGAGTATGTATTTTTAATTTCCTTTAGCACGAAATGGGTTCTGGTTGCGGATACGCCCGGCAGACTCTTGATGTTGCGGTGAATCCGCTCCAGCTCGTCGGAGGACGCACAGGATATCTTCAGCACAAAATCATAGTCCCCCGTCAGATAGTAGCAGTCCAGGATGTTGGGGTGGTCCATGATCACTTCGGTGAAGGAGTCGTGATATCTGGGGTGCTCCAGGCTGATCTCCATCAGCGCCGTCACATCGTTGCCCAGAGCCTTGGAGTCCACCACCACGGTGTAGCCCTTGATCAGCCCCGATTCCTCCATCTTCTTGATCCGGTCCAGCACGGCGGAGACGGAAAGATGCACCTTCTTGCTGATATCAGAAGCAGTCTCCCTGCCGTTCTCCTTCAGTATGTGCAGAATCTTGTAATCCATATTATCCATAAAAGTCCTCACTTCTTTCCCTTTTCATTTTTACGGCAATGCATTATAATCGATGGTAAGATTTACGTTTCATTATTATACCACACTTTTTTGGGAGTTACACTATGAATCTTTCTTATTTGAAATATGCCGTGGAGGTGGAAAAAACCGGTTCTATCACCAAGGCCGCTCAAAATTTTTATATGAACCAGCCCCATTTGAGCAAAATTATCCGGGAGCTGGAGCGGGATTTGGGGAGCCCCATTTTCGACCGCACCAGCCGTGGGATGGTCCCCACCAAGCGCGGGGAGGAGTTTTTGCGCTACGCAAAGGCCATCCTGGTCCAGGAGGAGCAGATCGAGGCCCTCTGCCAGCAAAACGGCGAGCGGACGCTCTCCATCAGCATCTCCGTCCCCCGGGCCACCTACATATCCTACGCTTTCTCCACCTTCATCCGGGAGATGACCGCATTCCCAACCATGAAGGTGAACTATCTGGAGACCAACTCCCGCGACACCATCCGCGGCGTGGCCGCCAAGACCTTTGACCTGGGGGTGGTCCGCTGCCAGTCCCTCTACGCGCCCTACTACCAGAAGATGCTCCAGGACGAGAACCTGGAGGGGAAGGAGCTGTGGGAGTTCTCCTGCAACCTTCTGATGTCCGCCTCCCATCCCCTGGCGGACCGGGAAAATCTCACCTACCTGGACCTTAGCGACTACATCCAGCTGGTCCAGGGGGACACACAGACCCCCTCCTTCACCTTTGAGTCGGAGGATTCCTCCTCCGCGGGGGGAAGCTCCCGCAAAACCATCTCCATCTATGACCGCGGAAGCCAGTTTGAGCTGCTGCGGCAGGTTCCGGGCACCTTCATGTGGACCTCCCCGGTGCCCTACCACCTCCTCGGCGACCTGGGCCTGGTCCAGAAGACCTGCAGCTACCCCGGAAACCTGCACCGGGACATCCTCATCTACCGCAGCGGCTACCGGATGTCAAAGGAGGAGAAGGAGTTAGTAAACTACCTCTTCCGCCTGACCAGCCAGCTGTCCTGATGCGCTGTCACAGACACCATTTTTAAGGGATACCGATATTGGAATACCGGTATTCCTTTTTCGTATCTACCACCCCCGCCTGATCCGTGGTATGATGTAATCGTCAAAAAAATAACGAACATGACGGAGCGCAAAAGCGCCTGTCATGGATCTATATATTTCATTGAGAAAAGGAGAGATTCACTATGAGATTTACATTGCCGAGAGATCTTTACCATGGAAAGGACGCCCTGGAGGCGTTAAAGACTTTGACCGGAAAGAAAGCCATCGTTGTTGTGGGCGGCGGCTCCATGAAGCGCTTCGGCTTCCTGGACAAAGTGGTAGATTACTTAAAAGAGGCTGGCATGGAAGTGCAGCTGTTCGAGGGCGTTGAGCCGGATCCTTCCGTTGACACCGTGATGAGAGGCGCTGAGGCTATGCGCGCATTCGGTCCCGACTGGATCGTTGCCATCGGCGGCGGTTCCCCCATCGACGCGGCGAAGGCCATGTGGGCATTCTACGAGTACCCCGAGGTTACCTTCGAGGATCTGATCACACCGTTCAGCTTCCCGACCCTGCGCACCAAGGCAAAATTCTGTGCAGTTTCCTCCACCTCCGGCACGGCCACCGAGGTTACCGCATTCTCCGTTATCACCGACTACAAGAAAGGCATCAAATATCCGCTGGCTGACTTCAACATCACCCCGGATGTCGCCATCGTAGATCCGACCCTGGCCGAGACCATGCCCAAGAAGCTGACCGCTCACACCGGCATGGACGCCATGACCCACGCCATCGAGGCGTACGTTTCCACCCTTCACTGCGAGTACACCGACCCGTTAGCTCTCCATGCCATCGAGATGATTAACGAGTATCTGATTCCGTCTTATAACGGGGATATGGAAGCCCGTGATAAGATGCACGATGCCCAGTGTCTGGCCGGAATGGCATTCTCCAACGCCCTGTTGGGAATCGTTCACTCCATGGCCCACAAGACCGGGGCAGCATATTCCGGCGGCCACATTGTTCACGGTTGTGCAAATGCAATGTACCTCCCCAAGGTGATCAAGTTCAACTCCAAAGAACCTGAGGCCGCTGCAAGATATGCGAAGATCGCCAAGTTCATAGGCCTGCCCGGCACCACCGACGAGGAGCTGACAAATGCGCTCATCGCACGGCTTTTAGAGATGAACAAGGCTCTGGATATTCCGGCCTGCATCAAGGATTACGAGGGCGGAATCATCGACGAGAAGGAGTTCATGGAGAAGCTGCCGAAGGTTGCCGAGCTGGCTGTTGGCGACGCCTGCACCGGTTCCAACCCCAGATCCATCGACCCGGAGCAGATGGCAAAGCTGTTAAAGTGCTGCTTCTACGACGAGAGCGTGGATTTCTAATACCAACTTCCTATAAACGGTTTGTTTTTTACTGCCTCACAGAAAACGGGTTGCCATTTGTCAGCCCGTTTTCTATCTTTTTCTATCTAAGAGCACTTCCCGCACGCCGCGCATGCCGACGGCGTGACCGCGCACCCGCCCATCGCCGTCTCCCGAAAATCCGGTGAGAGCCGCCTTCCCACATTGTACATTGCCGCCAGCATCTCGTCGAGGGGGATCATCTGCTTCACTCCGCAAAGGGCCAGCTCCGCCGCTGTAAGCGCCCCCGCTGCGCCGATGGCGTTCCTGTTCTGGCAGGGATACTCCACCAGGCCCCCCACCGGGTCGCACACCAGGCCAAGCAGGTTCATGAGCGCGGTGGACGCCGCCTCCAGGCACTGGTTCGGCGTTCCGCCCATGAGCTCCACCGCCGCGCTGGCCGCCATGGCCGAGGCCACCCCCACCTCCGCCTGGCAGCCGCCCACGGCTCCCGAGACCGTGGCATTTCGCATAGCCAGGTAGCCGATGGCGCTGGCATTGTACAGCGCGCCAAGAAGCGCCTGGTCGGAGAGACCGTTCTCATCCTGGAGCGCCAGCAAAACCCCGGGCACCACCCCCGAGGAGCCGGCCGTGGGGGCCGCCACAATCAATCCCATGGAGCTGTTCACCTCCAGCACCGCCATGGCGTAGGTGATCGCCCGGGAGAGCGGGCTCCCGCAGATGGCCTTTCCCTCCCGCCGATGCAGATCCACCTGCCTGGCCTCGCCGCCGATCAGCCCTCCCATGGAGCGCCGCGGCGCTTCAATCGGCTCATTTGCCGCCCTTCTCATAATCTCAAGCGCCTGGCTCATCCGCTCATCAAGTGCCTCTTCTGTCACATCCGTCTGGCTGCACTCTCTGCGCTTCATGATCTCGGAGATCGGGCAGCCGTAGGTTTCGCAGAGCGCCGCCAGCTCCGCCGCATTCTTAAAATCCATCATTTTCCCTCCCTCACCTGTATCAGCATCACATTCGCCACGTCCTTCTTCTCCCGGATTTTCTGCAGGATGGCGTCCGGCAGCACCCCGTCAAACTCCACGATGCTGTACGCCTTGTCGCCCCTGGCCTCCCGGAACAACTTCATAAAGGCAATGTTGACCTGCCCCTCGCTCAGGCAGCTGGTGATGTGGGCGGCCATGCCGATGCAGTCCCTGTGGACCACAATGAGCGTATTGTACTCGCCCGAAAAATCCACCTCGATGCCGTTTATGCGCGCAATCCGTATTTTACCGCCGCCCACCGATTCTCCCCTCAGGGATACGGTTTTCCCCGTGACGCCCGTCACAGAAATGTCCACCGTGTTGGGGTGCAGCTCCGTCTCCGTCTCATTGCAGGCAAAGTGCCACGCAATATTCTGCTGCTCAGCCAATTGGAATGCCTGCGGTATGCGCACATCGTCCGTGGCAAATCCCATCACGCCCCCCAGCAGCGCCCGGTCCGTGCCGTGTCCCCGGTAGGTCTTGGCGAAGGAGCCGTAGAGGGTAAATTCCACCTGCCTGACCGGCTCCCCCAACATTTTGTGGGCCAACAGGGCGATGGAGCACGCGCCCGCAGTGTGGGAGCTGGAGGGCCCCACCATGTTCGGGCCCAAAACGTCAAAGATACTGATAAACGACATAAATCCTTCCTCTTTTCACTGAAAACTCAAGTGTCCGCTGCGCAGCCGGCCGCTCTATGGTCTCATTTTAGCACAAGAAATAAATAAATCAAATTCATAGAATTTATGATATAATTGAATTAAATTCATATCAAAGGAGGCAAACCGTGGAACTCAGACAGTTAAAGACCTTTGTCACGGCGGCCCAGCTGGAGAGCTTCTCAAAAACCGCGGAGCTCCTGGGCTACTCCCAGTCCGCCGTGACCGTACAGATCCGGCTGCTGGAGGAGGAGCTTGGCACCCGGCTGTTCGACCGCCTCGGCAGAAAAATAGCCCTGACGCCCCAGGGGCGGCGCTTCCTCGAGCAGAGCCAGCAGATCCTCCGGGATGTCAACCAGGCGAGGGAGCTGGCCTCCGAGGAGACCGAGCTCAAAAATCCCCTGCACATCGGCACCCTGGAGTCCCTGTGCTTCACAAAGCTGCCGCCCGTGCTGCGCTATTTCCGGACACACCACCCAAAAGTCCCCATCAAAATCACAACCGCCCCGCCGGGGCAGCTCTACGAGCTGTTAGAGCAGAACCAGCTGGACCTGATCTATCTCCTGGACAGTGACCGGTACAATAAAAACTGGGTGAAAGCCATGGACCAGCTGGAGCCCATCGTGTTTGTCACCTCCCCCTCCTACTGGGACGGCCGCCCGAAAACCGTCTGCCTCAGTGACCTCATCGGGGAGCCATTTTTCCTCACCGAAAAAAATGAGAACTACCGGAGAGCGCTGGACTCATTTTTGGAGACCCAGAGCCTGGAGCTGATCCCCGCCGTGGAGGTCAGCAACACCGATTTTATCACCAAGCTGTTGAGGGAGAACGGCGGCATCTCCTATCTCCCCCGCTTTGCGGCCGAAGAGTGCCTCCGGCGGGGCGAGCTGATCCAGCTGGATGTGAAAGATTTGAAGGCCGTCATGTACCAGCAGATATTTTTTCACAAAAGCAAATGGAAGACCAGGGAGATGGACGAGTTTATAGCGAGAGTCTGCGCGCTCTCACAGGAAACCCCATAAGGAGGAGAAAATCATGGATATTCAGTTAAAGCATGGCAGCACAACCCCACTGTATAAGCAGATCCGGAACACGATCCGGGATCAGATTCTGTCCGGCCAGCTGGCGGACGGCTTCAAGCTCCCCTCAGAGCGGCAGCTGGTGGAAAAGCTTGGCGTCCACCGCAACACCGTGAAGAAGGCCTACGAGTTTCTGATCCAGGAGGGCCTGGTCTACGCGTCCGTCAAGGCGCCCAGGGGATATTTTGTCAGAAACAGCCCGGCGGAGGTGAAGCCGGACAGCAAGACCGAGACAAAGCGCCCCTTCTCCTCCCTGGACAAAAATTTTAATTACCATTTTTTAGGACTTCAGAACACCTTCCAGCGCCTGTACAATTCCTCCTACCTCTCCGACGCGATCCCATTTGCCGGAGTGCTGGCCAACCGCGAGACGCTTCCTTTGGCTTACATCCATGAGATCCTTGGGGAGATCGCGGCCGACGGGACGGCGGAGCCCTTCTGGTTCTGCGATCCCCAGGGCACCGAGCGACTTAGAAGCTGCCTGGCGGACATGCTCTTTGAGCGGAACATCTACGTGCAGCCGCAGAATATCCAGGTGATAAGCGAGACCTACGAGGCCCTCAGCAACATCGCCTTCATGTACTTAAAGGAGGGGGATTTCGCCGTCGTGGAGGAACCGGTTCTGCCGGCCATCGTAAACATTCTGCTGCACACGGGCGCACACGTGCTCTTTGTGCCCACGGAGCCGGACGGGATACAGATCGAGGTCCTCGAGAACCTGGTGGAGCGCTACCGCCCCAGGCTGATCTACACCATGCCCAATTTTCACAACCCCTCCACCAGCGTCATGAGCCTTGAAAAGCGCAAGCGGCTCCTGGACTGCGCCTTCACCCACAACATCCCGATTGTGGAGGACGATTCCATGTATGACTTCAACTACAGCGGCGTGCACCTCCCCAGCCTGTACTCCATGGACCGCACAAACTCCGTCATCTACATGGACTCCTTCAACCTGTCCTTCTTTCCCGGCGCGCGGATCGGCTACATTGTGGCGCCCGACAACGTGATCAAAACCTACCGGCGGATCATCAACAAGGACCAGCTGTTCCTCAACAGCATGAGCCAGTACATGTGGGCGCGCTTCTATGAAAAAGGCTACTGCCAAAAGCACCGGAAATTTCTGACCGAATTTTACAGGCGCAAGCGGGACCTGATGTGCGAAGCGCTCTGGCGCATCCCAGGGCTGTCCTTTCGCGAGCCTGCCGGCGGCCTGGTGATCTGGGTCCGCCTGCCGGAACACTTGAACGACCGACAGCTCACGGCCGCCGCCGAGAGGCAGGGGCTGCTTCTGATGCCCGGAAATACCTTTTTCACCGAGGGAAGCAAGGGGGAGGGATATCTGCGCCTCTCCTTCTCCTCCGCCTCGGACGAACAGATTAAGGAGGGGGTAGAACTGCTCCTCGAGCTGATTATGAGCTGTTAATTTATTCTGACCTATGTACCAACATGCAAGTTGGTACATGTATCAAAACCGTTATGGTACTTTACCCTCTGAAGATAGTTGGATAAACTATTTCACTGCTATCAGATATAAGGAGGATTTAATATGGGAGATTTGTACCAAGCGGCTCTGGAACCACCCGGAGACCGGTTTTAAGGAGCACGAAACACAGAAATACTGTCTGGAGGTTCTGAAAAAGCATGGCTTCGAGGCGACCACCTGGCCTGATACCCATCCCCAGTTCCGCATACTGATTGCTTTTTAACCGATTTTTTTCTATAATTAAATTGACTTATATTTACCTTCCGGCAACCGGATAGAGAAAGGACTTGAATATGCCCACAATCAAAGATATCGCAAAAGCCGCGGGTGTTTCCCACAGCACAGTATCCAATGTATTAAATAAGAAGCCGGGAGTCAGCAGCGAAAAAATTCGTCTGGTACAGGAGACAGCCAGAGCGCTGGGATACCGGATCGACGAGCAGGCCAGCCTCCTGCGAAAGGGAGTGACGCGGACGGTGGCGGTCATATTGCCGGATATCCGCAATGCCCGGTACTGTGACCTCTATTCCGGAATTTTAAGAAGCCTGGAAGAGCGCGGCTACTCTGCCCGGCTGTTTTTGACGGACAACGTGCTCTATCGGGAGCAGCAGGCCATCGACGGCGCCATAGCGGCCAAGGCCTGCGCGATTCTGACCGTGACCTGCCTGCCGGATGCGGACAGCCGCTACGCCGTCCCGAGCCTGGCCCAGACGCCGGTGCTCTTTATGGAGCGTAAACCCGGACAGGGCGAGGCCCCCTGCTTTTACTTTGACTTTTATGAAGCCGGCGTGGAGCTGGCAAAGCGCGCCGCGGACAGCGGCCTTGCGGCCCCCAAGATTTTTACCGGCAGCACCTACTACTCCCCCAACCACGATTTTCTTCAGGGGGTGCGCTCCGTGTTCACGGATCTGCCGTCCGAAGCGTATGTGGAGATGAGCTACGGAAAGTGCTCCACCGACGCGTACCTGCCGTTCACCGGCGCCAAGCCCTGCGGCAGCTTCATCACCTCCGGCGTGGAGATCGCGGACCAGCTCTACAACGCCAGCCACACGGTGGGCGTAAAGCAGGAGCCGCAGATCTTCACCCTGGCCCCCCTGCGCGCGGTCCAGGACAGCCGCTACTGCACCCTGGCGCTCAACTACTCCCGCCTGGGCGAGGAGGCGGCCGAGGCCATTTTAGACACCGTGGAATCAGGCGGCACTCTGGCCTCCCGCGTGCTCTCCCCCTCCTGCTGCCAGCCCTTTGAGAAGAGCCCCGCCGTCCTCAGGGAAAAGACGCTGCGGGTGCTGTTCCTCTCCTCCCCCACCGCCCAGGCCCTAAGCTGCCTGCTGCCCAATTTCACCCGGCAGACCGGCATTAAGGTGGAGCTGGAGACCTTCCCCCTAAGCACCATCTACAGCCACATTCTCTCCGGGCAGGAGTTAAACTGGGATGTGATCCGCCTGGACGTGTCCTGCTTCGACTCCATGGCCCCGACCATTTTGGAGCCCTTAACCCGCCTGGACCCCGATGCCAAACAGCATCTCACCCGTTTTCTTCCCGGCCTGGAGGAGAACTACGCCTATGTGGACGGAACCCTGTACGCGTTCCCCTTCGACATCAGCACCCAGATGCTCTTCTACCGCCGCGACCTGTTCGAGGATGCCATGCAGATGCGCAGCTACTTTGAGGCCACCAAGCAGCACCTGCGGGTTCCCGAGACCTTTGAGGAGTATAACGAGGTGGCGCGGTTCTTCACCCGCAGCTTCCGCCCGGAGTCGCCCACGGACTACGGCACCAGCATCGCCCTGGGAACCGCCTCCTCCACGGCCAGCGAGTACCTGGTGCGCCTCCTGGGGATGGGCGCGGACAGCTACGACGAGGACGGACGGCTGCACCTCTCCTCCCCGAAGGCGAAAAAGGTGCTGAGAAACTACCTGGAGGCCGCCGCCTACGCGGACCCGGAGGTGATTCACAGCTGGACCGCGGCCACCGACGCCTTCGTCCGCGGAAAGACGGCCATGACCATCCTCTTTGCCAACCATGCCTCCGGCATCATCCGGGCCCAGAACGCCCTCTCCGCCAACCAGGTGGGCTTTGCGCCGGTTCCCGGCTCCCGCCCGCTCTTAGGAGGCGGCGTGCTGGGCGTCAGCGCCCACTCGCTCCAGAAGGAGGAGGCCTACCGGTTTATCTGCTGGGCCACCGGCGACGAGATCGCCTCCCGCCTGATGATCATGGGCGGTATCTCCTCCTGCCGGCTGGCCTACGAGCAGGCCGAGATCCTGGGGGCCTACCCCTGGCTGCGGGATTTTGAGAAGAACCTGCGCGCGGGAAGCCGCAAGACCATCCTCAGCACCGGCGGCTCCCACCTGGACATCCACCGCTTCGAGGTGGAGCTCGGCCAGCTGATCATCGACGCGGCCGCAAAAAAGCGCCCCCTGGACGAGACGCTCTGGCGGGCGCAGCTGGTGGTGGAGACGCTCTAGGCCAAGAAATGCCCGATGCAACGGTTTGTTGCGTGACAGGAGATGCCAAACCGGGTATCATTAAATTGCGGGAAATTCCGCAAGGAGGTCATTATGAACAATGCAGTGGGCAAACATATCGGAAAACTGAGAAGAGAGCGGGGACTGTCCCAGGAGCAGCTGGCGGAGAAGCTGAGTGTCACCCGGCAGGCTGTGTCCAACTGGGAGACCGGCAGGACCCAGCCAAGCCTCGAGATACTTGAGGCGCTGGCAAAGGCATTTGAGGTGGAGCTTCTCACCGTCATCTACGGCCAGCCCCCGGTGACGGAGGAAACGGCGGAGGACACGGCGGCGAAGGCGGCGGCGAGAAAGCGCCATCTTCTTTTGGCGGCAATCTGGGCCCTCACCACCGCAGTGTGGACAGCCGTCGGCCTGAGGATCATGCAATATCTGGACCTGTTGCGAAAGCGTCAGTACCAGGCTCTCCCCTATCTCTTGTTTCGCCAGTTTGTCTGGCCCTTCCTGTTTTTTGCGCTGGCAAACGCTCTGATGCACGGAATCAACCGGATCATTCCCATCCCGGCGGCAAGCCAGGAAGACCGGCGCAGGTGCCTGATCGCCAGCGCGGCCCTCATGGCGCTCTACGTTCTGGCCGTCTTTTGGTCCTTCGGTTTTCTCCCCGGCCTCGCAGCTCCGCTCTCCCTGGCGCGGTTCTTCGTGTCCGATTTCTCAGGGGGCGCGGTGTTTCTGGTGTCCGGCGTGCTGTTCTACCTGGGGAGCGCGGTGTAGACCGCGGGAGGTGTCCGCCGCCCGCTCCTCCACGAGGAGCCGCTCCAGATACCGGAGATATCCACAGATTCCCGCCACCAGGAACATTTCTAAGAAGCTGTTTATAAATCCAGAGACCGCCAAAATCCCCACCGCCGTGAAAATGAGCACCCCCATCACACGCCAGGCGCTCTGATAGCGGCCGGGATCGCGCGTTCCAAGCTCCGCCACGAACAGTCCCAGGGATACCGCCAGCAAGATCGGCGAGAAGAACGCGAACAGCACGTGGAGCGCGGCCAAAACAGGCCGCTTTTCCGGGTAATAGGGGATCACCACGGCCCACATCATAAAAAGGCCCGCCGCCCCGGCAAGCCACCGCGCTGCACGGCTCCGACACTGCCCCAGCCGGAACAGATAGCGGGTGTACCAGAAATAGTATCCGCCCGTGATCCAGCCCCAGACAAAAAACAGCAGGCGGTGGCCCATGCTGTTTCCCAGCACCGACAGATTTGTGTCAAACAAGCTGCCCACGGAGGCGAACGCGGCCGTAAACCCCGGCACCAGGCAGACGGTGAACAGATCGCATTTTCCTCGAAACCTTTGCCTCTGCGGCTCCACGGCCCGGCCTCCTCTCAAAAAAATGATAAGGAGCGGACCAGACGACTCGTTTGCCGTCTGGCCGCTCCTTATCATTATCTGGAGAAGATATTTTTTTACACTTGAATCATTTTCCTGAAAAGGCGTCCTCAATCCATGTTTTTCAACAATTTTTCAACGCTGGTCAGCTTCACGCACAGCGCGAACAGCTCGGTGGCGGTGATCAGATCGCCGAGGGGCGGATAGGTGGGGGCGATGCGGATGTTTTTGTCCTCCGGGTCCTTGCCGTAGGGATAGGTGGCGCCCGCGCCGGTCATCACCACGCCGGCCTTTTTGCACTTCGCCACGATCTCCTTGGCACAGCCCTCCAGCGCGTCAAAGGAGATGAAGTAGCCGCCCTTGGGGTTGGTCCACTGGCCGATCCCCAGTCCGTCCAGCTCGCGCTGTAAGATTTCCTCCACTGCCTCGAACTTGGGGCGGATAATATCCGCATGTCTGCGCATGTGCTCCACCATGCCGTGGATATCCTTGAAGAAGCGCACATGGCGCAGCTGGTTCACTTTGTCGTGCCCGATGGTCTGGTACTTTAACTGGCGCTTGATGTCCTCCAGGTTGTTTAAGGAAGCCGCGATGCTGGCGATTCCGGAGCCGGGGAAGCTGATCTTGGAGGTGGAGGCGAACTTGTAAACCAGATCCGGGTTCCCCGCGCGCTTGCACTCTGCCAGAATCTCGATTAAGTGATCCTGGTCGTGGTCGTACAGGTGGTGGATGCCGTAGGCGTTGTCCCAGTAGATCCTAAAGTCCGGAGCGGCCGGCTTTAAGCGGGCGAAGCGGCGGACCGTCTCGTCGGAGTAGGAGTAGCCCTGGGGATTGGAGTACTTGGGCACGCACCAGATTCCTTTGATGGAAGAATCCGCAGCCACCAGCTCCTCCACCATATCCATATCCGGACCCTCCGGGGTCATCGGCACATTGATCATCTCAATCCCGAAATATTCGGTGATGGCAAAATGGCGGTCATATCCGGGAACGGGGCAGAGAAATTTAACCTTATCCAGTTTACACCAGGGGGTGTTTCCCATCACGCCGTGGGTCATGGAGCGGGAAACGGTGTCGTACATCACGTTCAGGCTGGAGTTGCCGTAAATGATGATCTGATCCGGATTCACCTCCATCATGTCGCCCAGCAGCACCTTGGCCTCGTCGATACCGGTCAGGACACCGTAGTTGCGGCAGTCGGTTCCGTCCTCACAGATCAGGTCGCTGTCGCTTCCGAGCACATCCATCATGCCCATAGATAAATCAAGCTGCTCTGCGCTGGGCTTGCCTCTGGACATATCCAGCTTTAAGTCCCTGCCCTGCATCTCGCGGTACTGGGCTTTCAAATCTTTGCGCAGCGCGATCAGTTCTTCTTTTGTCATCTCCGCATATGGCTTCATAATTTCCTCCTCATGATCTTCTCATCCATTTTTGTTGCCGGTGTGCAGACATTTGTCTTCCAGTCATCTACACTTTCCTGCATTGTTAAAAAGCATATCACTAATCGGGTGGTTCCGTCAATACCAAATTTTCTTACGTGTTATTTTTTATTCCTGCCCCGGATTATAGCGCGCGGCTAACGGGCGATCATCTCCCGCACCAGGCGGTTGACCAGGGCCGGATCGGCCTTTCCCTTCATGGCCCGCATGGTCTGCCCCACGATAAATCCCAAGGCTCTGTCCTTGCCGTTTTTGTAGTCCGCTGCGGACTGCGGATTGGCCGCCAGCACCGCCTCCACGGCCGCGCGCAGCGCGCCCTCGTCGCTCACAACCTTAAGGCCCTTCTCCGCGACGTACCGCTCCGGGTCCACATCGCTTTTAAAGATCTCCTCGAACACCGCCTTCGCCACCGTGCGGTTGATCTCGTTCTTCTCCACCATGCGGATCAGCGCCGCCAGGTGGGCGGGCGAAAAGCACATCTGATCCGGATCCATCTCCTGCTCCTTTAGCAGGCGCATGGCCTCCACCATCAGCCAGTTGGAGGTCTCCTTGGGCCTGCCGCAGAGCTTCACGGTCTCCTCAAAGAGGTCCGCCATGCGCTTGGAGCTGGTGAGCAGATCCGCGTCGTAGCGCGGAAGCCCGTAGTCCGCCATGTAGCGGGCCATCTTCTCAGTCTTTAGCTCCGGCTGGCGCGCCCTCACCGCCTCGATCCACGCGTCGTCGATCCACACCGGCGGCAGATCCGGGTCCGGGAAATACCGGTAGTCCTTGGCGTCCTCCTTGGAGCGCATGGCCTTGGAGCTCTCCTTGTTGTCGTCCCAGCGCCTTGTCTCCTGCACCACGGCCCGTCCCTCCTCGATCAGCTCGATCTGGCGGGCCCGCTCCCCCTCGATGGCCCTGGCGATGGCCTTGAAGGAGTTTAAGTTCTTCATCTCCGTGCGCGTCCCAAGCTCAGGCGCGCCCACAGGGCGCACGGACAGGTTTACATCCGCCCGCATGGAGCCCTCCTGGAGCTTGCAGTCCGACGCTCCCAGATACTGGATCATCAGCCGCAGCTTCTCCAGGTAGGCAATCACCTCCTTAGCGCTGCGCATATCCGGCTCGGACACAATCTCGATCAACGGCACTCCGCTGCGGTTGTAGTCCACCAGGGAGCAGTCCTCCCACTCGTCGTGGATCAGCTTGCCCGCGTCCTCCTCCATGTGGATCTCATGGATCCCCACCCGCTTTACGCCGCCGTCCTCCGTCTCAATCTCCACCCAGCCGTCGTGGCAGATGGGAAGATACAGCTGGGATATCTGATAGTTCTGTGGATTGTCCGGGTAAAAATAGTTCTTCCGGTCAAACCTGCAGTGCTGGTTGACCGCACAGTTGGTGGCCAGCCCCACCGCCAGCGCGTACTCCACCACCTGCTTATTTAGGACCGGGAGGGCGCCGGGCATGCCGGTGCACACCGGGCAGGTGTGGGTATTTGGCGCCCCGCCGAACTCCGTGGAGCAGGAACAGAAAATTTTCGTCTTGGTTGCCAGCTCCACATGGACCTCCAGGCCGATCACGGTCTCATACTGTCTGCTCATCGCTCGCTCCTCCTCTCAAACGCGTACGCCGCGCGGATGATCTCCTTCTCCTTAAAGCAGTCCCCGATCATCTGCACGCCGATGGGAAGCCCCGACGAGTCGAGCCCGCAGGGCACACTGGTTCCCGGAAGCCCGGCCAGGTTCACGGAGATGGTGTAAATGTCCCCCAGGTACATCTTCAGCGGGTCCTCCAGGGATTGGCCCAAAAGCGGCGCGGTGCCCGGGGAGGCGGGCGCCAGGATCACGTCGAACTTCCGGAACGCCCGGTCAAACTCTGCCTTGATCAGCGCCCGGGTGCGCAATGCCTTCAGATAATATGCGTCATAGTAGCCGGAGCTGAGCACGAAGGAGCCTAGCATGATGCGCCGCTTCACCTCAGGCCCAAAGCCCTCGGAGCGGGTGCGCTTGTACATGCTGTGGAGTCCCTCGCAGTCCGCCGCCCGGTATCCGTACTTCACGCCGTCAAACCGGGCCAGGTTGGAGCTGGCCTCCGCGGAGGCGATCACGTAGTAGGCCGGGATGGCGTAGTCCACCAGCCCTAAGTCGAACTCCTCCACCACAGCTCCCCCTTCCTTTAATACATCCGCCGCGCGGTAAACGGCCGCCCGCACCTCCGGGTCCAGGCCCTCGCCGAAATAGCTGCACGGCAGTCCCACCCGCAGCCCCCGCACGTCGTCTTGCAGCGCGGAGGTGAAATCACAGTCCGCCCGGGCCATGGAGGTGCTGTCCCTGGGGTCATGGGAGGCGATGGCCTCCAGGATGGCCGCGCAGTCGGTCACATCCCTCGCCACCGGCCCAATCTGATCCAGGGAGGAGGCGTAGGCGATCAAGCCATAGCGGGACACCGTGCCGTAGGTAGGCTTGATCCCGGTCACGCCGCAGAAGGAGCTGGGCTGGCGGATCGAGCCGCCGGTGTCCGAGCCCAGGGCCGCGAAACACTCCCTGGCCGCCACAGCCGCGCAGGAGCCGCCCGAGGAGCCGCCGGGCACATGGTCCAGGTTCCAGGGGTTGCGGGTGCTTCCCCAGGCCGAGGTCTCCGTGGTGCTCCCCATGGCGAACTCGTCCATGTTGGTCTTTCCCAGGATCACCGCGCCGGCCCGCTCTAAATTCTCCACCGCCTGTGCCGAGTAGGTTGGCACAAACTGCTCCAGCATCCGGGAGCCGCAGGTAGTCCGAAGCCCCTTTGTGCACAGATTGTCCTTCACCGCCACCGGCACCCCCGCGAGGGGCCCGGTCAAGGTCTTATCCTCGATGCTGCGCTGGACCTGTTCTGCCCTGGCAAGGGCCCGCTCCCCGTCAAGGGTCACGTAGGCGTGCACCTTTGGCTCCACCTCATCGATGTGCGCGAGCACCGCCTGGACCGCCTCCATAGCGGTGACCTCCCCCGCCTTTATCTTTCCGCTAAGCTCAACTGCCGTCAAATCCAATAAACTGTTCACCGGACATCCCTCCTATTCTACCGTCCTCGGCACCTTAAACGCGCCGTCCTTCTTCTCGGGCGCGCCGGCCAGGCTGTCTGCGCTTCCGTCACCGTTCGTGACCACGTCCTCCCGGAACACGTTGTACACCGGGAAAATATGGGACATGGGTTCCACACCCTCCGTGTCCAGCTCGTTCAGCTTGTCGATATAGTCCAGCATCCGGCTCATGTCCGCTCCGGCCGCCTCCATCTCCTCCGGCGAGAGCTCCAGCTTTGCCAGAATTCCCACATACTCTATGGTCTCATGATCGATTCGATTTGCCATGTCTGTCCTCCTTTCGCTCCCCGTCAGGGCTCCAGCCGCGACACGTCCCGGGGGAACAGGGTGGTCTCCCGCACGTTCTGCTCGTCAAGGAGCCGCATGGTCAGGCGCTCCAGGCCAATCCCAAGACCGCCGTGGGGCGGCATGCCGTATTTAAAGATCATCAGGTAGGAGGCGATGTCCGCCGGGTCCATGCCCCGCTTTTCCATTTTCTGGATCATCGTGTTGTAGTCGTGGATCCGCTGCCCTCCGGTGGTCACCTCCAGCCCCTTAAACAGCAGGTCAAAGCTGAGGGTGAACTTTGGATCCGCCGGGTCGTCCATGGCGTAGAAGGGGCGCTTCCTGGACGGGTAGTGGGTCACGAACACGAAATCGCTGCCGTACTCCTCCTTAAAGTAGCGGCCGATGAGCAGCTCCTCCTCCGGCTCCAAATCATAGGGGTTGCGGATCCGGCGCTGATACTTCTCAGCCACCAGCTCCTTCGCCCGGTCAAACCGCACCGCCGGGATCCGCGAGACGTCCGGCAGCGTCACGTCCAGAAGCCGCAGCTCCTTTTTGTACTCCCGCGCCAGCAGGTCCATCACATACTGGAGCATCCCCGTCTCCATGGCCATCACATCCTCGAAGCCGTCGATGTAGCCCATCTCGAAATCCAGGCTGGTGTACTCGTTTAAGTGCCGGGTGGTGTTGTGCTTCTCCGCCCGGAACACGGGGGCCGCCTCAAACACCCGGTCGTAGACGCCCACCATGGTCTGCTTGTAAAACTGAGGGCTCTGCCCCAGCTCCGCCTTCTTGTTGAAATAGTTGAGCTTAAACACGTTGGAGCCGCCCTCCGCGCCCCGGGCCACGATCTTCGGCGTGTGGATTTCCGTGAAGCCCTGGCTTGACAAGTAGTCCCGGAAGCCCCGGACAATGCCCTCCTGGATCTTGAACTTGGCCCGCTCGCGCACGTTGCGCAGGGACACTGGCCGCAGGGCCAGCTTGGTCTCAAGGGAGGTGTTCAGTTTCCATTTGCTCACCGCGATGGGCATGGGCGCCGCGGGCGTTGACAGCACGGTGATCTCCCGCAGCCGGATCTCAAATCCCTCCGGCGCGCGCTCCTCAAGCTTTACCGTCCCCGTCACCTCCACAGCGGATTCCTCTCTCAGATTTCGGATGTCAAAATTGGTAACGCCCTCCTCGTATACGCACTGCACCAGGCCCTCAGCCTTGCGCAGCACCACGAAGGCCACCTCGCCCATATTTCGGATGGTGTGGACCGCCCCGTTTACCCGGACTGTCCTCCCCTCAAAGCCCCCGGACAGAATCTGCCGGATTCCGATTACCTCTTTCTCTCTTACTCCGTCGATGAATTCCATAGTGTTTTCCTCATTTCTACAAGTGGATTGGGTTTTCGTGTGCATCCCGGATCCGGGCATCAAAAAATCCCGCCCCGGAATACACACAAAGTTGTATTCCGGGACGGGATATGAATGTTCACAGACAAATCCCGCGGTACCACCCGCATTGGGCACCGGACCAGCCGGTTCCCCACTCTCAGCACGTAACGAGTGCGACGGACATGCCTAAGATCGGTTTCCTCGCGCGCGATAAGGGCGCCGGTTCAGCATGCCAGCTCCGGAGTGTTCCCTTCGCCCAGTCCTGCACGGCGGCGCTCTCAGTCGGTGACGCCCCCTTCCTGTCACATTTCTCAGGCAAGAGTCTCCTTCACAGCTATTCCCCCGGCGCCGGTTGAAGCGCCGGTTGATTTAATACCATCTAAAATAGACCATCCTTCTGCAAAAGTCAAGGTAAAATTTCACCGACGACACAGATTTTATTTTTTTACGCCCTACGCGTGACAGATGTCCGTGTGCTCTGCGATCTCCCGGCTGGTGGTGCAAAGATCATCGACGCACAGCCCGTGCACGTCCTCATGCCCGGTGATCCGCGCGAAGGTCTCAAGCTCCGCCCGGGACACGTTTAAGAAGTTGGCGACCCGCAGCGCGGCGGCCTCCTCCGGGAAACGGCGGCGCAGCGCGGGATCCTGGGTGGCCACGCCCACCGGGCACATGCCAGTCCCGCAGATCCGGTACTGCTGGCAGGCAGCGGCCATCAGCGCGGCCGAGGCGATCGCAACCGCGTCCGCCCCCATGGCTAACGCCTTGGCAAAGTCCGAGGACACCCTCAGGCCGCCAGTGATCACCAGCTGGATGGGGCTTCCCACGCTGTCCAGGTACTTCCTGGCCCGGTGCAGGGCGTAGACGGTGGGCAGGCTGGTTGCGTCGCGCACCAGCTTGGGGCTGGCCCCGGTCGCTCCCCCGCGCCCGTCGATGGTCACAAAATCCGGCTCCGCGAACACGCAGAACTCCAGATCCCGCTCCACGCGCCCCGCCGCGATCTTCACGCCGATTGGACGCCCGCCGGACTCCTCACGTAGCCGGTCCACCAGCGCCTTTAAGTCCTCCTTCGAGTTGATCCCCGGGAACTTGGAGGGGCTGATCACATCCTGCCCCAGCGGCTTGTTGCGGATGCTTGCGATCTCCGGCGTCACCTTGCTCCCCGGCAGGTGGCCGCCCATGCCGGGCTTGGTCCCCTGGCCGATCTTGATCTCGATGGCGTCCGCCCGGCGCAGGTTCTCCGGCGTCACGCTGTAGAGATTGGGCACATACTCGAAAATGTACTTGTAGGCCGCCTCCATCTCCTCCGGCAGGATCCCTCCCTCGCCGGAGCACATGGCCGTCCCGGCCATGGCGCTGCCCTTTGCCAGGGCGATCTTCGTCTCCTTCGACAACGCGCCGAAGGACATGTGGGAGATGTAGACCGGGCTCTCACCCCAGCCATCTCCTAACCAAATACCTGCATTGTCAGCAAGTCGCAGCTCCAATGTATCCCGCTTGATATTTGGG